>JBOGJO010000252.1:0-19556 GCA_050747885.1 Thermoanaerobaculia bacterium
CCTTTGTGCTCTGTCATGTTTTTGCCGCTCACTCCACCGGAAATCCATAGAGGTCGCCGTCGAGGCCGCCGACGATCACGAGATCACCGTCCACGACGGGCGGGGCAGCGAACCCGCTGACCAAAGAGTCGGTGACGGGCGCGGGCCACCGCCAGACGATTCGGCCGGTCGCGGTGTCGAGCGCGGTAAAGCTCCCGAGGTGCCGCATCTGGTACGGCGCGTAGCCGATCGCGCTCGCGAAGACTCGCCCGCCCCAGACCGCAGGGCGCGGCCAGGGCAGACCGAACACGTCGGTCCGCCAGAGGACGCGGGTGTCTTTTGCGTCGATGAGGCTGACCCGCCGCAGGTCGGACGCGCCGATGTAAAAGAGGCTTCCCCCGCCGGGCGCCGCCGTCGATTCGATCGCCGAGCCCCAGAAGATCATGGCCCAGAGCTTCTTCCCTGTCTCGGGCTCGAACGCGTACAGGGCGCCGCCCCGGCTGCCGACGACAATCTTGCCGTCGACGAGTGCCGGGGAGCTCGAAATCTCGGCTCGCAAGTCCTTCTGCCAGATCTCCGCCCCGCTCTTCCGATCGAGCGCCCGGAGCTTGTGGCCGAAGCTCCCGAACACGACGCGCGGACCGTCGATGAGCGCATCCGTCCGAATCTTGTTCGAGCCCTCGGGATTCCACGGCGTCGATTCCGGCGGTTTTCCGTTCTCGGGCGCCTCGAAGCGCCAGACGCGTTTCCCGGTCTCCGCATCGACCGCGTGGAAGCTTCCGTCGCCCGAGCCGACGAAGAGAACGCCGTCGGCGAGCCGCGGCAACGGCGAGGAGTTCTCGAAGTCGAAATCCCCGATCGTCGGTTCGACGGTGTCGATGATCTGATGCGAGAGGATCCGGGGCGAGCGTGCGTCGCCGAGGTCATACCGCCAGACCTCCTTGCCCGTCTTGCGGTCGAGTTTGTACAGGTACCCGTTGTCGCAGACGAAGAAGACGTGCCCGTCGGTCGCGAGCGCGCCCCCGAAAATCGGGCGGCCGGCCGCGAAGATCCAAACGAAGGCGCCGTCGCGCTCGCGGATCGCGTTGAACGCGCCGTTCGTCGAGCCGACGTAAGCGATCCCGTCGCGGACCGCGGCCGGCGCATAGATCGCTCCCGCGCCGAGCTTCGCGCGCCATTTCGGCCCGGGTCCCGGCGGGAGCGCCGGAACCGGCACCTCCGAAGGCAACTTTTCGGTGCGGTGGAGCGACGCGGGGGCGTTCGTCGGGAGATAGGTTCCTTCGAGGGCGTCGCCGTGGAGCGTGAGGGTCGTGGCGTAGGAGTCGATCGTGTAGGTCTCGCCCTTGCGTCCCACGATCCCCGGAAGCTCGAGGCCATAGAAATTCCCGACGGGCTCGTAGAGGAAGGCCTTCAGCTCGCCCTTCTCGTTGCGCTTGAACTCGAGACCGACCTCGATCCGGTCCTGGGGAAATCCGGCTTCGCCGTACCACTTGCCCTCGATCGGATCGGGGGATTCCGCGGAAGCGATCGCCATCCACCCAGCGGAGAGAACGCCGAGAACGCCGAGAAGGACGACGAGCAGGAATTTCTTCATCCGAGGCCTCCTGACGAGGCGGGTTGTACATGCCGCGCGCGCGGTGGCGCTGTCAATTCCTTGCAGAGACCGATTCGGAAGCGAAGGGCGGAGGCGTCCCGGGGTTCAGTTCCCGGCAGCGGTGGGAATCGGGGAGAGACCCCGTCGCAGGGACGCGACATCGTTTGCCCGAGCGACGCGGCGAACGGTCTCGGGCGGAACGCCGAGGTGTTTTCGGAAGACCGACGTGAAGTGACTGTGGCTTGAAAACCCGAGCTCGAAGGCCAGGTCGGAAAGATCGGGGGATCCCTCGGCGAGCCGGCCGAGAGCCTGCTGAAGCCGCACGTGCGTCAGGTATCGGTGGATCGTCGTGCCGGTGGCGGAGCGGAAGGAGCGGCAGAGTCGGAATGGCGTCGAGTCGAGCTCCCTGGCGAGGGTGTCGAGCTGATGGCGCCGGCCCGGCTGACTCGAGAGGTGCCCTCGCAGATCCTCGGCCTCCTCGCGCTCGCGCCGGGTCACCCGGGATGCCTCGGAACCGATCGCGCCGTCGAATGCCGCGCGAATCAGCCGATCGGCCAGAAAGAGCGCCCATTCCTCGATCTCCAGTCCGTCGATCGGATTCGGGCGGGCCACTTTGCGAAGGAGCGTTCGAAGGAGGAGAAACGATTGGGGTTCGAGGGGCCCCGATCCGAACGGGAACGGCTGATCCGTCCTCTCCGCGGCGCGCGGATCATAGCGAAAGAGGATTTCCGCCAGAACGTCGGGCCGGATCGCGAGGTCGCTGCCGGAATCGCCTCCCCCGAACGGATGCGCGGACTGAAAGGGAGCCAAGGGGTTGAAGAACCCGACCCGGGTGCAATCGATCAGGCCGATCGGCGCTCGGGAATGCACGCGGAAATTTCCGCAATGAGCGAACACGATCATCGGACTCGGTTGCGAGCGCTCGGCTCCCAGGCGCGGCGGCGCGCCCTGGCAGCGCCACCGGGAAATCGAAACGGTGGGGATTTCGAAAACCCGGCGATGCCGGAATCCCGGGGGCCACTTCTCCATCTTTCGATGGTACGGGGAACCGGGCCGAAGGTTTCGGAGCGTCTCCTCTCCGGGGGACGGATGATAACGTCGGCCGATTGATTTTCCTCGCGTTGCTGCCCGTGGCCGTGTTCGGGCTCGTGACCTCCGCGACGCGGAGGTTGCGCTCGGTGCGTTCTTCGGCGACGCTGCGGGACGACCTGCTCCTCTCCTCCCTCGGGCTGGGTGTCTCGATCGGCCTCGGCACCGAGATTTTGGGGGCGTTTCACGCCCTCACGTTTCTCGGCGTGCTCGGCTTCTGGGCGGCGGGAGCGGCTGCGGCCACCGCCGCGGTCCTGCTGGCATATCGCTGGCGCAGGAATGGCCCTCCGGAACCGGTGCGAGCGCCGCGCCTCCCGGCGGCGGAAGGAGGGTTGCTCGCGGGGATCGCGCTCCTGGCTCTTGCGCTCTTCGTCGTTGCGGCGCTCGCCCCTCCGCAGAGCTCGGATTCGATCGGTTATCACATGAGTCGCGTCATGCACTGGATTCAGAACCGAACTCTTTCGCCATATCCGTCGTCGGATCCGGCCCAGCTGTTCGATCCCCCGTTCGCCGAGATCGTCCGCCTGCATTTTCATCTTTTGACAGGAAGCGACCGTTCGGGGGGCCTCCTTCAATGGATCGCCGCGATGGGAGCCCTCCTGGCGGCTTCGCTCGTCGCGCGCGACCTCGGCGGCGGGCGGCGGGCCCAGATCTTCGCCGGGCTGTTCGCCGCCACGCTTCCAATCGGGATTGCCCAGGCGACGAGCGGGAAAAACGACTGGGTCGCCGCCTTTTGGCTTCTCGCGCTGGTCCACTTCAGCGGAGCCGCCAAACCGAGAGGCCTCGGCACCCCGTCCGCGGCCGGCATCGTTGCCGCGTGCGCGGCGGCGGGCCTGGAGGTGATGACCAAGGTGACGGCCTGGTTTTTCGCCCTTCCCATGATCGTGCTCGCCGTCCTTCGCGGCCGCGGTGTGAAACCTCGAAAGGCCCTCGGGCCGCTGGCCGCCGGCCTGTTCCTCGCGGGCGCTCTGGTCTTTCCGTTTCTCGCGCGCAACCTCGCGGTGTTCGGGAGTCCGGTGGCGGACCCCGGTCAACGCGCCAACCTTGGCGTAAAGGCTGTCACGCCCTCGGACGTCGCTTCGAACGCCGTGCGCAACGCGGTTTTTCAATTCGGATCAAAGAGCCCCGCAGTGAACCGGGAGCTGTTGGGCTGGACCTCGCGCGTCCTCGAGGTCGTTGGCGCGAGCCCGTTCGACCCGCGGACCACGTCCGGACGATTCGACATCTGGCCTCCGACGAAGGTCGAAGAAGTCGTCGGCAGCCCCCTGCACATCTTCCTCCTCGGCTCGACGGGCATCGGCCTGCTGGGGTTCCGCCGGCTCCGAGCGGGAGGGCCGCGTTTGGGATATTTCGCTTCCATTGTCGCGGGCTATCTGCTCTTCTGCGCCGCGGTGAAGTGGCAGCCGCCGAACTGCCGTCTCCTCATGCCTCTGCTCGTCCTCTCCGCGCCCGTCGTGGGCGTCGCCGCGTCCGATCTCCTCGGATCGCTCGCTTCTGTGCTGGGCGCGGGGTTGCTCCTGGCGGCCGTTCCCTTCGCCGTCGGAACGGTCGGGCGCCCGCTCACCTTCGAGCGGGGAAAAGGCGTCCTCGCAACGTCGCGGTTCGAGCTCTACTTTGCTCGATGTCCGGAGCTCCGAGCGCCATATGAAGAGGCGGCGCGCACGGTGCGGTCATCGGGCATTCGGAATCTCGGCGTCGCCTACTCCCGAGTCTCCCAGTCCGAATATCTGCTCTGGATGCTCCTCCGCGATGCGCGGCCGCGCGTGAGGATCGAGAATGTGAGAGTCCGGAACCCGTCGGCGAGAATCGCTCTGCAGGCTCCGTTTCGCGATTTCCGCCCGGAGCTCGTGGTGCTTTTCGTGTCGAGCTCGAAACCCGAGTTTCCCTCCGAGATGGAGGCGGCGGGAATCCGGTACGGATTCGTCCGCAATTCAGGGTCCGCCGGGTTCTATGTTCCGGAAGCCGCGGTGTCCGGGGCGGGCCCGCGCCCGAGAATATAGGTGTCCTGGCCCGCGGGGATTCGGGAAGTTCCGGGGTAGAACCCGTCGATTCTCCGTTCGATGCGCAGTCCCGCCTGCGAGATCAGATCTTCGAAGTCCGTCCGCGAATACGCGACGGCCGCCTGAGGGCGGTTTTGGACCTTCCAGCGAATCGAGCTCGATTCGGTCCCGAAGGGAAAGGCCGGCGTCCGGAGGCGCGGGTCGAAAGCAAAAACGGTCACCATCGCCCGCCCGGACGGAGACAGGGCGCGGCCGATTTCCCGAAGGTAAGACCCGGCCTCGGGCTCGAGGAGGTGAGTAAAAAGCGACTTCGCGACGACGAAGTCGCAGCTCCCGTCTTCGACCGGAAATCGGAACTCGCACGCATTCCCGGGAGCGCCGCGGCTGTACGGCGTGTCGATCGGCGCGAGCTCGAACCGAAAACGGCCGTCGCCTCCGAAGCGCCCTCGGCACCAGCGGATCGAAGCGGCGTGAACGTCCACGCCGACGTACGCTCCGTTCGGTCCGAGCTCCGTTTGAAGTTCGACGGCCATCGCCCCGGGGCCGCAGCCGAGGTCGAGGACGAGACTGTTCGTCCCAACGAGCGAAAGGGCCCGGATCAAGGACATCGATTCGGCGGCGCTGCGGCTGAATTTCTCGACCGGTCCCGCATGCCGGCGCAGCCAGAGGGGCGGCAGCTCCCGTTTTCCGGGACGCCGCAGGACACGCTCAATCGGGCCGAAGGCTCGCAGCAGCGCGGTTCGCGCGGATCGCGCCAAGTCGATCAAAGGCGCGGGGAGGCGCGAGAAGTTCATCATGGAGGCCGATGGGCGAGTCTACCCGATCGGCTTGCGGGGCCTTCGCGCCGGCCGAATTCGATCTCGTTATTTCTTTTTGGCCGGCACCCTCGCGCCCGCGCGCCGGGCCTCCGACAGGCCGATGGCGATCGCCTGCTTGCGGCTCGTCACTTTCTTTCCGGACCCGCCCGATCGGAGGGTCCCCTTCTTTCTCTCGCGCATGACGCGCTCGACTTTTGCCGACGCTTTGCGGCTGTATTTCCGTCCGCTCGAGGGCTTTCTGGGCATCACGACTCCTTTCAGCTTCAAAAGAACGCAAAAAGCATGCTCATCGGGCCGTGCACTGGCCGGCCCTTGACCCCGGAACCGGTTCCACCCTGTAGAGTTCGCCCCTCGTCGAGTCGAGGCCGCAATGCCGCGGCGTCTTCGAGACGGGAAGGAGCGAGTTCATGAGATTCCGACCGGGGGTAACGTTCATCGCGGCGGTCGTGCTCGGGTTTGCATTTTGCGCGTCCGCGGACGACATGGCCGATTGTCCGATGATGAAGGGGGGCGCGCGAACCCCCGGGGATCACGCCCGGGAGGTCGCCACGCGGGGCGACGGCGCGATGGGCTTCTCGCACGAGAAGACGACCCATCATTTTCGAATCTCCGCCGAGGGGGGAGCCATCGAGGTGTCGGCAAACGCGCCGTCCGATACGGACAGCCGGGGCCGGATCCGGATGCACCTGACGCACATCGCGAGGGCGTTCGCGAAGGGCGATTTCGCGATTCCGATGCTCGTCCACGACACGATTCCGCCCGGAGTCTCGACCATGAAACGGCGCCGGGACGCGATTGTGTACCGATACGAGGAAATCCCGGGGGGAGCTCGTGTCGTTCTCGAGACCCGAGATCCCGACGCGCTGGACGCAATCCACGACTTCCTGCGCTTTCAAATTGCCGACCACGGGACCGGAGATCCCGGAGCGGAGGCGGTCCGATAAATCGGGAATCCCGGGGGGGTGGAAATCCGTTGTCGGGGACAGCTTGAATGAGGGAGCGCGGATGACGACGGCGAAGGAATCGCGATCCCTGCGCGCCGGCGAGCTCGCTGCGCTCGCGGGCCTCAGCAAAGATGCCCTGAGGTTCTACGAGAGGCGGGGGCTGCTGCCCGTTCCCCGGCGGGGGCCCAACGGGTATCGGCGGTATCCGCCGGACGCGCTCGGCCGCGTGCTGCTGATCCGGGTCGCTCTGTCGATCGGATTCTCCGTGTCCGAGCTCGCTTCGATCGTTCGGGTCCGCGATTCCGGCGGCGCGCCCTGCCGGCAGGTCCGGAGCCTCGCGGCCGAGAAGCTCGAGCACCTCCGGCGCGAGATCGAGGCTCTTTCCTCGCTGAGGGCGGATCTCGAGGCCGTCCTCGCCGACTGGGATCGACGGTTGGCGGTCACGGGGAATGGGCGCCGAGCCGGGCTGCTGGAAGCGCTCGTCGCCCGAAGGGGGTCCCGGATCTCCGAGGTGCGGCCGCCGCGGCGTCGTGTATCGTCGCTGCCGTGATTCTCTCCTTCTCGAATCGCCCGAGCCGACGGGGAGTTGCCGCAGGTCTCTTCGCCGCGTGGATTCTCGGCGGCGGCGTCGTCGCGGCCCAGAGCGAGACGTCCGCCGACCCGAACCCCGATCCGATGGCGAGGATGGAAGCAATGCCCGCCATGCCGCATTGGATGACGATGATTCACGGCTATGCTTTCCTGAACGCGAACCGGCAGGCAGGCCCGTCGGGCGGGCGCGAATTCGAATCCCAGAATCATTTCATGATCGTGGCAATGCGAGCGTGGGCCGGGGGCCGCCTCTCCCTGCTCGGCACCTTCACTCTCGAGCCAGCGACGATCCCGGTCGAGGGATCTCGCGAGCTCTTTCAGAGGGGAGAGACCTACCACGACGTTCTCCTCGTGGACCGTCAGCATCCTCATGACCTCTTCGTGCAACTGGGCGCGGCGTGGGAAAAGGAGAGCGCCGCCGGGAAGATTCGGCTCTCTCTCGCGCCGATCGGCGAGCCGGCGCTCGGGCCGGTCGCGTACCCGCACCGTCTCTCGGCTTCCGAAAATCCGACCGCGCCGCTGTCGCACCACAACCAGGACTCGACGCACATCAGCGCGGACGTCGCTTCGGTCTCCTGGAGCCGCTCGATCTTCACGCTCGAGGCGTCCGCGTTCCACGGCCGCGAGCCCGACGAGAACCGATGGAACATCGAGCAGGGGAGGATCGATTCGTATTCCGGAAGGTTCTGGGTCCGCCCGACCCCCGAGCTTTCGATTCAAGTTTCCTCCGGGCACCTGGAGCGCCCCGAGAAGATCGAAGCGGGCAATCAGACCCGGTCGACCGCGTCGATCGGGTACCAGAAGGCGCTTCCGGGCGGATTCATCGCCGCCACGGTGATCGCGGGACGCAACGGGACGCCGGACGGCCCGGAGTGGGGAAATTCGCTCGAGTGGACCTGGAAATTCGGAGACGTGAATTTTCTCTACGGAAGGGCAGAGTCGGTCGACCGGGATCTCTACGAGTTGACGAACAAACGGCAGAGGCCCGAAGGCGTCCCCGCGCAGCGAACGTCAATCCAGGCGGCGACGCTCGGATTCGCGAGGGATTTCCCCTGGCTTGCGGAAGCCGAGACGGGGCTCGGCGCGGACGCGACGATCTATCGATTTACCTCTCGGCTGGACCCGATCTACGGCTCGCACCCGGTCTCGGTTCATGCGTTCCTGCGGATCCGGTTCGGGTCGCACGCAGCGGAACCGGGTCGCGAGCACGATCACATGAAGATGTGAATCAAATTGATGCAAATGTTTCAACGCGGGCGGACCGAAGGGAGTAGGATGAGAGCGTGCTCAAACGCGCCGCTGTCGTTCTGGTCGGGGTCGCCGTTCTTTCCGCGTGGGGAATGCCTTTTCATCCCCCCTGCTGTGGGTTTCGCGACTCCGTGCGAACCGCCATCGAATCGAATTGCTGCCCGCTTGAGAACTGCCCGCTCGCTCAGGCCCGGGAAGCCGCCCCCGCGTCGATCGCGAAAGCCTTTTCGTACGATGCCGGACTTTTCGCGACCCAGCTCGAAATGACGCTCCCGCCGGCTCGCCGGCTCGAATTCTCGGATTCTCCGGCGCTCGTAAATTCCGGTTGGTCTCCTCCCCGCGAATGCCCCAGTTCGTCGCGCCTGTCCGTCTTCCGAATCTGATCCCGCCTTTCCCGGGTCGATAGCCCGAATCCCTCCCACGATCTGGAAGAGGAGTCTGTGATGTGGATGCCTTTGCTCTTCGGAGCGTTGGTCTTGAGCTCAGCGAACATTCCGGCGCGAGCGTCGGACTGGCAGGAGACGCTTTCCGATGCGATTCGGATCGCGACGTCGGCAAACCCGGAATTGTCGGGAATGGACGCGGAGATTCGTGCCTGGCGGGAGCGAGCGCGCCAGGCAGATTCGTTGCCGGACCCGAATCTCTCCATGGGCGCGGTGAACGTGCCCACGAATCTTTCTTTCGCCGAGGATCCGATGACGATGAAGGAGGTCAGTCTCTCCCAAACGCTTCTCCCGGCGGGCATGCGCGCTGCTTCCCGGCTCGCCGCCCTTGCCGGCGCGGAGGCGATCGAGCGGGAACACATGCACCACGTGGATGAGGTTGCCGCGCGAACGGCGCGTGCGTTCTTCGACATCGCCGCCCTCGATGAGAGGCTCGCCATCGCGAAGGAAACGAGAGGCCTCCTCGACGACGACAGCCGGGCGGCCGAGGAGCGGTATCGGGTGGGGCGCGGCGCGCAGGCGGATCTCCTTCGCGCGAGCCTCGAAAAGCTCCGGGTTACCCGGGAGATCGCCGGGATGGAAGGCGAGCGCCGCGCTTCCGCCGCCGATTTCAACGCCCTTCTTGCGCGGCCCGCGGACGCCGACGTGCCGCCCATCGCCGGAATCCATCCTGATGAGTCCGTGCCCGAAAGGGCGAGGTTCCTCGCGCGCGCTCTCTCGGAGAGTCCCGCCCTGCGTCACGACGACGCCGGGATCGAGCGGGCCGCGCAGGAGGCGCGCCGGGCCCGGCTGGAACGGCGTCCGGTGTGGAGCCTTTCCGCCATGTACGGCGAGAGGGCGCATCGGGACGACATGGTTTCCGCGACGGTAGGTCTTTCGCTTCCGTTCTTCCATCCGGCCCGGCTGTCGGCCAGGGCCGCCGAAGCGGACGCGATGCTCGAGGCGGCGCGCGCCGAGCGCGCCAGCGCCGAAAACCGCCTTCGGGGCGAAGTCGAGGCGGCTCTCGCGCGGCTCGCGAGCGACGTGCGCCAGGCGCGCCTCTACCGGGATTCGATCCTGCCGGAGGCCGAGATGAATTCGCGCGCTGCGCGAGAGGCGTACTCGGTGGGCACGATCGACTTCGCGACGCTGGTGGCCGCGTCGGTGGATCTGGCAACGTTTCGATCCGAGTACGCCGACCGCCTCGCTTCGATCGGTCGCGACCGCGCGGACCTTCAGGTGGCCGCGGGCGTTCCCCTTCTCCCCGGGACTCCCGGGATGGAGCACGAGCATGAATCGCCCTAGTCGAATCGTCTTCGCCGCAGCCTTCGGCGCGTCGTTCCTTCTGATCGGGTATCTGGGAGGGCGCGCTCGTCATCCCTCATCCGCCGTCGGGCCGGCTCGCGAGCCGCGACTCGCGGTTCGCAACCGGGAGGTCCTCTACTGGTACGACCCGATGAAGCCGGAACTGCACTTCGATCATCCGGGCAGGTCGCCGTTCATGGACATGGATCTTGTCGCGAAATACGCCGACGAGAAGGCGGGAGCAGCCGGCAGGGCTCCGTTGGGGTCCTCGGTCGTTCGGATTCCGCTCGAACGGCGCCAGGAGATCGGCGTGACGACAGTCAGGATCGGGCTGAGCGTCATCCGGCAAGCGATCGAGACGAGCGGCGTCGTGGCGGAGGACGAAAGGCGCGTTCACTCGGTGAACGCGAAATTTTCCGGCTACGTTGAAAGGCTTTATGTGGACCAAACGGGACAGACCGTGCGGAAGGGACGGCCGCTCCTTTCAATCTACAGCCCCGACCTCGTGGCGACGGAGCGGGAGCTGCTGCTCGCCGTCGAGAACGTTCGTCGGCTTTCCGAAGCCTCCGACAGCGACGCGGCGTCCGATGCGCGGGCTCTTCTTGAGTCAACGAGACAGCGTCTTCGCTTCTGGGACATCTCCGGCGCGGAAATCCGGCGCATCGAAGCGACGGGCGAGGTCTCGAAGGATCTCGTCCTGCCTTCTCCCGTCTCGGGCATCGTTTTGAAGAAGGATGCGCTCCCCGGAATGGCGGTCAGCGCGGGCGAGCCGCTTTACACCGTTGCGGATCTTTCCGAGGTCTGGGTGCTGGCCGACCTCTATCAATCGGAGTTGGGGATGACCGCGCCGGGCGATGAAGCCACGTTGAATACGTCGTTTCTGCCCGGCGAGAAGTTTGTCGGGCGCGTCGACTTCGTCTATCCGACACTTGCCGAGGCGACGCGGACGGTCAAGGTTCGCATCGTGATTCCCAACCCGAACGGCGCGTTGAAGCCGGGGATGTTCGTCCGTGTGGCTCTGACCGGGAAGGGGAAAGAGGTCCTCGCTGTCCCTCGCTCGGCGTTGATTCAGACGGGCGAGCGGCAAATCGCCTTCGTCGAAGAATCCCCGGGCGTCTATGCGCCCCGGGAGGTGAAAACGGGAATGAGGGGGGTCGATTCCGTCGAGGTCCTTTCAGGCCTTTCGGACGGAGAAAGAGTCGTGGTCTCGGCGAATTTCCTGATCGATTCGGAGTCGCAGATCGGCGCGGTCGGCCAGGCGCCCGCGGGCTCTTCCGGTCAGCCGGCGCAGCCGTTGACTCGGAAACCAGAGGACTCGCAGGAGCAGCAGAAATGATCGAAAGACTGATCGCGCTCTGCGTCCGAAACAAGTTTCTGACGGTCCTCTTCGTCGCGGCCTTCTTTGGCGCGGGCCTCTGGGCCCTGAGGCACATTCCCCTGGACGCGCTTCCCGACCTCTCGGAAGTTCAGGTGATCGTCTACACGAACTGGGAAGGACAGAGCCCGAACCTGATCGAGGATCAAGTGACCTTTCCCATCGTGTCGGCGCTTGTGTCGGCGCCATGCGTCAAAACGGTGCGCGGCTATTCCTTTTTCGGGTACTCCTACGTCTACGTCATCTTCCAGGACAGGACCGACCTGTACTGGGCGAGGAGCCGCGTCCTCGAGTATCTGAACGGGCTCAAGAGCCAGCTTCCCGCCGGCGTGAACCCCAATCTCGGCCCTGACGCCACTGGAGTCGGGTGGGGCTTCGAGTACGTCCTCGTGGACAAGAGTGGAAAAAATTCCCTCGCCGATCTCCGAACGTTCCAGGACTGGGACCTCTCGTACTGGCTCCGCGCAGTTCCCGGCGTCGCGGAAGTCTCTTCGGCCGGCGGATTTCAGAAGCAATACCAGGTCGAGGTCGATCCGACGAAGCTTGCGAGCTATGGCGTTGGCCTGCCCCAGGTTCTGGAGGCGATCCGGCAAGCCAACGGCGATGTCGGCGGCCGCGTCGTGGAATGGAGCGGGCGCGAATACATGGTGCGCGGCCGCGGATACATCCGCGGTCTCGAGGACCTGCGGCGGGTCCCCGTCCGGGCGCGGGCGTCGACCGGCACGCCGGTGTATCTCTCCGACGTCGCGGCGATCCACCTCGGGCCGGAGATGCGTCGGGGCGTCATCGATTGGAACGGGGAGGGCGAGGCCGTTGCCGGCGTCGTGGTCGTTCGGGCCGGCGAAAATGTCGCGAACGTGATCGAAGCCGTCAAGAAAAAAATCGCCGCGGTGCGCTCTTCGTTTCCTCCGGGGATCGAGCTTCGGATCGCCTATGACCGTTCGGAGCTGATTCGCCGCGCCATCAACACGCTGAAGCACACGCTGATCGAAGAGGTCGTGGTCGTGGCGTTCGTCGTCCTCATCTTTCTGTTTCATTTTCGCTCGGCGCTCGTGCCGATCACTGTTCTCCCGATCGCAATCGTCGTGTCTTTCCTTCCGATGGCGCTGCTCCACGTCTCCTCCAACATCATGTCGTTGGGGGGACTCGCGCTGGCGATCGGCGTGCTCATCGACGCTTCGATCGTCATGGTCGAGAACGCCCACCGGCATCTTGCGGCGGCCGACCCGGCCGGCGGCGCGGCGGGGCGCGAAGCGGCGATCGTGTCGGCGGCCCAACAGGTGGGGCGCGCGATTTTCTTCTCGCTCGTCATCATCGTCGTCTCTTTCCTGCCCGTGTTCCTTCTGACCGGCGAGGAGGGGAGGCTCTTCCATCCCCTTGCATTCACGAAAACGTTCGCGATCTCGGCTGCCTCGATCCTGTCGATCACCCTGGTGCCGATCCTCATGACGACCTGGATGCGAGGTCGGATCCGGTCCGAGGACGACAACCCGGCGGCTCTGTACTCGCGGAGGCTCTATACGCCGGTTCTGAACCTGGCGCTGAGATTTCCGAAGGCGACGCTCGGGATCAATTTTCTGCTCGTCCTGGCGGTCATTCCCCTTGCGCTCTCGCTCGGGTCGGAGTTCATGCCTCCTCTGCGGGAGGGATCGCTGATGTACATGCCAACGGGGCTTCCGATGATGTCGGTCGAGCAGGCAAGGGAAATTCTGGTCAAGACCGACGGAATCATCAAGACGTTTCCGGAGGTCGAATCGGTTCTCGGCAAGGCGGGAAAATTCGAAAGCTCGACGGACCCGGCTCCTCTCGAGATGTTCGAGACCACGATTGTTCTGAAGCCTCGAAAGACGTGGCCGAAAACCTTCCATCCTCGATGGTATTCGAACTGGCCGGCCCCGTTCCGGCCGCTGTTGCGACGCGCCTGGCCCGAAGTTCGGGCTCGGACGACGGCCGAGCTGCTCGCCGCTCTCAACGAAAGGCTTCAGATCCCCGGAATGCCCGTGGCCTGGACGCAGCCAATTCGCAACCGGCTCGATATGCTCGCCACGGGCGTGCGCACGAAAGTCGGAGTGAAGGTCCAAGGCGCCAATTACAACGTCATCGAAACCGTCTGCCTGGAGATCGAGAACGCGCTCTCGAATCTTCCGGGCGCGCGCAGCGTCTATGCCGAGAGGACGAACGGAGGGTCGTACCTCGACTTCACGGTCGATCGTGACGCGGCCGCCCGCGACGGGCTTTCGGTCGGAGAAATCGAAAGCACTCTCGAGGCGGCCGCTGGCGGCAGGATCGTCACGACCACGGTTGAAGGAAGGCGGCGCTTCACGGTTCTCGTGCGGTATTCGCGGGACTTTCGGAGCGATCTGGAATCGTTGCGGAGAATACTCGTGATGGCGCCCGACGGCGCGTACGTCCCGATCGGTCAGGTCGCGCAAATCCGATTCGCTTCCGGGCCGCCGATGTTTCGCGACGAAGACGGCCGGCTCACCGGCATCGTTTACGTGGACACCGACGCTTCCGACCTGGCGGGCTTCGTCCGGGCCGCGAAGCGGCGCATCGAGTCGCGCGTGACGGTGCCTTCGGGGGTCACGCTCGATTGGACGGGTCAGTACGAGTTCCAGATCCATGCGCGAAAAACTCTCCAGACTGTGCTTCCGGTCGTGCTTGGGGCGATCTTCGTGCTTCTGACGATGACCTTCCGGTCGACGTCGGAGGCCGCCATCGTCATGCTTTCTGTGCTCTACGCGATGACCGGCGGCGTGATCCTGCAGTGGCTCCTCGGATACGACTTCTCCGTTGCGGTGTGGATTGGCTACATCGCACTCTACGGAATTGCCGTCGAAACCGGAGTCATCATGGTGATCTACCTGCACGAGGCGCTCGATCGCCGCCTGAACGCGGGCGGCGTGACGCGAGAAGACATCCTGGAGGCCACCCGGGAAGGGTCGGTGATGCGGCTCCGGCCGAAACTGATGACCGTCTGCGCGGCGACTCTTTCACTTGTGCCGATCTTCTGGTCGACGGGAACGGGGTCCGAAGTCATGCGGCCGATCGCGGCCCCGATCGTCGGCGGCATGGTCACCTCGACGGTTCATGTCCTGCTCGTCACCCCTGTCATTTTTTTCATGATGAAAGAGCGGGCTCGGAAGAAAGGAACTCTGCGCGCGTCGCGGATGGGCCCCGGCGTATGATCGCGCCATGATTCGGGTCGAAAAAGACGGTGAGATCGCGGTCCTTCGCATGGACGACGGCAAAGCGAACGCGATGCAGGAGCGTTTTTTCGCCGACCTCGACCGCGCTTTCGACGGCGCCGCCGGCGCTGCGGCCGTCGTCGTCGCCGGCAACGGGAAATTCTTCAGCGGGGGGCTCGACCTGCCGGCCCTTTCCGCCGCCGGTCGAGCGGAGGTCGAGAAGGCGCTCGAGCACCTTCACCGCACGATGATGCGGATCTTCCTGTGGCCCGCGCCGGTCGTGTGCGCGGTCAACGGGCATGCGATTGCGGGAGGCTGCGTCCTCGCGCTTCAGGGAGACGTCCGGCTCATGGCCGACGGGGCCTTCAAGATCGGGTTGAACGAGGTGAACCTCGGCGTGGGGCTGCCGGTTTTCGTCTTCGAGACGCTCCGCTGCCAGGTTTCACCGGCTCTTCTGCGCCGGATCGCGCTCGAGGGGATGCTTTTTGCGCCGCCGGAGGCTCTCGATGCCGGTCTCATCGACGCGGTCGTCCCGCCGGGAGACATCCTTCGGGCCGCCGTCGAAAAGGCCAGGAGCCTTTCTGAAATCCCGCCGGGCGCTTATGCGCAGGTCAAGGGGCTCCTGAGAAATTCCGCGGCCGAGGCCATCGATCGAGCCTTCGAGCGGAACTCGCGCGAATGGGTCGAGCTGTGGTTTTCTTCAGAGGCGCAGGGGCGGATCGGCGAGATCGTCGCGAAACTCAAGAACCGTCCCTAAGATTCGGGACGGACGGGTCATAGGATTGGAGGACTCGCTCGCCGAACGTCGCGGCCAGCCCCAGCGCCTTCTCGGCAAAGTCTCCTCGACCCTCGGCCGCAGTTCGCTTTCCCTCGGGATCTCGGAGACCAGCCCGCGCCCGCGCGTTGGCCCCGGCCTCTCCCGGCCCTCGCTCCCGGGAATTGAGCGCTCGCGCCGCGAGCCAAACGTCGGACTCGGGCAGGCGGCGCCGGATCGCGACGATGAGCAGCGCCGGCAGCCCGGAAATCAGAAAGCAGGCACGCCAGCCGATCGCGGGGGCGAGAAACCCTCCGACGGCCGAGGCGAGAGCCACGCCGACCGGCGCCCCGGTCTGCACGTAGGCCCCGTAACGTCCGCGCACGCGGGCGGGAAACGTTTCGCCGATGTACGTCTGCCCCGTCGCCCACTCCCCCCCGACGCCCAGCCCCGTGATCACGCGACAGATCAGCAGAACGGGAAGCGTCGCGGCCAGGCCGCTCGCGAGCGTGCCTGCGCTGAACACGAGGATCGTCCACTGAAGGACCGGTTTGCGCCCGGCGCGATCCGCGAGGAACCCGAAGAAGATGCCCCCGACCGCGGTCGCGGCAAGGGACGCTCCGAACACCGCCGACACCTGGACATTCGAGAGCCGCAGCTCCCTGCCCAGGGGAATCAGAAGGAAGCTGTAGAGAATGAGGTCATAGAAGTCGAAGACCCAGCCCGCCCAGGCCATGGCCAGAATCTCGTAGTGGGCTCGGCCGAGCCTTTCGGCCTGATTCAGAAGAAGCGGCGAGGGAGAAGGACTTTTCGACACAAAGGGTTCTGAAGGAGGATAATAGGCCATCGCGCGCTCAATTTGGCGGCGGCTCGTGCCGCTCCTGGTATTTTCAATCGCACGGACGGCCGCCCTCCCGGCCGAGTCGGTGACTCCCGTGCGCTCGTTTCGGGCGTTCGACAAGAAATCTTCCAACGGCCTTCCCCAATCGACGCCCCTCGACCTCTGGCAGGACGACTCGGGCCTGCTCTGGATCGCGACGCTCGACGGTGTTGCGACCTTCGACGGAAACCAGATCGAGCGGATCCCCTCGACGCCGGCTGCGCCGGGAAGGGGGGCGGTGTATTGCTTCGAGCGGCGTCGCGGCGGCGGCCTTTACGTCGGGGGATCGCGGGGAGTTCATGTGAACGACGGCCGCGGGTGGAGGCTGCTGCCGACGGCGAGCGCCGTGCTCTCGGTGGCGGCGGATCGAAGCGGCGCGCTCTGGATCGTGGACGAAGAGGGCAAGGTCTGGCGGAATTCGAATCCGGATGCCCCGGCGCAATGGGACTTTCAGGGCGATCCCCGGATTCCGACTCCCGCCGTGACGGTCTCCTCCGACGATTCATCGATCTGGATCGGCGGAAAATCCGGAGTGGCGCGCGTCACCGACGGAGCCATCGAGCCCTCGGAATCTTCTCCAAAGGGAGTCAGCGCCATTCTTTCGATGCCCTCCGGAGAATGCTGGGCCGGTACCGAAGCCGGGACGCTCTTCGTCAGGAAATCGGGATCGACGGAATGGTCCCCGGTGCCGCTCGACGGCTGGGACGGAGGGCGGATCCGGTGTCTCGCGAGCGATCGGCGCGGACGTGTCTGGGCCGGAGGAAACGAAGGCCGCGTGGCTTTCGGCCGGGAGACCGGGCCCTGGGAACAATGGGGTCCCGAGAACGGCCTGAAACCGGCGACCGTGAACGCGATTCTCGCCGACCGCGAGGGGTCGGTCTGGTTCGGTTTCAACGGAAGCGGCCTTCAGCAGCTGCTGAGCGAGGCGTGGACCCACCGGATTCGCTGGGCGACGGAGGGTTCCCTTTCGCCCCGAACTCCCGTCTTCGGCATCGCGCCGGATTCCGGCGGAGGGTTTCTCGCCGCCGCCGTCAACCGGGGGCTCTGGCACTGGGACGGCCGACAGATGCACACGCTCGACAAAGGGGACGGCCTGACCGAAGACGTCGTCTGCGCCGCGGAGCCGTCCCCGGGCGTGATCTGGGCGGGATCCCGGACGGGGATCTTCGAATCGAGGTCGGGGGGGAGATTCCGGAAGGTCTTCGACCTGCCGACGGGATTCGTGACGTCGTTTGCAAAGTCGCCTGCCGGCGAATGGTTCGCGACGACCTCCTCGGCCGGAATCCTCCGGCTGGAGGACGGCGCCTGGACCCCGACTGCGGAGCTCAATCGGCAGCTTCCCGCTCAGAACGCGCGCGTGATGACATGGTTTCGCAACGGAGACGTCGGGGTCGGCACGATGCACGGCCTCGCCATTTTTCACGGCGGCGCCCGTCTGACCGCGGCTGAAGGCCTCGGCGTCGTTCCGGAAGCGGTGAGCAGCCTCCTGCAGCTCGGCGGCGGCGAGATCTGGGCCGGGGGAACCAACGGAATCGCGATCCGCAAGGACGGCCTCTGGAGGAGAGGGACGCGCGTCCAGGGATTTCCGTCCGACACGGTCTACTCGCTCGCGCTCGCTCCCGACGGAAGCGTCTGGGAAGGAAGCGGCGCGGGCGTGGGCCGGTACTTTGGCGGGAGATGGACGTACACGGACGACAGCAACGGGCTCATCGAGGACGAATGCAATTCAGGCGGACTGTGGATCGCGCCGGATCGAACGGCCTATGTGGGAACCATGGCCTCGCTCGCCCGATTCGACCCGACGATCTCCCCGCTGGAACCCCCTCCCCTGGTTTGTCTCTGGAGGGACGTTCCGGCGGCGGACGCCGACGGGATCGCGAGGCTCCCGGACGGGACGAGGCGAGTTCGGGTGACCTGGAGGGCCCCCTGGTTGACTCCCCGCCCGGTCGAATACCGGGTGAGGGTCGCGCGCCTCGTCCGCGACTGGCTGCCGGTTCAGAGCAAGAGCGAGTTCGTGCTGGAAAACCTCCCGGAGGGCCGCTTTGACATCGAAGCGCAAGCCAGGCTCGCGGGACCTCCCGCCGCGCCCTGGACGTCGCCGATTCGATTGTCCCTCTTCGTCGAGCCGTTCTGGTGGGAAACCAATCCGGCGAAAGGAGCCGGCGCCGCCCTTCTCGCGCTGATGATCTTCGGCCTCGTCCGGCTTCGGACCCGCCAGCTCGCCGGCCGCGCCGCCCGGCTCGATGAAGAAGTCGCGAGACAGACCGCGGAGCTGCGCGAGAGCCATCTCGAGCTCCAGAAGGCCCATCGCGCCCTGGAAGAGCTGGCGAGGCGCGACGCCCTGACGGGGCTTTACAACCGGCGCATGGCCGACGAGCGGCTCCATGAAGCGTTCGCCGCCCGGCGGCGCACCCGGGCGTCGATCTCGGTCATGCTCGTGGACGTCGACAATCTCAAGGCGATCAACGACCTCGGCGGCCACGACGTCGGGGACGTAGTCCTGAAGGCCGTCGCCGGCGCGTGCCGGAGCGTCTTCCGTGCGTCCGATCTGATCGTTCGGTACGGCGGAGACGAGTTTCTCATCTTCCTCCCCGAGACCGGCGAAGAAGAGGCGTCGGTGTGCGCGGATCGTCTGATCGCGGAGCTGGCGGAGCTGCCTCCCGTTCAGCTCAAGACGGATTTCACGCGGCTTCAGATCTCTGGAGGAGTCGCTACGGCGGAACCCTCCCGCGAGGAAAGCCCCGCCGGCCTCATCGAGCGCGCGGACCGGGCTCTCTACGCCGCGAAGGGCGCCGGGCGGAACCGCATCGTCGTTTTTTCATCGATCGGAGACTCGGATGCGGCGGCGCCGGGATAGGGCGAAGCCCCGCGCGGCCTCGCCCTCGCAGTCCGCCGCCATGCCTCAACGGACGGGCTCGGAGGAGGGCTGCCCGAGCTCGCACGATCGGATCTCCCGCATCGTGGCTCGAATCCCGAGGGGACGCGTCGCGACTTACGGGCAGGTCGCTCGCCTCGCCGGCCTGCCGGGGCAGGCTCGGCTCGTCGGCTACGCGCTCCACGCGCTGCCGGAAGGCAGCCGGGTCCCGTGGCACCGCGTCGTGAATGCCAGGGGCTCGATCAGCCCCCGCACGAGCGGATCGGGCCACGACGTTCTCCAGAGAATTCTTCTGCGCCGCGAGGGGGTTCGTCTCGGAAAGGACGGACGCGTGGCTCTCGCGGTCTTCCGCTGGCGTCCCCGCCCGAGAAGAACGGGGGACGCGGCCGTTTGACCGCGCCCCCCCGGATCTCGAAAACCTAGTGTCCCGTAACGGAAATCCCGTAAGCGGCGCGCGAGCGGCTTGCGGGCGAGGTCAAGGCGCGGCGAGGGGA
>JBOGJO010000253.1:0-1053 GCA_050747885.1 Thermoanaerobaculia bacterium
GGACTACCTTCGACCAGTCGAACGTCCCCGAGGCCGAGCTCCGCCGCCCCTACTTCGAAAAATACTTCGCCCAGTTCGCCTGGGACTCCCGGGATGCACGACGTTCTCGTTCCAAGGTGCGGCGCGCGCGAGAACGAGCAAAAGGGAAGCGCGTCCTAAGCGCTTCGGGCGCTCGCCGGGATCGTCGGTGTGATCCGGGACGCCGGGTCCTACTCGATCGGGTCCGCGTCTTCGGGCGCAATCTCGCCCGTTCAGGATCCTCTCACCGTCCTTGAGCCCCTTTCGGAACCTCCATTGGCACCAGCATAGGCGGCTCTGTAGATCGCGCGTGGTTCGGAGACGACCGACGCCCCCGATTCGCGGAAACCCGAAGACGCGCGCTTCGTTGCCGCGCAACTCTTCGGAAAGCGGCATGTCGACGACGCCCCGCCGTCGGCAGAGTCTCCCGCGCTCCGCGCTATTCTCGAGCTTCATGCGCGGCGTCCACCTCTGCGGAGCGGCAGCGAGTCTTCTCTGCCTTGCGTCGTGCATGCACGCCGGCTCACCGGAAGGCCCCTCCTCCCCCGCCAAGGATCTTTCCGCAGCCGTGGAGATCCTGACCGTCGACACCGCGGGCATCGCCGTCGTCGGCGCCTCCGTCACGATCGACGGTGCGCGTGCCGGGACGACCCCGTACGAGGGAAGGCTCGCTCCCGGGATGCACGACGTTCTCGTTCAGAGCGCCGGCGCGCGCGTGAACGAGCGAAAGGTTCGCGTCGTCGACGGCGGCCGGCTCCTCCTTCGTTTCGACCTCGCGAGGATCAGGAAGGAGGCCGTTTCGCCTCCGCAAGGGCACGGCCGAGTCCCGGCCGCGATCGAGAAGACGATCAAGAGCCACCTGCTGGAGATCGGGCGCTGCTATGAGGCCGGACAGTCGAAGCGCCCCGGATTACACGGAGAGGTCGTCATGCATTTCCGGATCAGCGGCGACGGACGCGTTCGCGGCGCCTGGGTCAAGATCTCGACGATGGGCGCACCGGAGGCCGAGGCATGTATCGAGAAGACCTTCCTCAC
>JBOGJO010000254.1:0-4019 GCA_050747885.1 Thermoanaerobaculia bacterium
GCCCGGGATCGCCGCGCCGAGCGGCAGACCGAGCGATCCGGAGGGGCAGGCCTCGGACAGAGCGTCCCGCGGCAGCAGCATCGGGGCCCGGATTTCCGCTGCTCGCGGCGATTCCAGGTCGTATTCCCCGAAATATACGTCCTCCCGCTCGGCTTCGAACGACGGGCACACGCGAAGAACGCCGGTCCCGCGGGCGATTTCCGCGACGGCCTCCAGGGACCCGAACGTTTCGATCGGAATCGGTCGCGCGCGGGACAGGCCCCAGGCGGTGGCGAGCCCGACACGAATTCCGGTGAAAGAACCGGGTCCGGAGCAGACCGCAATTCGGCCGACGTCGCCGAGCGAGAGGCTTGCGGCCGCCAGGATGTCCTCAATGCCGGGAAGGAGGGCCTCGGAAGACCGGCGGCCGGTGGGAAGGGGACGCTGGTCCTCGCGGTTCTTTCCGGCGATCGCGAGTCCGGGCCGCGGGGTAGCGGTATCGATGGCCAGGACCCACATCGGCTTCACGTCCCTTCGTATGTTACCATCGCCCGCCCTCGATGAGCGCCAACGCCCGGCTCACTCCCATGCTTCAGCAGTATTTCGAGGCGAAGGCCCTCGCGGGCGGCGCGATTCTTCTTTATCGGATGGGAGACTTCTTCGAGCTTTTCTTCGAAGACGCCACGCTCGCCGCGCCCCTCCTCGGCCTGACCCTGACGTCGCGCAACAAGGACTCCGATGTCGAGGCGCCCATGTGCGGGATGCCCCATCACGCGGTCGAAGGGTACATCGCCCAGCTCGTGGCCGCCGGCTACCGCGTCGCCGTCTGCGATCAGGTCGAGGACGCTCGGAAGGCGAAAGGCCTCGTCCGCCGGGAGATCACGCGAATCGTCACTCCGGGCACCGTTACCGAGCCGGAGTCTCTCACGGCCGCCGCGAACTACCTCGCCGCCTCGGTCGTTCGCGGCGAATCGACCGGGATCGCGTTGCTCGACCTTTCGACCGGCGACTTTCGGGCCGGGACGTTTCCCTCGGCGGATGCGCCGGATGTTCTCGCGACTTACGGCGCGCGCGAGGTGCTGGTGCCCGAGGGATCCCCCGAAGCGGGAGGATCGATCGTCACGACCCGGCGCCCTGAATCGGCGTTCGGCGCGGCCGCCGGCGAAAAGAGGATTCGCGAGACGTTTCGTGTCGCCTCGGTCGCCGCCCTCGGATTCGAACCGGGCGATCCGAGCCTCGGAGCGTGTGGCGCCGCCCTCGAATACGCGAGGGAGAACCGTCGCGGCGAATCGCTGCACGTCGCCGCCCCGATTCCCCTTTCTCCCTCGCGGCACCTGCGGCTCGACATGCAAACCCTGTCCGACCTGGAGGTGTTCGACGGATCCGACGTTCGTTCGAAGGCGAGTCTGTTTGCGGTACTGGATTGCTGCTCGTCGCCGATGGGCTCCCGCGCCCTGCGCGAATTCCTCGCGAGACCGCTGCGGGACTCTCCGGAGATCGAGCGGCGGCTCGACTCGGTGGAGGAGCTCGCGGTGAATTCGGAGATTCGGACCGCGCTTCGAGGCGCGCTCTCGGCGGTCGGGGACCTTGCGCGCCGGGTTTCGAGGATCGCCCTCAAATCGGCGGGCCCTCGAGAAATCGAAGGGCTTCGCGTTTCCCTTTCGCGGGCCGGGTCGGTTCGAGAGGTGCTTTCCCGCCTCTCGTCGGATTTGCTCTCGGGTCTCTTTCGGAAGCTTCCGGAATGGAAGGACCTGGAATCCCGCATCGGCGAAACCCTCTCCGAAGACCCGCCGGCGCTGATCTCGTCGGGAGGCGCGATCCGCGACGAGGCCGACGCCGAGCTTGCCGAGCTGCGGGCGATCCAGCGCGACGGCAAGGGGGCTCTCCTTCGATTCGAGGAGCGCGAGAGGGCGAGGACGGGAATCTCGACGCTGAAAGTCCGGTTCAACCGGGTTTTCGGATATTCGATCGAGGTTTCACGCGGTCAGCGCGAGAAAGCGCCTCCCGAGTACGTTCGCCGGCAGACGCTGGCCAACGCGGAGAGGTTCACGACGGCCGAGCTCGGCGAGCTCGAGACGAAGGTTCTGGGCGCCGAAGAAAGAACACTCGAGATCGAAGGCCGAATCTTCGAGGAACTCGCGTCGCATCTCGCGTCGGAGTCGGGAAGGCTGGCCGAGATCGCTCGCGTTCTCGCCGAAGCCGACCTTTACGGAGCGCTGGCCGAAAGCGCGGTCGCGCGGAATTACGCGCGGCCGAAACTCGCCGACCGCCCCGGGATCCGCGTGGTGGAGGGGCGCCATCCGGTCGTCGAGGCGTTTCGGCGAGACGAGCCGTTCGTGCCCAACGACACCGGACTTTCCGAGGAAAGTCGAATCGTCGTTCTGACGGGCCCGAACATGGGGGGAAAATCGACATACCTGCGACAGACGGCGCTCATCGCGCTCATGGCCCGGGCGGGCTCGTTCGTTCCGGCTCGGGAAGCCGAGATCGGGCCGATCGATCGGATCTTCACCCGGGTCGGGGCGGCCGATCATCTCGCCCGGGGCGAATCGACGTTCATGGTCGAGATGATCGAGGCTGCAAACATCCTGCGCAACGCCACTCCGGAGAGCCTCGTCATTCTCGACGAAGTCGGCCGGGGAACCTCGACATTCGACGGGCTCTCCCTCGCCTGGGCCATCGTCGAGGAGCTCCGCGACAACCACGCAAGGCGGGCATTCACTCTCTTTGCGACCCACTACCATGAGATGACCGAGCTTGCGGCGACGGCGCCCGGCATCGCGAACTTCACGATGGCGGTTCGCGAGTGGGAAGGTCGCGTCGTCTTTCTTCGCAAGGTGGTTCCGGGCGGCGCGGACCGGTCGTACGGAATCCACGTCGCCGAGCTCGCGGGGATTCCCGGTTCCGTAATTTCGCGCGCCAAGGAGATCCTCGCGAACCTCGAGAAGCAGGAGCTCGATGTCCACGGGCTTCCGAAGTTTGCGCGAAAGGAAGGCGGGGAGCCCGGGGTCGGTCAATACTCCCTCTTTTCCGGGGCCGAGGAAATGGTCCTCGAGAAGCTGCGCCAGGTGGACCTCGACCAGATGACGCCGGTCTCCGCCCTCTCGCTCCTCGCAACGCTCCAGGACCGCGCCAGGAAGTGAATTCGTCGGTCTTCTTCCTCATCGGCGTGGAGTCGACCGAACTGACCGAGCGGGAGCGCGCGCTGTTTGCGAAGTTTCCTCCCGGTGGAGTGATCTTGTTTGCGCGGAACATGGCCGATCCCGACCAGCTCCATTCGCTCGTCGCCGAGATTCGCGAGCGGGCCCCCGGCGTGCTCCTGTTCGTCGACCAGGAGGGCGGCCCTGTCGACCGCTTCCGGGCGATCGCCGGGTCCTCGGTTTCCGCGGCTCGCGCGGCCCGGATCGGCGCGTCGCGGGCGGCCGGCGAGATCGCCGGAGCCCTGTGTTCTCTCTTCGGGATCGACGTCGACCTCGCGCCGGTCGTCGACCGTGCCGTTCCCGCCGCCGGCGGAGTGGTCCTGACCGAGCGGGTGGTGGCGGAGAATCCGGACGATGTGGCGAAGGCGGGCCGGCAGTTTCTCGACGGGCTGGCACTGTACGGGGTCGCGGGCTGCCTGAAGCATTTCCCGGGGCTGGGACGAGGCGCCGTGGACTCCCATGTTCTTCTCCCGGTGATCGACGACGATCCCCGTCAACTCGAGCTCGACCTGCTGCCGTTTCGGAAGCTCCGGGACGCTCCCGCCGTCATGGTCTCCCACGCGGCCTTCGGGCGTGGAGCTCTGCCGTCGTCCCTTTCGAGAGCCGTCGCCCACGATCTTCTCCGCGAGGAAGCGGGATTTCCGGGAGCGGCGATCTCCGACGATCTCGAAATGGGCGCGCTTTCCGCGTTCGGATCCCTCGCCGACCGCTCGGCGGCGGCCCTGGCGGCGGGATGCGATCTTCTGTGCATCGGCAAGCAGAACGAAGCCCTCCCCGACGCGGTGGAGGCGGTCGAACGGATGGTCCCGGCCCGGCGGACCCTGGAGGCGCTCGAGCGCC
>JBOGJO010000255.1:0-18476 GCA_050747885.1 Thermoanaerobaculia bacterium
GCTCACTGCCGTGAGCCCTGCGCGCTACATCGCGAGCACCAGCGAGGGATCTCTCCCTCCCGCGTCGCTCTCGACCCGCCTCAAAGTGAACCTCACTCTCGCCGCACTTCGCTATTTCTTCTCCGCCATCATCTTGACCATCTCCTCGAACTTCGGGTATTCCGCGCCGTCGGTGGCGGAAGCGGGTTCGAGATTGGGGCGTCTGCCCGTAGCTCAGCTGGATAGCGGCAAAACCTCTCCGCTTCGCTTCGGCAGTTTTGCCTCGCATTCAACCCGGGGAATGACTTCCCCGGACCCCTTCTGCTTCGCGCATTTTCGCTAAGATGTCGGCGTCTGCCCGTAGCTCAGCTGGATAGAGCAACGGCCTTCTAAGCCGTAGGTCGGCGGTTCGAATCCGCCCGGGCAGGCCAATGCACTGGCGACACCCGAGTAAAAAGGGCACAGCGACCGGCTCGCCGAACACGTCAAGGGCGGATTCGAAACGCCCGGGAGAGCTCGAGAGGCGGCAAAGCCCCTCTCGAGAAGAGAGTTTGCTCACCGCTCCGCGCAGCGGACGGGCGCCCCAGGCGCGCGGTGGAGCACGAATCGCGCCGGGCAGGCCACTCCTGACGTCGTCGTCCCTGAAATTCTTCTAAGCGCCGGATTCGGCTCGAAACTCCAGGAGGTCGCCGGGCTGGCACTCGAGCGCGCCGCAGATCGCCTCGAGCGTCGAGAACCGAATGGCCCGGGCCTTTCCGGTTTTCAGAATCGACAGGTTGGCAAGCGTGATGTCGATGCGCTCGGAGAGCTGGGTCAGGGTCATGCGCCGTTCGTGCAGCACGTCGTCGAGCTTGACGACGATCGCCATCAGACGGTGCCTTCGAGATCCTCGCGCATCCGCGTGCCTTCGGCGAAGACACGCGCGAGGACGAAGGTCAGAAACACCGCCAGCCAGCCGCTGACCGAAATGCCGGCGTCGAGGTGAAGCGGGTGGGCCCGCGTCGAAATCGCCTTGCCGATGCCGCCGATGACGAGGCTCACGAGCTGGAGAGCGAGCAGCACCCGGGCGATGGCTTGCAGGCTGCGGGCGTTCTCGGCGACGAAGGGATCGCCGGCTCGCACCGTCTCGACGATCGCCAGCAGGCGTCGGAGGACGGCGTTGTTGAGCGGGATGGCGACCAGGCCGAGCGCGGCAATCGCGCGCAGCCCCACGATCATTGCGGGGATCCCGGTGGACGGGGTGATGCCAAGCGCCGTGAAGGTCCATTGCTCGGCGACGATGGTCGCGATCAGCAGCGCGAGGATGGCCGCTCCGGAAAGCCAATTCAGGACGATCAGGACGCGCAAAGTCATCCGGGTCGCGTGCAAGGCCGTTTCGTGGTCCGTGGTCACTTCTGAATTCATCATTATCGTTAAACGATAAGTGATTTATCGTTTATCGTCAAGTACTAATTTGGATGGGTCGCTTACTCCCGTCAGATCAGTCCATTGACGAGATACAGCGTCGAGAGATTCCGGTCGAAATCGTACGCGTACGAGCGGCCGTCGCGCGAAACCAGCACGCCGTAGCCACCCTCGACGCCCGCGGGATCGGAAGGTGAAAGCTCTCTCCAGAGCTCGCGCCGGCCCGATTCGACGTCGATCCGATACACGGGAATCGGGAGCTGGTTGCGCCGGTAGGCAAAGACGGAATGCCCGTCTCCGCTCCAGCTCGAGAGAATGTCTTGCTGTTCGGCCCCGGCGAGATTTTTCGGCGGTCCGCCGTCGACGGAAAAGATCTGGTACCTCATGCTTCCCGGATCGCCGTGGATCGCGAAGAACCGGCTTCCGTCCGGCGAGATCGGCCGATTCCCGAAGAAGCCGTCATAGCCGGGCGGCGTGACGGGCCGGAGCTTCGGCGCGTCGAGGTCCGCGACGAAGAATCGGGGCAGCTCGCCCGCGCGCTTCCCGAGGATCAGGAGGCGCTTGCCGTCGGCGAGCAGCCAGGGGCTTCGAAGCATCTCCATCTCCGGAATCTCGATCGTGCGCGCGATTCCCGCGCCGGTCGGCGTGAGCGCCACCCGATTCCGCCTCACGGTCGCCGTACGCATCGAATCCCCCGCCGGACTGCCGACGACGAACCGGCCGTCGAAGGAAAACATCGTCGCGAAGCCTTCGCCGAGCTTGACGGCGGGCGACCCGTCGGTCGGGCGGACGTAGACCGACCCGGACGCCGCAGCGGCCCCACCGAACTGGTCGAGAAGAATCATCCGACCGTCGGGACTCAGATCGGAAGCGTAAGAGGCCGAGAGCCAGCCGATCGGGCGCTCCGCGGCGTCTTTCTCTCCCCGGAACAAGACGTTGCTCGTGGATTCGACGGATTCGAGAAGGAGCGTGCCGTCCTCCGACCGGTCGTGGACTCGGAACTCGCCCGCGAGGCGCAGCACGGCGCGGTTGCGCCCCGACAGCGAGACCCGGTGAATCGTGGAGCTCTGGTCGCGGTCGACTTCGGAATACCAGATCTCGTCTCCTCCCTTCGACCAGGCGATCCCCGCCTCGACAGCCAGCGGCGCAAGAACCTTCTTCGCGCCCTTGAGATCAACGACGCAGAGCGAGTTGGTCGCGTTGCTCGCGCCGGAACTCGCGGCTTCGACGAGCGCGACACGCTTTCCGTCCGGCGAGACCCGCATGCTCCAGATGTGCGTCGTCCCCTTGTAGACGACGTTGCCTTCCGGGAGCTCGATCTGCGAGCCGAGATCGGGCGTGTCGCGCAGCACGGCGAGGCGCCCGTCCGAGGTCCAGTCCGCGTCGATGACGTTGTCCGAGATCTCCCTCGGAGCACCTCCGGAAATTGGCGACCGGGCAAGCGTTCCCGAGAGACTCCCGTTCCATATCCGCGAGCGCAGCAGCAGCGCAAGCTCGCCGCCGCTCGAGACCGACACGAGCGAGGCGCCCTTCCGGCCCAGACTCGCCGATTCGGTCTGTCCCGGCTCCGAGGAGTACACGTCGGCCGGCTGACCCTCCCAGAGCGCGCCGTAGTAGACCGTTCGTCCGTCCGCCGAGAAGCGCGCGGCTCGTACCGTCCCGCGCCGCCAGGTGAGGCGCTCGAACCGGGGAAGGGCCGCTCGTCCGCCGCGGCCCGCGAGGAACGCGGCAATCGCGAGCACGGCCCCGACTCCGGCGGCCGCTGCGAACCACAGGAGTCGGCGCGCGAGGAATGAGCCCGCGTGCGCCGCCGGCTGAACGCCGGACGGCTGCGAGAGGCCGGACACCGCCTGGAGTGCGAAGGCCAGATCGCGGGCCGACTCGAAGCGCTCGCCCGGACTCTTCTCGAGACAGTGCGCGACGACGCTTTGCAGAGCCGGCGAGAGATCCGGCCGCGACGATGTCAGCTCCGGAGGGTCGATCTTGAGGATCGCGCTCATTGTCTCGACCGCGGAATCTCCCGAAAACGCCCTCTTTCCGGCGAGCATCTCGTAAAGGACCGCGCCGAAGGAAAAAATGTCCGTCCGCTGATCGACGGCCGCGCCGCGCACCTGCTCCGGCGACATGTACCCGACGGTCCCCATGACCGCGCCGGGCTCCGTCTGCGCCGCCATCGTGGGCGCGGAGGTTTCGGCCTTCTCCGCGCGTTCGATCTTCGCCAGCCCGAAATCCAGGATCTTGACGTGCCCGTCTCCGAGCACGAAGACGTTTTCGGGCTTGAGATCTCGGTGGACGATCCCCTTCGCGTGCGCGGCGGCGAGGCCGCGGGCGATTTGAAGTCCAATGTCGATCGCCTTGCGCGGAGGGAGCGCGCCGCCCTCGAGGCGCTGGCGCAAAGTCGCGCCCTCCAGAAGCTCCATGACCGCGTAGTGGACGCCGCCTTCGCTTCCAAAATCGTAGATCGCGAGGATGTTCGGATGGTTCAGCGCGGCGACCGCTCTCGCCTCGCGCTCGAAGCGGGCCAGCGCGTCGGGCTCGCGCGACAACGATTCCGGCAGGACCTTGACCGCGACGTCGCGGCCGAGTTTCGCGTCCCGGGCGCGATACACCTCACCCATCCCGCCCGCACCGACCGGAGAAAGGACTTCATAAGTGCCGAGCTTCGTCCCCGCGACGATCGTCATCGAGCATGCCCTCCGAAGCTCGTGACGAGCGAAGGAGGGTATGGGCCGAGGCGGCTGCCGGCGGAAAGTGTCATGGATGACAGGCCGCGATCATATCGCGCGGTCGCGGCCCGCTACCTTCGACTGGCCTCCCGCACCGCGCCGGCGACCGCGCCCGGACAACACGTTCCCGCGGAGGGTGAGTCCCCTCCGGGCAAGGCGTTCAGTCCTCAGACTGACGAGATTGGTTCGCAGCCACGTACCTGCCCCAGATCCACTCGGGCACGCAGTACAGCACGAAAGAGCCGATGAGAAGAACGCGCGAAAGGGTTTGCCAGCCCCGCGGCCCGAGAGAAATCACGTGGAGACCGAAAAGCAGCGAGATGACCGCGAGAACGAGAAAGAACGGTCCCGTCACGTAGCAATGCCGGCGCCCGCAGCGGCGGGCGTTGACCAGACAGGCAACTCCCATCCAGACCAGCAGAGCAGGCCAGATCACGACCAGGAAAGGGCTGTTCGAGTACGCGGTTGCGACAAGAACGACCAATGGCAGACACCAGATCATGAGCCCTCCCGGGCGGCATGTGAGGTCGATCCCTTTCCTGTCGCTCACGTCAGTCACGCGATCTCAGAAGAGCCGCCCGGCGTAATCAGGAAATGCGGCCGTGAGCAGGACGACGGCGGCGGCGATCCAATCCGGTCGAGGGCTCGCCGCCGACAGACAGCGCGCCCTCATCGACCGGACTCCTGCCCCGAGCGGGCGAGAAGTTTCTGGAACCTCGGGTTTCCGCGCAGCGGATCGAAGTTCGGGTCAATCTTGAGCCAGCCGGGCGAGAGGAAGTACGGCATCTTCAGCAGGGGCTCGAGAGTATCGATCGCCTTCTCGTATTCCCCCGTCAAAATGTAGATGCGCGCGAGGGCGTGCTGGAAGTATGCGCCGTCGAAGGAGTCCTGCGCGACCGGCAGCGAGAGCGTGCCCTGGATTCCCTCCCGGATTGCCTCGTCTTTTCGCCCCGCGAGCGCGAGCGCGACGCCGAGGACGGAATGCTGGCCGACGATCGGCCCGGCGGCGGGCTGACTTCGAAACCCTTCGACGGCTTCGGCCGCGAGCTTTCCAGCCTGTGCGGAATTGCCATGGAGCGCGTGGATTTCCGCGAGACACAGGGCCCAGATCGCCCGGTCCCCGCCGAACGCCTCCGGAGTCGAGCGCAGCAGGAGCTCGCGGTCCTCGCGATCCGGCACCCAGAAAAGGTCAAAGTAGTTCGCAAAGAGCGCGACGAGCGCGGTTCGATCGACCTTCGCGCCGGCGTTTCGAATCACGGCCCGCGCGGCATCGAGGTTGCCGTCCGAGAGCTCCGCCATCGCCCGATATGCGATGACCGGAAGGTTCCCCGGGTCGAGTGCCAGGGCGCGATCGAGCGGTGCGCGCGCCTCCGCCGGACGCCGCAGCCAGATGTACGTCAGCCCGAGCCTCCGGTGGCTCAGCACCGACAGTGGATCGGCACGGATGGCCGCCAGGATGTCGACGATCGACGGTTCCCACCGGCCAAGCTCCTGCTTGGCGACTGCCGCCGACTCGATCGCGTCCGCGTTCGAGGGCGCGAGCCGCCGGGCCTTCTCGAAGAGATTCAGAGCGGCCGACTCGTCGCCGCGAACGATCCTCTCGAAGTCCCCCAACGCGAGATAGCTCTCGGGCTGCTCGGGCGCCAGCGCGACGGCTCTGTCGGCCGCCACTTTCGCCGCGGCGCCGGTCTCGGGCGACGGCGTCGAGTTGACGTAGGCCAGGCTCCGAGCCATGCCGAGGTGGGCCCACGCGAGCGCGAAGGAAGGATCGAGCTCGACGGCCCGCTCGAAATGCCCGATCGCGGTTCTCGCGCTCTCGCCGTCGGTTCGAGCCGAGAGCTCCGTTCCCTTCAGGTATTCGTCGTACGCCTCGACGTTAGCGGTCGGCTTCTCACCGAGTCTTTTCGCATCCGAGCCGCCGAGCGCAACACCCAACTCGGATGCCACCTTCGTCGCGATGTCCGATTGCACCTGGAACACGTCGGTCAGCTGCGCCTCGAAACGCTGCTGCCAGCGCGACTCCGGCGCGCCCTCTCCCTTCACCTCGACGAGCTCCGGAAGAACCTCCACCCGCCCCCCGCCGCCCGCCTTGTCCCAGCGGATCGTGCCGGACAGGAGATAGCCGACGCCGAGCTCACGCGCGATTTGCTGAGGCGACTTCGTCGTCTTCTTGTACGGCGTCGAGCTCGCGCGCGCGATGACGGCAAGCGCGGGGAGCGACGTCAGCTTCCCGCGTACTTCGTCGGTGACGCCGTCGGCGAAGTAGTCCTCCGCGGAAGGGCCGAGATTCTCGAACGGCAGGACGGCGATTCGCTTCGGACCGGAGCTGGCCGGAGATACGCGGTGACGGAACGCGAAAAAGCCGGCGACAAGGACCGCCGCCGCGAGGCCCGCGCCCGCAAAGAGAAAAAGCTTCCGACGAGCGACGCGGCCTGTCCCGGTCGTTCCGACGGAGGCCGGAAGAGGCGTGCTCGTCAGAGTCTCGGAAGCCGCCTGCGCCAGGCCGAAGGCGACGTCGCGGGCGGACTGAAACCGGTCTTCGGGCTGCTTTTCCAGGCAGTGCAGGACGGTGGGCGCAAACCCGAGCGGAATCCGTGCCGCCTCGCCGGGGTCCTCGCGCAGGATTGCCGAGATCGTCTCGGCCGCCGTGCCGCGATGAAACGCCTTCCCGCCCGTCAACATCTCGTGGAGCACGACGCCGAATGAGAAAATGTCGGAGCGGTGGTCGACCGCCAGTCCCTTCACCTGCTCCGGCGACATGTAGTCGAGCGTGCCCATGACGGTTCCGGGCGCGGTCACGTCTGGCGCGACAGAGCCCGTGGGCGCATTCGTCTCGCCTTCCGTTTTCCTCGGATCGGTTCTCTTCGCAAGACCAAAGTCGAGGATCTTCACGTGCCCGTCCCGAAGAACGAAAATGTTCTCGGGCTTCAGATCCCGGTGGACGATTCCTTTCTCGTGCGCAGCGGAAAGGCCGCGGGCAACTTGCACCGCGTAATCGACCGCCTGCTTCTGAGATATCGATCCTTCTTCGAGCTTGTCCCGGAGCGTTGCGCCTTCGAGTAGCTCCATGACCGCATAGGCAACGCCACCCTGGGTTCCGTAGTCGTGAATGGCGAGGATGTTCGGGTGTGTCAGCGCGGCCACCGCTTTGGCTTCGCGCTCGAACCGCGCGAGAGCGTCGGGATTGCTCGCGACGGAATCGGGAAGGACCTTGATCGCGACATGGCGATCGAGCTTCGAGTCCTTCGCCCGGTAAACCTCTCCCATGCCGCCCGCGCCGAGCGGAGACACGATTTCGTACGGCCCCAGCCGCGTTCCCCGGGCAAGGCTCATCCGGCGATCTTTGTCCGCCGAAGCCCCGGCGACTCGCGCGCCGAAGCTCCCGCGAAGGCGGAAGGCGGTTCCCAGGGGCCAAGTCGGGTGCTCGGCGGAGTCAACATTGGTTGAAACCGACATCTTACCGCGGGAGCGAGATCGAACTTGACGGGGAAAGGAGAATTCTCTGGGCGCCATCGCCGCCGTCGCGATCCGGTGCTGGCTTACGCCCCGTCAGGATGCTGTAAAATTCACGGAGAAAAAGGCAACGCCCATTCGTACTCTCCGCGCGCAGAAAGATCGAAACTCGGAAGGGAGCGGACCGTGAAGAAACTCACAATGCTGCTGACAGGGCTCCTGACATTCGGACCGGCGCTTGCCGCGGGAGGGGCCGCGGCGCCGTCTCTCGACCCCGCCGTCGTAAACGCGAAGATGGAGCACGTGAAGCTCGACAACAGCCGCGTGCGCGTGATCGAGGGAACCCTCCAACCGGGCGACAAGGAACAGATGCACGAGCACCCGAATCCGTTCGTCACGTACATCCTCTCGGGCGGCAGGATCCGAAACCACTTCGCGGACGGCAAGGTCGTCGAGGCCGAGCTCGCGACCGGCGACGCGCTCTACCGCGAGCCGCAGACTCACTGGGCCGAGAACATCGGAACGACGCCGATCCATTTCATTGTCGTGGAGCTCAAGAAAGCGGATTAGGGAAGGCATCGGGGATCCCGGGGTGAGGCCGCAGCCGGGAAAGCCCGGCCGCGACCCCGGGATACGTTTCAGGCCGGCTTCGGCGTCGGCGCGTGCTCGAGCTTGCGCGCCAGGAGAGGCGCGGCGCCCATGAGCAGTCCCGCGACGAGCGCCGCGATCCCCCATGCCTCGCCCTGCCACGCGATTCCGAGTACCCGGTCAAACGACACGGCGCCGGGACCCGTGAACGCGACCGCCACGCTCGAGGAAGCGACGACGAGCGGGAACTCGAGACCGCCGTTCTGAGTGAAGAAGCCCTTCGCGAGGTGAACGCTGACGATCGCGACGAACATCACCGAGACGATCGCCGCCGCGGCGAGCGGCGTGAACAATCCCGCCGCGAGCAGAAGGCCGCCCCCGGCCTCGGCCAGCCCGGACAGGGCCGCATGCAGCCGGCCCGGCCGAAAGCCGAGCTGCTGCTCCATGAAGGCGCCCGTGCCCGAGAGCCCGTAGCCGCCGAACCAGCCGAACAGCTTCTGGCTTCCGTGGGCCGCGAGCGTCAGACCGACGACCAATCGAAGAATCAAAATTCCGAGATCCATGTTTTCCTCCCGCAGCTCTTGTACTACCTATAGGGAAGCTGCTTCCTTTTCGATAGTGATATTACGCCTCCACTATCTTTTGTCAAGCAACTTCCATTCCGGAAGCATAAGTGCTAGAATTCCAATGAGATGGGAAAACGGGTGGATCCCCAGTGCCGCGCGTTTCAGAGCGCAATCGAGGTCCTGAGCCGCCCGTGGAACGGGCTCATCCTCGGACTTCTGCAGGGGGGGCCCCTGCGCTTTTGCGAGATCGAAGAGGCCTCACACGGGCTCGGTCCGAAGACTCTTTCTGCTCGCCTGAAGGCGCTGGAGGCCCGCGGGCTCGTCGTCCGGTCGATCGGGGCGGGCCCTCCCGTGCGGGTTTCGTACTCACTGACCGCGAAGGGTCAGGCTTTCGAGAAGGTCACCGAAGCCATCGAGCGCTGGGGCCGCGACCTCGTCGCCGAGCCGGCGACGGCTTCCGAGCCGAAAGGCCGGGGCGGGCGCGCCGCATCGTAGAGACTCAAGAAAAATCGTAGAGACTCAAGAAAAAGGGCCGCTCTTACGGGGCGCCATTCGAGGACGGCACTCCGCGTGCCGCCACGGGCCTTCAGCGTCTCACTCTCACGAACCGCCCGTCGCCCTTGACGTCCCAGGTCTTGCCGCCGTCGGCCGAGGTCGAATAAACGTGCCGAATCGTGTCGGGCGAGACGTTCTCGAGAACGTTGGACGCGAGCAGCCGCTTTCCGTCGGCGCCGAGGACCCACCCCCGGAATCGCATCGCGCCGTCGCTGTACTGCCCATCGAAATCGTTAGAGAGGCCGTCGTCGGCAATCCACACCATTCGCCACGCTCGGCGATTGACGTCATAGAAAGAAATGCTCATGCCTCTCGTTCCGGAGGCCGCGCCCTCCCATCTTTCGACGATCGCACAACCTTCGTACTCGCGCGTGTTGTGCAGGCGCCCGGTCGCGGGCCCGCTCGGGTCATTCCAGCGCCCCGCTTCGAAGTCGCCGACCCAGAAGTCGAACGTGTGGACGGCGCGGCAGGGATACCGGACGTTGGCCGCCGGGGTCTTGAGGGCATCCCGGCCCGGCGCCGAACCGGTCGCGAGGAACAGGACAGCGAGGACCATGAGTGTGAGAGCCGTGCGCATGATTGAACCTCCCTGCGGCTCAAGGCTGTCCTATCCCGCGGCTTCCGGGCTATCAGACGATTGCCCAATGCGACGATTGGCAGCAAATCCAATAGAGTCGTCCCATGCACCGACGAAGCTGGCTCAAGGGTGTGGCGATGGGCGCGGTCCAGACGCTCCTGCTGCGGCGGGCGTGGGCGGCGCCGAAGAAGGCGGCCTCTCCCCTGCGCCGCCGGGTGCGGCCGGGAGACCCGAAGTGGCCGTCCACAAAAAAGTGGGCGAGCCTGAAGACCGACGTCGGCGGGAACCTCGTCGAGGTCAAGCCGCCGTTTGCGGGATGCGAAACGGATCCGAAAAGCCCTGCTTGCGCCGATGCGCTGAAGAACATCCGGAACCCGTTCTTCATCGGCGACCAGCCCGGAGGCACCGAGGTCTCCGGATGGCTGGATGCGTGGACGCCTCAGCCCTCGGCATATGCGGTTGCGGCTCACGAGACGGCCCACGTCGCGGCGGCCGTCGATTTCGCACGCGAGAATCACCTGCGGCTCGTCGTCAAGGGCGGCGGCCACAGCTACCTCGGAACGTCCAACGCCCCGGATTCGCTCCTCGTCTGGACGCGGGCGATGAGCTCGGTCACCGTCCACGATACGTTCACTCCGAAGGGCTGCGAGGGGAAGATCGCGCCGACGCCCGCGGTCTCCGCCGGATCGGGCGCCATGTGGATCGATCTCTACGACGCCGTCACCACGAAGGCCGGGCGCTACGTTCAGGGAGGCGGCTGCACGTCGGTCGGCGTGGCCGGGCTCGTCCAGAGCGGCGGGTTCGGCTCGTGCTCGAAGGGCTTCGGCACAGCCGCGGCCGGACTGCTGGAGGCCGAAGTCGTGACCGCCGACGGCAAGATCCGCATCGCGAACGCCTGTGCGAATCCGGACCTTTTCTGGGCGCTCAAGGGCGGAGGAGGAGGAAGCTGGGGAGTCGTCACCCGGGTGACGCTCCGCACGCACGACCTCCCGGCGAGCTTCGGCTATGCGGGCGGCGCGATCAAGGCCGGAAACGACGATTCCTTCATGCGTCTGATCGCCCGGTTCATCGGGTTCTACCGCGAGAGCCTCTTCAACCCGTACTGGGGAGAGCAAGCGAAGATCCGGCCTGACAACGTGCTCGAAGTTTCGATGGTCTGTCAGGGGTTGGACGACGCCGCGGCCCGGGCGGCCTGGAAGCCGTTCGTCGAATGGGCGAAGGCCTCGAACGACTACACGATCGACGACATGGAGCCGGGGGCGCGCGAGTCGCGGCACTGGTGGGACGTCGTTGCGCGCAAGAAACGCGGGAGCGATGCGATGATCGCCGACTCTCGTCCGGGCGCGCCGGAGGCGCACGCGTACTGGCGCGGCGACCAGGATCAGGTCGGCGCGTTCCTTCACGGGTACGAGTCCCTCTGGATGCCGCAGGGGCTGCTCGCTTCCGAGCGTCAGGCCGAGCTTTCGGCCGCGCTCTTCGCCGCGAGCCGCGAGAAGACCGTCGAGATCCACTTCAACAAAGGTCTGGCCGGAGCTCCCCCTGAGGCACTGGCCGCCTCGAAGGACACGGCGACAAACCCGGCGGTCCTCGACGCGTTCGCCCTGATCATCATCGCCGACGGCGAAGGGCCGGCGTATCCCGGCCTCGCGCGCCCGGCAATGGACGTCGACGCCGCGCGCAAGGACGCGCGAGCGATCGACCGCGCGACGGACAAGCTCAAGAAGCTCGTCCCGAACGCCGGCTCGTACGTCTCGGAGAGCAACTTCTTCAACCGCTCGTGGCAGCAGGCATACTGGGGGCCGAACTACCCGAAGCTCCGCGAGATCAAGAAAAAGTACGACCCGGACGGCCTCTTCTTCGTCCACCACGGCGTGGGAAGCGAGGACTGGAGCGCCGACGGGTTCGAGCGGATCGTTTAAAGCAAAGCCTTCCGGCGGTCTCGCTCGGGGATCTCCGGCAGGTCGAGCTCGTGATGCGCGACGGCCGAATCATGGACGCCGCCGGGCTGAGAGAGGCGATTGGGATTTCGGGGCTGCCGGGAACAAAGTCGTCCGGACTGCGTATCGGCGGCAAGGAGGGTTCCGATGCGCCTCGCTTCTCTCTCCCTTTGCGCCGCCCTGCTCGCCGCGGCGGGCACGGCCCGGGCTCAGGCCGGGCCCCGGCCCTTTTCCGCGGATTTCGCCTCCGGCGGCAGGCTGCGCCTGCAGGTCCGCTCGGGGGAGGTTCACATCGTTGGAGGCGACGAGAACAAGATTTCCGTCGAGCTGTCCGGAAAGAGGGCGGCCGAAGCCACGGATTTCCAGGTTCGTCTGAAGGAGAGGGGCGGCGCGACGGAGCTGCGCATTTCCGGAGGCCCCCGAAACGACGTCACGGTCACCATCCGCATCCCGCGGGAGACCGACCTCTACGCCCGCATTCCGTTCGGCGAGGTGCAGGTGGAGAACGTCGTCGGCAACAAGGACATCCAGATGCACGCCGGCGACCTCACGGTCGGCGTTGGAAACTCCGGGGACTACGGGCACGTCGAGGCGTCGGTCTACACCGGCGAGCTGGACGGCCACCCGTTCGGCGAGGAGCACGGCGGCCTGTTCCGCTCGTTCAAGAAGGACGGCCCCGGGCGGTACCGCCTCCACGCGCACGTGGGCGCGGGACAGCTGACCCTGGAGTAGCGCGCCGCACAGTCCGATGTAGCATTCCCTCCGGGAATGAACCACAGGTGACGGACAACGACCTCGTCGAACGCCTCTCCCGGCACCGCACGCTCGGGAGCGCGCCCCGAGAAGAGCTCGAGTGGCTCGCCGCGCATGGAACCGTCCAGCAACTCGCGGCCGGCGAGCTCGTGGCGACGAAAAACTCGCCAATCGAGAACATCTGGATCGTCCTGTCCGGCCGCCTGGCGATCTTCGTCGACCGCGGCACGGGGCCCCAGAAGATGATGGAGTGGCGGGAAGGAGATGTCTCGGGGGTTCTCCCCTACTCCCGGATGAAGAACCCCCCGGGCGACACGAGCGTGCTGGAGGAATCGGTGGTCCTCGCGATTCCCCAGGGCTGCCACCGGGAAATGATCCGCGAGTGTTACGAGGTCACCTCGATCCTCGTCCACACGATGGTCGACCGCGCCCGCGTGTTCAACGCGACCGAGCTGCACGACGAGAAGATGGTCTCGCTCGGCAAGCTCGCCGCGGGACTCGCCCACGAGCTCAACAACCCGGCCTCCGCGATCGAGAGGAGCGCGGCGCTGCTCCAGGGCAAGCTCTCCGACTCGGAGCGCGCGGCGCGCGCGCTCGGAAGCGTCCACCTCTCCGACGCGCAGCTCGCGGTGGTGGATGGGACGCGCGAGGCCTGCCTGGCGACGCGGGCCGCGGGAGTTCGCTCGCCGATCGAGCAGGCCGAGCGCGAGGACGCGATCGCCGACTGGCTCTCCGCGCACGGCCTTGACCCCGGGGACGCCGGGCCCGTCGCCGAGACCTCCGTCACGATCGAGACGCTCGACCGGCTCGCCGCTGCCGTGGAGAGCCCCGCCCTGGGCACGGTGCTTCGGTGGGCCGGGGACGCCTGCGCCGTACGCGCGCTCGCCCGCGAGATCCAGGAGGCCGCGATCCGGATCTCCGGGATCGTCCTGGCGGTCAAGGGCTTCACGCACATGGACCAGGCGACGGTCGCCGAGCCGGTCGATCTCGCGAAGGGGCTGGACAACACGGTCGCGGTGCTCCGGTCGAAGGTCAAGGCGAAATCCGCTTCCGTGGCGGTCGAGGTCGAGCCGGGTCTTCCACGCGTCCGCGGCTTCGTCGGCGAGCTCAACCAGGTGTGGGGAAACCTGATCGACAACGCGCTCGACGCGATCCCCGATGGCGGCCGCGTCGACGTGAGCGCGAGCCGCGAGAACAGGAGCGTCGTCGTACGGATCGTCGACAACGGGAGCGGCATCCCGGAGAAGATCAAGGGCCGCATCTTCGATCCATTCTTCACGACGAAGCCCATGGGCGAAGGAACGGGCCTCGGCCTCGACATCGTGCACCGTCTGGTTCGCCACAACGACGGCGAGATCTCCGTCGAGTCGCGTCCCGGCCGGACCGAGTTCCGCGTCGTCCTGCCCGTCGCCGACACCGCTCAAGTTCCATGAACAAGCCCGCCCTCCTGATCGTCGACGACGACCCTCAGGTCCTCGCCGCGATTCGCCGGGACCTGCGCTCCCGCTACCGCGACGGCTACACGGTGCTCTCCGCCGGCTCCGGCCAGGAGGCGCTCGCGGCGGTCCGCGAGCTCAAGGCCCGTGGAGACTCGCTCGCGCTCGTCCTTTCTGACCAGCGAATGCCTGGCATGCTCGGAACGGAAGTCCTCGCGCGCTCCCGCGAGATCTATCCGCTGGCACGACGCGTCCTGCTCACCGCGTACTCCGACATCGAAGCGGCCGTCCGGGCGATCAACGAGGCTCACCTGGACCACTACCTGTCGAAGCCCTGGGACCCTCCGGAGGAGCGCCTTTTCCCCGTCCTCGACGACCTCCTCGACGCGTGGCAAGCCGAATACCTGCCCGAGACGAAGGGCCTCCGGCTCATCGGGCACCAGTGGTCGCCGCGGTCTCACGCGATCAAGGAGTTCCTCGCGAGCAGCCTGGTCCCGTACCGCTGGCTCGACGTCGAGCGCGACCCGGATGCGCGCACGTTGCTGGATGCGGCGGGAGTGGGCGCCGAAGACCTTCCGGCGCTGTTCTTCGAAGACGGGTCCGCGCTGCGCAACCCGGAGCCCCGGCAGGTCGCCGAGCGGCTCGGCCGATCGCTCTCCGCGGCGCTCGACGTCTACGATCTCGTGATTGCCGGCGCCGGGCCGGCGGGGCTCGCGGCGGCCGTGTACGGATCTTCAGAGGGGCTCAAGACCCTTCTTCTCGACCGCCATGCGCCGGGCGGACAGGCGGGCTCGAGCTCGCGGATCGAGAACTACCTCGGATTCCCGGCAGGCGTCTCGGGCAGCGAGCTCGCGCGCCGGGCGTTGATGCAAGCGCAGCGCCTGGGCGCCGAGGTTCTCGCGCCGCTCGAGGTGACCGGCGTCTCCTTCGACGGAGGATACAAGCGGCTCACGGTCGCCGGCTCCCGCGAGATCGTGACACGCGCCCTCGTCATCGCGACGGGAATGATCTATCGCGAGCATCCCGCCGCCGGCGTCGCGGAGCGAACCGGGGCGGGCGTGTATTACGGCACGGCGACGACGGAGGCGCCGGCGTTTGCCGGCCGACGGGTCCTCGTGATCGGCGGGGGCAACTCCGCGGGCCAGGCCGCGATGCACCTCTCGCGCTACGCGAAGGACGTTCAGATCGTGATCCGCCGCGAGAGCGTTCGGGACACCATGTCGCATTACTTGATCGACCAGATCGGCAAGACCGAGAACATCCGGGTGCGGCCGCAGTCCGAGCTCGCGTCCGTCGAGGGCGAAGGTCGCGTCGAGCGGGCCGTTCTGAAGGGACTGGACGGGACGCTCCGCCCCGCCGAGGAGGCCGACGCCGTGTTTATTTACATCGGCACCCGCCCGCGCAGCGACTGGCTCCCTCCCAACGTGCTGCGAAACGAGAAGGGCTTCGTCTTGACCGGGCGCGAGCTTACGGCCTCCGAGGGCTACGCGCGCGTTTGGAAGGAGCGGCGTGAGCCGCTGCCGCTCGAGAGCAGCGTGCCGGGCGTATTCGCGGCCGGAGACGTCCGCGCGGGCGCGATGAATCGCGTGGCCAACGCCGTCGGAGAGGGGTCCATGGTCGTGTGGCTCGCCAGCGAGTACCTGGCGCTGACCTGATCCGTCCGGCGCGTTACTTCTTCTAGATCTCCTCGGCCCAGTTCGCGACGAGTGTGAGCCGCGCCGAGACATTCCCGTCGGCGACCACCCCGACGCATGGGTTCGAGGCCGCGATAAAAACTCGTCCGCGCGTTCGAAAACCGGCTCCATGGATCTCTGCTCAGTTCGATCCGTCGAATCAGCTTCCGGTAAGCGGGAAGGCCGGCGCTCGGGCCGCGGGCCACGACTGCAAGAAACTGACAGCGCGGCCACGCCCCGGGGGCGAAGAATCGGGGCCATGAAGACGCATCTGATGGGACCGCTTTTCCGGTGTCTCCCCCTCCTCTCTCTGGCCGGCGCCGCGTCGCTCTTCGCCGCTGACGCGAGAGAGAATCCGTTCTTCCATGCGAGCCCGCTCCAGTACGAGACACCCGCGTTCGACACGATCCGGGACGCCGACTACCAGCCGGCGCTCGAGGAGGGGATGAAGCGGCAGCTCGCGGAGATCGACGCGATCGCGAACGACCCGGCTCCAGCCACTTTCGAGAACACCCTCGTCGCGATGGAGAAGTCGGGCCAGCTCCTGAACCGAGTCTCGAAGGTCTTCTTCAGCTTGATCCAGTCGAATACGGACGACGCCCTTCAGAAGGTCCGCGCCGAAGAAGCCCCGAAGCTCTCGGCTCACCAGGATGCGATCTTCCAGAACCCGAAACTCTGGGCGCGCGTGAAGTCGCTGTGGGACCGCCGCGACGCGCTCGGCCTCGACGCCGAAGGCCGGTATCTCCTCGAGCAGTATCGCAAGAGCTTCGTGCGGGCGGGGGCCGACCTTTCCGCCGACGCGCAGTCGAAGGTCCGCGCCCTGAACTCCGAGGAGGCGAAGCTGCAAGCCCGCTATGCCGAGCTCCTGCTCGCCGGCAACGCCGCCGCGGCCATCGTCGTTTCCGATCGGCGCGAGCTCGCGGGGCTGACGGATGCCGAGGTCGCCGCCGCCGCGGCGAGAGCGAAGGAGCGCAAGCTCGACGGAAAATGGGTCTTCGACCTCCAGAACACGACGCAGCAGCCGGTGCTCGCGTCTCTATCCGACCGAGCTCTGCGGGAGCGGATCCTGCGCGCCTCCGAGCACCGATGTGACGAGGGCGCCAACGACACGCGGGCGACTTCCGCGCGGCTCGCGCAACTCCGAGCGGAGCGGGCGAAGTTGCTGGGCTTCGCGACCCACGCCGATTTCGTGCTCGACAATCAGATGGCGAGGACGCCGGACCACGCGATGAAGCTCCTGACCGACATGGTCCCGGCGGCGACCGCGAAAGCCCGACGCGAGGCGGCAAGGCTGCAGCAGTTAATCGACTCGGACGGCGCGGCCAGGGGCGGCTTCGAGCTCTCCGCCTCCGACTGGGAGATCTATTCCGGACGCGTCCAGCAAGCGGACTTCCAGATCGACCCGGCGGAAGTGAAGCCGTACTTCACGCTCGACCGCGCGCTCAACGACGGAGTCTTCTACGCGGCCAACCGGCTGTACGGCCTGACGTTCAAGGAGCGAAAGGACCTGCCGAAGTATGCCCCGGACGTCCGCGTCTTCGAAGTCTTCGACGCCGACGGCAAGTCGCTCGCTCTTTTCTATGGCGATTACTTCCAGCGCACGAACAAGGGCGGCGGCGCCTGGTGCGACACGCTCGTCGACCAGAGCGCGCTCTTCGGAACGCATCCGGTGGTCGTCAACGTCCTGAATTTTCCGAAACCCGCGCCGGGGACGCCGGCGTTCCTGACGTTTGACGACGTGACCGTCCTCTTCCACGAGTTCGGCCACGCCCTGCATGCGATGTTCTCGACGATCCGGTATCCGACGCTCGCCTCGACGCCGAACGACTGGGCCGAGATGCCGTCGCAGTTCAACGAGCACTGGGCCCTCGACCCCGACGTGCTCGCGCACTACGCCCGGCACGTCCGTACGGGCGCGCCTCTTCCAGCGGCGCTCGTCGAGAAGATCCGGCGCGCAAAGACGTTCAACCAGGGCTACATGACGACGGAATACCTCGCCGCGGCCCTTCTGGACCTCGCGTGGCACACCCTGCCGGCCGACGCCCCGCTCCAGGATGTGGACGCTTTCGAGAAGGCCGCGCTCGCGCGGTTCCACGTCGATTTGGCTCAGGTCCCGCCGCGGTACCGAACGAATTATTTCTCCCACATCTGGGACCTCGGCTACTCGGCGAACTACTACGCCTACCTCTGGGCCGAGGTGATCGACGACGACGCGTACGCGTGGTTCAAGGAGCACGGCGGAATGACGCGCGAAAACGGCCAGCGATTCCGCGAGATGCTCCTCTCCCGGGAGGGGACGGCCGACGTTGCCGAACTCTACCGCGCCTTCCGCGGGCGCGATCCGGTCGTGCAGCCACTCCTCGAGGAGCGCGGCCTCGTCGGGGAGGCGCCGGCGGCGGGTCAACCGGGGGCTCCCTCGAAACCCTGAGGCGGCGGAAAGACGAAACCGGGCGGGATGTTCTCCCGCCCGGTTTCGTGGTCGGGTGGCCGGGTTACTTCGCGGGCTTCGCGGCAGCGGCTTTTGCGGGCTTTTTGCTGCCGGCCTTCGCGGCCTCCGGCGTGTCGGCCGGATTCGCGTACGTCAGCTTGAACGGCCCCATGCCGTGGACCTGAACTTCCGTTTCACCGGTAAACCAGGCGTAATGATTCATTTTCGGGGGAAGCGAGACGAACCCGCCCGAGGTGAGAGCGGTGCCTTTCGCCTCATCGAGCTTGTTGCCCATCCCGACATGGAACGTTCCCGAGATGACCGTGACGTTTTCCGCCGTCGGGTGCCAGTGAGCCGGGATCTTGTAGCCGTCGCCCGCCTTCAACCGGACCGTGTACAGC
>JBOGJO010000256.1:0-5870 GCA_050747885.1 Thermoanaerobaculia bacterium
CGCAAGCGCAGCGATTCGTCCGAAGAGGCCGTCCTTGCCGACCGAAGGGCGTCCCTCCACTCGGCGGGCGTCGAGGCCGTCCAGACGCCGGGGACTTCTCTCGTCTCGGCCATCGCGGTCGATACGACCGGCCTGCCGGCGGCGAGATATTCGTACATCTTGAGCGGTGAAACGCAGTCGGTCACCGGCGTCACACGAAAGGGAATCATGCCCACGTCGGCCGCGGAAAGCGCCTCCGGAACGGCGCCGTGCTCGATGGCGCCTCGAAATTTCACGTTCGGAAGTCCGCCGAGCCCGGATCCTTCGAACTGGCCGTCCAGCGCCTCGCCATACAAGACGAATTGCCACTCGGGGAGATCCGCCGCCGCCGCCGCAAGCAGCCGAAAATCGACCCAGCGGGCGAGCGCGCCGACGTAAACGGCGACCGGAGGACCCGGAACGGATCGCGCCGGAACCGTGGCGAACCGTTCGAAATCGACGGCGTTGGGAAGATATTCCGCGTCGGGACGTGTCCGGCGAACCTCCGCGAGGAGCGGACGGGAAACCGCGAAAACCGCGTGCGCTTCCCGCAGAGCCCGCTCGTGGCGGTCTCGCAACTCCTTCTTCGGCTGAGGAAAAACGTCGAGATGGTCGATGCAATCGTAAACGACCCGGGCCCCCGGCCAATCGCCCGGCGACGGCGCATTGTAGGCGAACGACCACACGACCGGACTCGCGAGGGCCTGAAGCTCGCGGGGATCTCCCCGGAACAAGTGAAGGTTCGGCTCGATCTCGCGGAATCCGCGAAGTTCGTCGCGGGGATTGTCGCCGCAGTCGAACACGACCCGCGTTCCCAACCGCGCAAACGCCCGGGCCAGATGGTGCGGCCGCTGGACGAGGGTGACGTTCCAGCCGATCGACGCGGGGAAGACGACGACCGGCAGGGCGCCCCGCAACGACGGAGGCAGGTGGCGGCCGGCCGGAACGGCGGCAGCGGCCGGAGCTTGCCCCCACTTCTCGCGAAAACGGGCCTCGTTCGCGCGAAAGATCTCGAGGTACTTCTTCTCGCCGAGTTTCTCGAAGCTCGCGCGACCCCGATGGTGCACGAAGGAATCGCGGGCGCACGCAATTTCATATCCCGCCGCCCGGACCCGCCGGGAGTAGTCGTCGTCCTCGAACATGCCGACGGAAAATTGCTCGTCGAGCGGACCGATCTCGTCGAAGACGGACCGTCGAAAGGCCGTGCAGAACATCGCCAGCATGGAAATCGGGAACATCGCCCCCCGGTTCGCCTGAGTGAAATCCCGCGCCCAGACGCGGAGATCTCGAAGACTCGAGTACGAGACGGGGACGCGCGCCTCGTTGGCGATCTCGTTGGTGGACGCGCCGACCAACCCGAGGCCGGGGTCGCGCTCCAGGTGCGCGATGAGAGCCGAAAGCCACCCGCGGGTCGCGACGGTATCGTTGTTGAGGAGGCACAGAAAAGACCCGGTCGAAGCCGCCACGCCCCGATTGACCGCCGGAGCGAATCCCAGGTTCGTCTCGTTGCAGACGACCCGGAGCTCCGGCGTTCTGAGACGCTCCTCCCGAAGCCATTCGCGGGTCCCGTCGGTCGAGCCGTTGTCGACGAACACGATTTCGAGGTTCGGCCAGTCCGTCTCCGAGACCAGGGATTCCAGGCACGCGCGGTTGAACGGCAAGTTGTCGTACGTCACGACGATCACCGACGCCGGCGGGTACAGCTCGCGCATGGCGAGACGCAGCTCGAGAGCCCGGGCGCGCCAGCTGTTGGCGTGGGCGAATTCCACGCGCCGGCGCCGGAGATCCAGATCGTTCTCGGCCAGCGCGTCGACGAGGGCGCGCTCGAGCTCGCGCGCGTCGGCGGCAAGGCGAACGAGACCCTGGTCCGCAAGCGGCTTCAATTCGGGGATCGGCGTCGCCACCACCGGTTTTCCCGACGACAGCATTTCGTAAACCTTCACCGGGTTCGTCGCTTCGATGAGCGGCCCGATTCGAAACGGAATGATCGAAACGTCGAACCCCGAGAGCCGGGACGGCAGCGCCGAATAAGGGACCTCTCCGACGAAGCGGACATTCGGAAGACGAAGTTTTTCCGCCTGCGACCCGAACGTCGATCCGACGATCTCGAAGTCCCAATCCGGCCGGCTTCCCGCCACCGCGGCCAGCAGATCCAGATCGAACCACTCGGACACGGCGCCGAAGTAACCGAACCTCGGCCTTTCCCCGGGCGGGCGGGCAGGCGTCCCGGCGAAGAACTCGAAGTCCGCGGCGTTGCGCAGGAGCTGCACCCGGGGCCGAAGCGCCGACATCTTTTCGAACAGCCGCTGAGAGGACGCGATGACGAGGTCCGCGCCCCGGGCAAGGTCCCTTTCCGAGGCGTCGGTCAGATCCCGCTCGACCGTGGAGAACGCGCCGTGGTCGTCGATGCAATCGTAGAGGATCTTCCAGCCGAGCTCCGAGCGAAGCCTTTCGGCAAGGGGCCCCCAGTACGGAAGCTGCACGACCACGACCGCGTGAACGACCCGGAAGAGCTCGGCCGCCTCCCGCGCGCTTTGAAAGGCCGATTCGAGCCTTTCCGATCCGAGCGGCCGGTCGTACAAATCCTCGCGGCGCGCGCCGGACACCGGGAACCTCACGACCCCGGGCTCCGGCGAGTCGGCCGGTTGGGCCGAGAGCTCCGCGAAGAAAACGCGTCCACCCAGCTTCGCGAGCGCCGAGGCGAGCTGTTGCGGTCGCTGCCGGCGAAAACTCCATTCCCCGTGCGAGAAAATGAACACGTCCGGCCGCCCCGGAAGGTTTTCGCGCGCCGAAGGCGGCAGCCCCGCCTCGAAATCGGGCTTGCGAACTCGAAACAGGCGCTCGACCGGCACGCGGCGCCGGATCGCGCGCCTCCAACCCAGCGGAAGAGCGTTCCGGCCCCATGCATAGAGCCTCGCCAGCCAGGAATTCGTCATTGCCGTCGTGAACGGAGCCAGTCGAGCCGGCTCCGAAGCATTTCGGCAACGGCGGCGCGGCCGTAGCGCCCTTCGATGAAAGAAGCGCCCGCGGCGCCCCGGCGGCGCGACTCGCGCCGGTCCTCGACGACCTGCTTCATGGCCGAAGCCGCGGCATCCAGATCCGGCTCCGCCCAGAAGGCTCCGGCCTCATAGGGGCCAATTGCCTGCGGAAGCTGGACGAGCTTGCAGGGCACCGGAAATCCCGTCTCTCGCGACACGAAATCCGTCGAACCCGAGTAGTCCGTCGCGATTACGGGCTTTCCGAGGGCCATCGCCTCGGCGCACGGAAGGCCGAGCCCTTCGGACCGGTGCAGGGAGACCAGTGCGTCGCAGTGAAAGAGAAGCGCGTCGATCTCGTCGCGCGACGACACCCGATCCAGCACCCGGATCGAAGCCCGGCCGGCCGAGCGCTTGAGGGCCGTCACGCCGGCCGGGTCCATGCCGGGATGATTGACCTTCACGATCAGCCGGACATCCTTCGACACTCCGAACGCCCGCACGAAGGCCTCGATCGCGCCCTCGGGGTTCTTTCTCGAGAGAACGCTTCCCGCGTCGGCGAGCGCAAGGAAAACGAATTCCTCGGCCTCGAGACCGAGCTGCCCGCGGCTCGCCGGGGATCGCCTGGGTTCCACGAGCGGGGGAAGCACGTGCACGCCCATCGCCCTTTCGAGGGGAAGAGCGCGTTTGACCGCGCTTCGGACGAATTCGGACGCCACCCAGATCTCGTCGAGCCCCTCGAATCGGTTGCGATGGGACGCGGGGAGCTCCGGGAATTCCCAGTACCAGTAGCCGACGTTGACCCGGTTCGCGAAAAAGCGCCCTCCCAGGGACTCGCGCAACGTCGTCATCTCCTGGGAGTTGACGCAGAACAGATTGATGTCGAACGGGTTTTCCTGAGTGATCGACCCGAGCGAATCGTCCTCCGAGCGCTCACGATAGCCGCCGGACGCATTGTAGAGGGCGGCGGGAACGCCTCCTTCCTCCGCGGCCTTCACGAAGGATCGCGCCGACTCGCCGATCCCCGACGCCGAGCGGAGGTATCCAATGATGTTCAGGCCCGCGGGCAGGGTCTCCCTCGGATAGCGCCGGGGGTCGAACTCGAGACGCACCGACCAGGAGTGGTAGAGACGGATCAGCGACTCGGGGGCAATCCGAATCAGAAGCCATTTCCAGCGACGCAACTTTTGAATGACCTCGCGCACCCGATGGGAGAGCGCCCGTCGCGGACGCAAGGGAGAGCTCATGGGCGCGGCGCGAAGTCTTCGACTCTTCGGCCGGCCAGGATGCCGACGATTCGCTCCGCGGCTTTCCCGTCGCCGTACGGGTTCTCGACCCGCGCCATCGCCCGGTGAGCCTCGTCGTCGGCGAGAAGCCTCTCTCCTTCCGAGAAGATCCGCTCCTCGTCGGTTCCCACGAGGCGGGCAACCCCGGCCTCGATCCCCTCCGGCCGCTCCGTCGTCGTCCGAAGGACGAGGGTCGGCACGCCGAACGCGGGGGCTTCTTCCTGAATTCCGCCGCTGTCGGTCAGAATGAGCCGAGCCGACCGGATCCACGCGACGAGCTGCGGGTAACCGGCGGGTGGCCGGATTTCGACGTTTCCGATTCCCTTCAGAGCCGCCACGGCATCGACCACCTCGGGATTCGGGTGCGCGGGAAACACGAACCGAATGGTCGGGAACCGGCGAGCGAGACGGGCGATTCCTCGAAAAGCGCTTCGCATCGGCTCGCCGAAGTTCTCGCGCCGGTGCGACGTCACCAGGACGAGGCCGTCCCCGGCCGGGTCCGGCGCGGCCAGCCGGTCGCGGATCCAGTGGAGGGCGTCCACGACGGTATTCCCGGTAACGTGAATCGAGGCCGCTCCTTCCCGCCGGAGGGCTTCGGCCGCGCGCCTCGTGGGGGCGAAGTGCATGTCGGCGGCGAGGTCCGTGACGCGACGATTCATCTCCTCCGGGAACGGGTTCTTGAGGTCGGAAGTCCTCAGTCCGGCCTCGACGTGCGCGACACGCACGCCCCGATGGAATGACGCCAGCGAGGCGGCCATCACGCTCGTGGTGTCTCCCTGAACGAGGACCCGATCGGGCCGAACGGTCTCGAGCAGCCCGTCGAAAGCCGCGAAGACGCCCGCCGCGACGGCGTTCGGCGTCTGGGACGCCTTCATCAGGTCGAGATCGATCTCGGGCCGGATCCCGAACACCGAGAAAACATCGTCCGCGAGCTCGCGGTGCTGCGCCGTCGCGCACACGACGACTTCGAAGAGCTCCGGTTCCGCGCGCGCCCGAAGAATGACCGGCGCCATTTTTATCGCCTCGGGCCGGGTCCCGACGACGACGAGCAGCCGTTGACGGACCGTCACCGGACGGCGTCCGCGAGGGCGGAGCCGACGGCAAGGATCTCGGCGGAGGTCAGCTCCGGCCAGATCGGGATGGCCAGGACCTCGGCCGCCGCGCGCTCCGACTCCGGAAGGTCGCCGGCCTTTCCCCCGAGCGGCGCGAAACACTTCTGGAGGTGCAAGGCGACCGGGTAATAGACCTCGGACCCGATTCCCGCCCGGGCGAGCCGCGCGCGCACCGCGTCCCGATTCTCGACCCGAACGACGTATTGATGAAACGTGTGATCTCGCCCCTCGCCCGGAAGGACGACCCGACCCGCCTCTCGGGCGGACGCCAGAAGGCGGGCGTATTCGGAAGCGATCTCCCTGCGGCGCCGGTTCCACTCGCCCAGATGCCGGAGCTTCACGCGGAGCACCGCCGCCTGGATCTCGTCCATCCGGAAGTTGCCGCCGATCTCCGAGTGGAAGTACTTCGGGTTCATGCCGTGGACGCGAAGATGCCGGAGTCGCTCCGCGGTCGCCGGGTCCTCGGTGGTGACGAGCCC
>JBOGJO010000257.1:0-7377 GCA_050747885.1 Thermoanaerobaculia bacterium
GTATCGGTCTTCGATTTGAACCCGAGCGTCTTGCGGGCTTCCTCGATGAGCGGTTCCGGGAGGTCCAGTGTCGTTCGCATACGAATTATCGTCGAACATATGCTTCAGAATGTCAAGATGGGGCTGCCTCTTCATGCCTGCGTCTGGCGTGATGGGGCATGATGGGACGGTTCTGTCGTCACGTATTCCGGACTCTTCGAGTCGTCCAACCGGGCTGATCGTCGCCAAACGTCACCGCGCCTATCGGCAGGAACCAGAAATACTTTCTCGACATCAGATGCCCTTGCGGTGAGGAGAGACAGGGACGGAAACAGCATCGGCTCCAAAAAGTGTCCAGCCGAAATGGGGAGCAGCTCACACGCCACGAAAAAGGGGACACCGGGCATCGAACCGTGAAAACAACTCCCCGATTCCTTCGTATCCACGGAAGTGAGCTCCCGGCCCCTGTCCCCGCCGCCCCCCACCGACTCCCGCGGCGAGGTGGACGGGATCGCCATCCGGTGGCTTTTCGACAGCTCCACGGTTCGAATCACACGGTGGGACTGCGTCGTGGGTCGGAGCGGAACGACGCCCGAGCGGCACCAGCTGTGGAACGTGATCGGGTTCGCTCACCGCGGAGCCTACCGGGTGCACTCGCGCGGCGGCGCGAGCCTCATCGACTCCACCCGAACGGCCCTCTTCAACCCGTATGGCGCATACCAGACCTCGCACCCGTGCGGATTCGGCGACCGGGGCAGCTCGCTCGTCGTCCGCACCGACGTGCTGCTCGACGCGATCGCGCCGTACGACCCGTCGGTTCGCCAGCGTCCGGAGGCCCCGTTTCTCTCCCCGAGCGCGCGGTGCTCGGCTCGAACTTATCTCCTGCAGAAGATGCTCGTCCGGGAGCTGGAGAGGGCTCGCGCGGTCGATCCGCTCGAGATCGAGGAAACGGCATTGGAGCTGGTGGGCCGGGTCGCCCGCGCGAGCTTCGGGCCGGCGCGCCGGGACCGGCCGCCGACGCGGTTTCAGAAGGAGGTCGTCGAGCGGGCCCGCGACGTCCTGGCGGGAAGCTTTCGCCAGGCGCACCGCCTCGACGACATCGCCCGCGCGGCGGGCAGCTCGCCGTTCTACCTGTGCCGCAGCTTCAAGCAGGAGACGGGGCGCCCCCTGAGGAGCTACGTGACCTCCCTGAGGCTGCGGGCTTCTCTCGAGCGCGTGCCGAATCCGTCGGCGGACCTCACCGACGTCGCGCTGGACCTCGGCTTTCCGAGCCACAGCTACTTCACCGAATGTTTCCGGCGGGAGTTCGGGATCACCCCCACGACCCTTCGGCGCACGGCCACGGCAAAGCGGCTCCGCGAGCTCACCCTCCGAGCAAGTTTCCGATAGCACGGCCGCCGGCGGGGCGTTCTACTCTTCGCGAATGAAGAAACGAGCGTCCTTTCGGCTGGCCGCGCTCCTGCTCCCAGTCTTCCTTCTCCCCGCGCCCTCCCGCGCGGCCGGGAAAGCGCCGGGCAGCGTCCTTCCGGAGGTGTTTCCGCGGGAGAAGGAGGTTCGGATGGCCCTCTCCGCCGCCCCCGAGCACCTGCGGGACCGGGCCGGCGTGTACGCGTTGGAAAAGGACGGGTTCGTGAAGGTTCGCGATTCTCAAAACGGCTTCACGTGCATCGTCAATCGGGACCACCCGCTCAATCTCAAGCCGACGTGCTACGACGCGGAGGGAACGGCGACGATCCTTCCCAAGGTTCTCTTCGTCGGAGAGCTCCTGATGAAAGGGACCCCGCTTCCGGAAATCAGCGCCGAAGTCCGCCGGGGGTTCGAGAGCGGCCGTTTTCAATCGCCGCGGCGCCCCGGCGTCGCGTACATGCTGTCGGGCGAGATCCGGAACTTCAACCCGAGCACCGGAAAGACAGGTTCGTTCCCTCCCCACGTGATGTTCTACGCGCCCAACCTCACCGACGAGGATATCGGCTCGAAAGGCGACGGCGAAGGGGGCCTCCCGTTCATCGCGTATCAGGGACCTCAGGGCTACATGATCATGATCCCCGCGGACGCGGGGAAGACCGCCCCGAAAAACGACGCCGCGCGGATCGAGGTGGGCGACCCGGGCCTGACCGGCGCCCGGCTGGAGCCCTACACGAACGTCTGGAAGTTCACGCAGCAGAAGCCCGGAGGGCCGGCCGTGGACGCCGGGACCTGGAGCGATGCGCTGGAAGCCACGACGTTCGAAGGCCGTCCCGCGATGAAGCGAACTCAGGTCGCGAAATACAACAAGAACGGAATCGTGCTGACGTTCGTGGACGTGTTCGATCCCGCCACGATGGAGCCCCGGACCTTCGATTACTCCCGCAGCAGCGACGGCAACACCAGGCACATCGCGTTTCGCGGCGAGACGGTCACGTACCGCCACGCGGACACGAAAGACGCGAAGCCCGAGGAGGCAACGGCGCGACTCGACCGGAAGGTCTTCAATTTCTACGGCCTGTACGGAGTTCTGGTCTCCACACTTCCTCTCCGTGAAGGATTCGCGGCGGAGATCCCGGCGTTCGACACGGAAAAAATGGCGATCGACTGGGTCCCTGTCCGCGTGGTCGGCCGCGAAACGGTCGCCGCCGGCGCCGGCAAGACCGCCGACGCCTGGGTCGTCGAAACCGCGACGAAACTGTACGGAAAGATGACGTGGTGGGTCACGAAAGAGCCTCCGTACGTCATCAAGGCCATCCTCGAGATTCCCAAGAACGAGGAAGGCTCCCGGGAGATCGCCGCGATCGTCACGTACACGATGGTCTGAAAATGGTTTGAAAAAGGAGACACCTTGAAATTCTCGAACCCGCTTCCCCGAAACGTCGCGGCCCTGTCGGCCGGCCTGGTCTTCGCCGCCGCCCTGACGAGCCTTCCGGCCGCCGCGGGCGCCGCAACCACCCCGACGCCGGCGCCTCCCCCGGTTCCGTGCAGCGGCCCCGAATGGAAACAGCTCGACTTCTGGGTCGGCGAATGGAACGCGACGTGGCCCGCTTCGCCGGGAACCCCCGCCGGCTCCGCCACGAACCGCATCGAAAAGATCCTCGGCGGGTGCGTCGTTTCCGAGAATTTCGAAGCCTCGGGCGCCTCGCCGCTGATCGGGAAGAGCTATTCCACCTACAGCCCCCAGCTCAAGAAATGGCAGCAGACCTGGGTCGACAACCAGAGCTCCTACATCGACCTCGTCGGCGACTTCACGAACCCGGGCGAGCCCGTCTTCACCGTCGAGCGCCCGGGGCCCAACGGGAAGCCCGTGAAACTGCGGATGGTCTTCAAGAACATTCAACACGACAGCTTCGACTGGAGCTGGGAGCGGTCGACCGACGGGGGAAAGACGTGGACGGTGCAATGGCCGATCCGCTACACGCGGAAGAAGGCGTGAGCCCGTTGCGGGGCGCGAGACTTCTCGCGGCGTGGGCATCGATGATCCTCGCCGGCACGGTCGTGAGCGCCGCTGTGGCCGCCGAGCCGTGTTCGGCACCCGAGTACAAACAATTCGACTTCTGGGCCGGCGAGTGGAACGTCGAAGAAACCGGCGCGCCGGGAAAACCGGTGGCCGTCAGCCGGGAGAACAAGATCCTCGGAGGGTGCGTTCTCCTCGAAAACTACGAGGAGCCCGGGGGTTATTCCGGAAAGAGCATGAACTTCTTCGACCCGTTCCTCCGGAAATGGCGCCAGACGTGGGTCGATGCCGCCGGCCATGTCAGCGAATTCTCGGGAGAGCTCAAGGACAACGCGATGCGCTTTGAGGGAGAGTCGCATGTGGACGGGCGTCGCATCTTTCGCAGGCTCGTGCTCACGCCTCTTTCCGCCGACTCCGTTCGCCAGCGCTCGGAGGCGTCCTCAGACGGCAAGACCTGGAAAGTCAACTACGACTACACGTACGTGCGAAAAAAATGAAGGCGAAGGACGAGACGGGGGCTCCCACTCTCGAGCGAAGCCGATGAGCGGCTGGGGCCTATGCGCCTGCGCAGGCTGGTCTCTGAGACCCCGAGGGAAAGCGAACTGCGGCCGAGGGTCGAGGAGACTTTGCCGAGCAGGCGCTGGGGCTAGCCGCGAGTTCGGCGAGCGAGTCCCGCGACAGGCCCCGCCCGTGGTCGCCTTCGGGCCCTCAGAGCTTGACGCAGACGTTCTTGGCTTCCGTGAAGAAATCGAGCGAGTCGAACCCGCCTTCGCGCCCGAGCCCGCTCTCCTTCGCACCTCCGAACGGAACGCGAAGGTCCCGCAGGAGCCACGTGTTGACCCAGACGGTCCCGCTGTCGATCGCGGCGGCAACGCGATGCGCCTTCTGAAGGTCGCGCGTCCAAACACTCGCCGACAGGCCGTAGCGGGTGCCGTTGGCGTACGCGATCACCTCCTTCTCCGAATCGAAGGGCGTCACGCTGACGACGGGCCCGAAGATCTCCTCCTGCAGGACTCGGCCCCGGCAATCGAGCCCGGAGATCACCGTGGGCTCGAAGAAGTAACCGTCCCGCACGCGGTCCGGAAGGCCTTTCGGCCGTTTTCCGCCGGCGAGCACGCGGCCCCCCTCTTGCTTCGCGAGATCGACGTACCCTGAAACCTTGCGAAGGTGCGGCTCGCTGATGAGCGCGCCGACTTCGGTCGAGTCTTCCTGGGGGTCCCCGATCCGAAGCTTCCCGGTCGCTGCCAGGAAGCGATCGAGGAACTCGTCGTGGATCGCTCTCTCCACGAACAGCCGCGATCCGCAGAGGCAGATTTCCCCCTGATTTGCGAAGCTCGACTGAATCGATGTGGCGACGGCCTGGTCGAGGTCGGCGTCGGCGAAGACGATGTTCGGGTTCTTGCCCCCGAGCTCGAGGGAGACCTTTTTGAACATCGGACCGGCGAGGGCCATCACGTCGGCGCCGGTCTTCGTTCCGCCGGTGAAGGAAATCATGGGAACCCGCGGGTGAGACGTGAGGGCTCGGCCGGCGATCGCCCCGGGTCCGTGCACGATGTTGACGACGCCGGGAGGAATACCCGCTTCGAGCGTCAGCTCGGCCAGCCGGTTCGCGGTAAGCGGCGTCAGCTCCGAAGGCTTCGCGACGCAGCAGTTCCCCGCGGCGATCGCCGGCGCGACTTTCCAGGTGAGGAGATACAGCGGAAGGTTCCAGGGGGAGATCAGGCCGGCGACCCCGAGCGGCTGCCGGAGCGTGTAGTTGAGGGCCTGGTCGTCGGTCGCGTGGCAGGGCGTTTCGGAGTGGAGAATCGCCGTCGCAAAGAAGCGAAAGTTCCGGGCGGCCCGGGGAATGTCGAGCCTGCGCGCGAGCGCGACCGGCTTTCCGCTGTCCTGCGACTCGAGCCGCGCGAGCTCGTCGGACGTCTCCTCGATGAGGTCCGCGACCCGCAGCAGCAGCCGGGACCGCTCCTCGGCGGGAGTGCGGCGCCACGACTCGAACGCGCGGGCAGCCGCGCCCACCGCGGCGTCGACGTCTTCCGCGCCGCTCTCCGCGACTTCCGCGAGGACGCCGGCCGTCGCCGGATCGATATCCGGAAGGTAACCTCCCGCACAGGGGGGACGAAACCGCCCGCCGATGAAATTGAAGACCTTTTTCACGCCCGGATTCTATCTCCGGCGGTTTGATCCCTCTCCGGCTGCCGGCGACTCCCTAAAGACTCCCGACCTCTCCTCGGCCTTTCGGCCACCCCTCTCGCGTGCACACCGCTTCTTGAAGGCTGCTCGGCGGGAGAGGGGCCGGGGGTGAGGTCGCTTCCGGCGATACGTCGCGGTTTGAATCGCGGCGGGCGTCATGGTACGAAGCAACCCCAGATGCCACGAGAAAGCTTTCGACCTCTCCGTCCACGCCGCTTCTTGAAGGCTGCCGGGCGGGAGAGGGGACGGGGGTAAGGCGGATGGAAAAGCCCCGCGCTCCCCTCTACTACGCCGACTACATCCAGGTCGACCGGCTGCTCGACTGCCAGCAGATGGAGAGCGCCCGGCACGGCCGCCCCGCCCACGACGAGATGCTCTTCATCATCGTTCACCAGGCTTACGAGCTCTGGTTCAAGCAGATCCTGTGGGAGCTCGACGCGGTGCTCGCGATTTTTTCGGGAGCCTCCGTGCCGGAGGAGGCGGTCGGACGCGCGGTCTCCCATTGCGCCCGCATCGTCGAGATCCAGCGGGTCCTCATTCAGCAGGTCGACGTCCTGGAGACCATGACGCCGCTGGATTTCCTCGACTTCCGCGACGACCTGATTCCGGCCTCCGGCCTCCAGAGCGTTCAATTTCGCCTGATCGAAAACAAACTCGGGATGCGGCGCGAAGACCGCCTCCAGCTGCACAACGCTCCGTATACGTCGCGATTCCGAAAGGAAGACGCCGCCCGGATCGAGGCCTCGGAAAACGAGCCGTCGCTCTTCGACCGCGTCGAAGACTGGCTGGAGCGAACGCCGTTTCTCAACTTCGGCGACTTCGACTTCTGGCGGGAGTACCGGCGGGCCGTCGACGCGATGCTCGCGGCCGACGGCGAGTCGATCCGAAACAACCCCACGCTCAACGACGAGGAGAGGGCGACCCAGCTCGCGGGCCTCGACGCCACGGGGCGGCGATTCGCGGACGTCTTCGAATCGCCTCCCGGCGCCGCGGCCGGGGAAGCCGGAACGCCCGCCGGGGCCAACCCAGCCGCCCCCGGCCGACACCTGTCGCGCCGCGCGCTCCAGGCGGCGCTGCTCATCAATCTCTACCGGGACGAGCCGATTCTGCACCTGCCGTTTCGCCTGCTCGCCCTCCTGGCCAACATCGAGAGGAATTTCACGACGTGGCGCCAGCGCCACGCGCAGATGGCGATGCGAATGATCGGCACGCGGATCGGCACGGGCGGGACGTCGGGCCACGAATATCTCGACCGGGCGGCCGAGCGCCACAAAATCTTCGGAGACCTGCTCGGGCTTTCGAGCTACTTCATTCCCCGCTCCGCCCTTCCCCGCCTCCCTCAGGCGGTGCGGGGAACGATGGGATTCAACTTCAACCCTCCGCGATGACCTTGATCTCGACGGAGATCGCGACCGGAAGGCCGGCGACGCCGACCGTCGTCCTCGTCGGCCGAATCGACGCGAAGTACTCCCCGTAAACGCGGTTGAACGCGGCAAAGTCCCTCTCGATGTTCGTCAGGAAGACGGTCACGTCGAGGATCTTTTCAAGCGAGCTGCCGGCGTCTTCGAGAATCGTCTTCACGTTCTCGATGCAGGAGCGCGTCTGCGCCTCGATGTCCGCAGGGATCGCCTCGGTTTCCGGATGCCGCGGCCCGATCCCCGAGAGAAACAGCAGGTTCCCGAATCGCCGCGCGTGCGGATAAGGGCCGAGCGGACGCGGCGCGCGGGAGGAATCGATGGGCCCGTTCACGCCGCTTATACTACTCGCAGGCTGCGTCCGGGCCC
>JBOGJO010000258.1:0-1159 GCA_050747885.1 Thermoanaerobaculia bacterium
AATCCAAACGGCGCGAGTTGATAGTGCTAATTTCGTTTTGAGGCTGAGGGGGCGGGGAAGAACGATTCCTTCTTCGGCGGCGATGGATTGGTGTGCTTTCTCGATCAGGCGGGCGGCGTCAATGGAGTTGGGTGGGAGGATCGCGGAGATGATTTGTTCAGCGCCGTCGAGCCTGCCTTGGAGCATATCGCTCGCGCGCCAGGTCCGGTCGAGGAAAGCTCCGAAGTGGAAGAGAGCGGTTCCCGCGAGTTTGCGGCCGGGACTGATCCGGAAAATTTCGACGTGCTCGGGTGGGCCGACATTGGTTTCGTAGAAGATCGGGAACGTGACCTGGTCGTAGTATTCGTAGCGATCGAAGTAGCGCTTCAGGCGCGGGTCGCGGGCCACGCAGGCTTCCAGGTCTTTCGCGGCGGGATACGTGACTGCGAAGAACTCCTGTTGGAGCGACTCGCGCGCGACGGCGTGGCCGTGCAGACGGCGGTCGAAGGCGTCGAGAGTTTTCGCGATGCGCGAAAGCTCGCGGCGGAGCGCGGGGTGCTCGCATTTTGAGAGGAGGAATCGCGCGCGGCGCTGGCGGTAGCCAAGATCGTATTGCAGCAGGAACGCGGTTTCGGACTCGATTGCGGGGAGCGGAGACACGAATTCGGCCATGTGCTCCATGACGGCGCGGATTTTCAGGCGGTGGTAGCCGGCATAGGCAGGACCGCGCTCGTGGATCTCTTCGGTGAGAGTGCGGCGGGCGTAGTCGGGGCCGGAGCGGCGGGCGGCGGTCCACTGCTCGACGTCGTGATCCACTTGGTCCGCGACTTCGCGCACGCGGTCGATCAGCCGATTTCGGTCAAGGACTCGCTGAAGATCTTCGCGGATGGTTTGGGTCTTAACGCTGCTGCGCGCTTCGGGATCGGGTTCGATATAGGCGAGGATGCGGCGGGCGGGCACGTCCGTGATTCGCTGTGCGAGCGCGGTGACGGCGTGGCTGAAGGGTTTGTTGTCGAGCCATCCTCCGTCGGCGAAGGGGCGGTAGGCGAGATCCGTGCCGGCGTAGTCGGGGAAGAATTGCCGGGGGTCGGGAAAATCGCCGGCGTCGGCGAGGCGCATCGGTTCGAAGACGAGGGGAAACGCGGAGGTGGCTCGCGCGGCGAAGGCGAGGAAGGGATTC
>JBOGJO010000259.1:0-2294 GCA_050747885.1 Thermoanaerobaculia bacterium
GCTCGGGGGAAATGACGAACGGTCTCAGCGAAAAAATTCGGGAAGAAATCCGAAAAATTGCCGTCGAGAACGGATGCGAGCTCGTCGCGATCGAGTCGACCGGGACCGGCCGGTTCCGATCGCTGCGCCTCGTCCTGGACAAACCGGCCGGCGTAACCCTCGAGGACTGCGAAAAGGTCTCCCGGGACGTCTCGCCGCTGCTCGACGCGGAAGCAAAAATCCCGAACGCCTATACCCTGGAAGTGAGCTCCCCCGGTCTGGACCGAAAGCTCTATTCGATCGAAGATGCAAGGAAATTCATCGGCCGCCGGGTTCGCGTCCGGACTTCGGCGCCCGTCGGAGGATCGCGCAACTTCAGAGGAAAACTGGCGGCGGCGGACGACGGGGACGGGCTCCGGATCGTGGACGAGGAGAGCGGAAGAATCTATAATTTCAGTTTTCGTGAGGTTCAGGTCGCCCGCCTCGAGGTGGATTGGCCGGACTCGGGCGAGAGGCGAAAGAAGAAATGACCATGATCAACGATCTTGCTTCGGTGATCCGACAGGTTTCCCGGGAAAAGGACATCGACGCGGAAAAGATGTTCTCGGCTCTGGAAGAAGCGATGGCCGCGGCCGCGCGCCGCTTTTACAAGGTCAAGGAGCTCGTCGCGAGGATCGATCGCGAGACCGGCGAGATCTCGGCGTACACCCCCCGGCGGGTGGTGGACGTCATGCCGGACCCGGTTCCCGAGCCGGTCGAGCCCGTCGAACCCCTCCCCGAGGGAGTCGAGCCCCCGCCCGACCCGGCGACGCTGGTCCTCCTCGACGACGCGAAATCCATCGTTCGCGAGGCCGGAGCCGGCGGCAAGGTTCGCGTGTTTCGTCCCGGGCAGGAGGGCGGCGAGGCCTACGAGGTCGAGGAGCCGACGCTCGGCGACGAGCTGCGGATCTACCGATCGACGGAAGGATTGGGGCGAATCGCGGCCCAGAACGCGAAGCAGGTCCTTTATCAGAAGGTCCGGGAAGCCGAGCGGGAGCGCATCTACAACGAATACATGCCCAAAGTGGGAGAGCTCATCAACGGCACCGTCAAGCGGTTCGAGCGAGGCGACATCGTCGTCGATCTTGGCCGCCTCGAAGCCGCGATCCCGCGCGACCAGCAGTCGCGCGCGGAACGCTACGGACAGGGCGAAAGAGTCCGCGCCGTCATCGCCGACGTGCACAAGAATCCGAAGGGCCCCCAGATCGTTCTCTCGAGGACCGATCCCCGGCTGCTCATTCGCCTCTTCGAGATGGAAGTCCCGGAGATCTACGACGGCACGGTCGTCATCAAGGGCGCCGTCCGCCAGCCCGGAGAACGCGCGAAAGTTGCCGTGCTCTCCCGCGAGAGGGACGTCGATCCGGTCGGCGCGTGCGTGGGAATGCGGGGCAGCCGAGTCCAGGCGATCATGCGGGAGCTCCACGGAGAAAAGATCGACGTCATTCAGTACAGCGACGACCTCATCACGTTCGCCCAGAACGCCCTTTCCCCGGCGAAGATCACGCGCGTGTCGCCCATCCACCACGAAGACGCCCCGCTGACCCTGGACTGCGTGGTCGAGGACGAGCAGCTTTCGCTCGCGATCGGCAAAAAGGGCCAGAACGTGCGTCTTGCCTCCGCGCTGATCGGAGCGAAGATCGAGATCAAGAGCGAGGCGGAGGTCAAGGGCGAGGTGGCCGAGGCCCTCGGCCGCATGATCCGCGCGTCGCAGCGCCAGCAGACTCCGGTGACGGAGGTCCCGGGTCTCGACGAGGAAACGGCCGCCCAGCTCCGGGAGGCGGGAATCGAGAACCTCGACCAGCTTCTCGCGCAGTCGGTCGAATCGCTGGCTCCCGTCGGCGGCATGGGACCGGAGAAGGCCCAAGAGATTTTGAGCGCGGCTGAGGAGCTCGACAATCCGACGCCGGAAGAAGAGCCGGCCGATGAGGAGCCGGGCTCCGGAGAGGGCGAGCCCTTCGAAGAGCCCGCCGGCAAAGAAAAGGTATAAATGGCGAAGATTCAGGTACACGAACTGGCCCGGCAGATGGGCGTGGGCGACCGGGAACTGATGTTCCTTCTGCAATCGATCGGCGTTCAAGTCAGCTCCGCCCAGGCGGACCTCGACGAGTCGACGGTCCTGGCCATTCTTCAGGGCAAGACCCACGCTCCCAAGTCGCTGATCGTCCGCGAGGAGAGCAACCGCCCGAAGACGGCGCAGATTCCGAAGAGCGCTCTTTCGCGGATCAAGATCGTGGACAAACCCGCCGCTCCTTCGAAAAAGGCGGACGCTCCCGCTG
>JBOGJO010000260.1:0-9271 GCA_050747885.1 Thermoanaerobaculia bacterium
GATCGGGACGAGCGCCGGAAAGTCGCGGACGGCGACGAGCGCCTGCTCGCCGCGGGAGCGATTTCGCGCGAGGCGCGGGACACCGACGCGACGGCCCTTCGAGAGGCCTCGTCCCGGCTGGCGTCGGCGAAGGCCCGCCTCGAATCCCTCGAGGGAGCCGGGTCGCGCCTCTCGATCGCCCGGCGCTCGGCGGAGGACCTCGAGCGCCGGGTGGCCGCCCTCACGCTTCGCGCAACTTCTGCGGGAGTGGTCTTCGGCCTGCCGCGCCGTCTCGGAGAGCGGTGCGAGCCGGGACAGGTCGTCGCGTCGGTTGCGGACCCGGCGCACCTGCGCGTCCGGGCCCGGGTGGACGAGCCGGACCTCCCGCGCATCGCCCCGGGAGAGCGAATCTCCGTGACGTTCGACGGACTTCCGGACCGGCAGTGGCCGGGCCACGTCACGATGGTCGCGGCGGGGCTGCGCGAATACGCGGGAAGGCGTGTGGGCGAGGTTTTGGGGGAGATCGCGGACCCCGACCGAAAACTGCCGCCCAACGCGTCGGTGAACGTCTCGATCATCACGGGCGAGAAAAAGGGCGCTCTCGTGATTCCGCGCGCGGCCCTTCAACGGGACGGCTCCCGCCGCTGGATCTTCGTTCCGGAAGGTGGCCGGGCCCGGCGGCGGGACGTGACCGTCGGGTTGCTCGGGATTTCGGAAGCCGAAATCACGGGAGGCCTGCGCGCGGGAGAAAGCGTCATCCTCCCCGGGGCCACGCCGCTGTTCGAAGGCCTGAGGGTGAAAGTGGAAGGGTCGTGAGCCTGGACGCGCGGGCCGACGTCCCGTCGGGAAGCCGCAGCACCCCCCTAAGAAGGTGTTGCACTTCGTTTGTGAAATCAAAGGATCGCTCTGGTGACGACCCGGGCGATTCCCGCTTCCGCGGGAATGACAAAGAGAGTTTCTGCGGCTTCCCGACGGAACACCGCACTGCGCGAGCGGCCGGCTCATGAACCCTGGCCGAACGAAAGACGGCATTCTGTCCTCCGAGGTGTTCGAGACGGCGATCAATCGCTTTCGAACCCATCCGGTGCAGACGTGGCTCACGCTGGCGGGGCTCGTCGTGGGGACGGCTTCGATCATTCTCGTCGTCACGCTGGGACTGACCGGGCGCGGCTATGTCATGTCACAGATCGAAGGAGTCGGGTCGCACCTCATCTGGGCGAGCTACGACGGGACGGTGACGGCGGGGGTCTCCCGCTCGCTCGACGACCAGATCAACGATGCCGACGCGCGCGCGGTCGCGGCGAGAGCGGATCTCTTTTCCGGAGTCACTCCGCTTGTCGTTCTCCATGGAGACGTGACGCTGCTGTCCCGCTCGAAGAGCCTCACGGTGCTGGGAACGACGCCGAATTATCCGGCGGTCCGAAAGAACTTCCGGCTGATCCACGGAAGGTTCTTCGACGACGACGACCTTGCGACGCTTGCGAAAGTTTGCGTCGTCAACCGTAGTCTCTATGAGAAGCTGTTCGCGGGAGACGATTCCCCCGAAAAGTCCGTTCGCGCGCTGGGAACGACGTTTCGCGTCGTCGGGGAGTTCGAAGAGCCGGTGGACACGATGGGACAGGGCGACGTGACGCCCGAAACCATCTTCATTCCGATTTCGGTCGCGTGGTTTTTCACGCCGTCCCGGCGCATCGACACTCTGTTTGCCGAGGTCCGGGATTTCTCCCGGATTCCCGAGGCAACCGAAGCCGTCGAGCGCCTCCTCTCCGACCGGCACCACGCCGGCTCGGTTTACAAGGTCGACAGCATGACGACCGTGATCCGGGTCGCGCAGGCAATCTCCGTCGGCCTCATCGTCGCCTTCATTCTGGCCGCCGCCGTCTCGGTCGTGGTCGGCGGGGTGGGCATCATGAACATCCTGCTCGCGTCGATCGACCAGCGCACGCGTGAAATCGGCCTTCGCATGTCCGTCGGCGCGCGGCGCGCCGACATCCTGCGTCAGTTCCTGCTGGAGGCGCTTCTGCTCGGAGTCGTCGGGTCGTCCCTCGGCGTTCTGGCCGGCGCGGGCCTCCCCGGAATCGCAAAGCTCGCGTTCCGGAGTGTCGACATTCAGATTTCCGCGGTCTCGATCGTCCTCGCGTTCGTGTTTTCGTGCGCCGTCACCCTGCTTTTCGGGGCGGTTCCGGCCTACCGCGCCGCCCGCCTCGATCCTTCGGAGGCTCTTCGACATGAATAAAACCCGAATTCCCTCGACCCTGCTGGCATTCCTCGCGGCGACAGCCCCGGCTCACCGGGCCTGGCCGCAGGGGCCGCCCGCGCCCACCGCCCGCTCGCTGACGCTGCGCGAAACACTGGAGCGGGCCCTCGCCCTCTCCCCGGGCCTCGACGCCGCGCAGGCGGCGGGATCGGCCGCGAACGCCGAGGCGAGCCTCGCGCGCGATGCTTTCCACCCGGAAGCCTGGGCGTCCTCGACGCCCGGCTATTCGAGCGGAATTCCCGTGGCGGTCGCGGGCAGAGTGCCGGCGATCGCGGGCGTCGAAGTTCGTCAAACGCTGTACGACCGGCAGAGCCGGTCGCAGATTTTTCAGACGGAGGCGCTCGCCGCCGCGAAGGAAGGCGAGGCCGGCCGGACCCGTAACGAAACGGCGCGGGCGGCGGCCCTGCTGTACGCGCGGTGCTGGTTCGACGGTCCCCGGGTCGATTCAGCGCGGCGCCGGCAGCTCTCCGCGGAGACCATCCGCGATCACGTGGCGGCCCGGGTTCGCGAGGGGCGCCGCACCGAGCTCGATCTCGAGCGCGCGCAGCTCGAAGCCGCGAAGGCCCGGCAGAAAACTCTCGACGCCGAGTCGGACCGAGACCTCGATTTCCGCGAGCTGCGGATCACGATCGGGGCTGAACCCAACCTGCCGATCGCCATCGCCGAAGATCCGCAGACCGCTCTCGGCAGCGGCCCAGGGACGGCAGACCTCGCCCGGCTCCGGGCCGCGGATCCCGCGCTGCGCTCGCTCGAGCTCGAGCTCGCTGCGCTTCGCCGGTCGGAGCGCGTCGAGGGATCGGCCCTTTCCCCCGTCGTCGCGGTCGAAGGACAGTATTCGCGGCTGAGCCGCGCGAACGGCTACGACCGTTACTACCGCAGCTTCAAGGCCGACGACTGGAGCGTCGGCCTCTCCGTCGCGGTTCCTCTCTGGTCGGGAAACCGTGTCGAGGATTCGCGCGCCCGCCTCGAGAGCCGGATCGCCGCGGCCGAGGCTCAACGCCGAGGGAGGCTGACGGCGCTCGATCTCGCCGCCGGGCGCGCGGAGGCCGGCCTCGACCGCGCTTCAGCGGCCGAGAGCCTCGCGGAACGGGGCGTGGGCGTCTCCACCGAAGCGCTCTGGGAGAGTGAGAGCCTTCGCCGGGAGGGGCGGGAGGAACCGGACGAAGTCGAAAAGCGTCAGATCGAGTTGTCGGACAGCGAGGAGGAAGCGCTTCGGGCCAGGCTCGACTGGATCAGCTCGCGCTGCGACCTGCTGTCGCTTTCGGGCGAGCTCGCGGCGTCCGCGCGCTGACGGCCCGTTCCAGCTCGTCGGGACGGATGGGCTTGACGAGGTAGTCGTCGAATCCCGATTCGCGAGCGCGCTCGCGATGGGCGCCGTCGTCGAATCCGGAGACCGCGATCATGTACGGTTTTCCGTCGTTTCCGCTGCGCCGCAGCCGCTCGGCCACGTCATATCCGTCCATCCCGGGCAGGCTGACATCGACCAGCGCCAGATCGGGATGAAGGTCCGCGGCCTTCCGAAGCCCTTCCGGGCCGTCGCTGGCGATCTCCACCTCGAAGCCTCCGAGCTCGAGGAGAGCCTTCAACCCGAGCCCGCTGTCCGCGTCGTCCTCCACAATCAGGACCCGGCAGGGCTCTCCGCCCTCCGCCCGCGAAGCTGTCGCGCCCGCGTCCCGCCGCGCGCCCGTCAGCTTCTCGAGGACCGACAGCAGCTCGCCCGGCTCGATCGGCTTGGAGACGTGCGTCTGGAATCCTTCCCGCCGGGCGCGAAGGCGGTCCTCCCTCCCCACGTAGGCGGTCAGCGCCACGGCCGGGATGGCGCCGCCCTTCTCCGGCGGAAGAGCCCGCACCTTGCGGATGAGGTCGTATCCGTCGCCCTCCGGCATCGCGATGTCGCTCACGAGCACGTCGAACCGTTCTCTCCCGAGAAGCTCGAGCGCCTCCCGGAGCGTCGAGGCGGACCGCACCTCGACCCCTGCGACGCCGAGGATTTCGGCGACCACCTCGCGCGAGTCGTGATCGTCGTCCACGATCAAGGCTCGCACGCCGGACAAATCGACCGCGCCGGCCAGCTCGCGAGCCCGGGGCGGCGTCGGAGCCTCCCGGCCTTCCTCGAGGAGCGGAAGGAACACCGTGAAGGTGGACCCCTTGCCGATCCCTGCGCTCGACGCGGAGACTGTGCCGTGGTGGAGATCGACGAGGTGACGCACGATCGCAAGCCCGATTCCCAGGCCGCCGTGCGAGCGGGTCGGCGAGCTGTCTTCCTGCCGGAAACGGTCAAACACATGTTCGAGGAACTCCGGGCTGATCCCCCGGCCCGTGTCGGAGATGGAAACCTCAATTCGCGAATCCGTCCTCTCCACGCAAACATCGATCCTGCCGCCCTGGCGCGTGAATTTGATCGCGTTGGACACGAGATTCCCGAAGACCTGCTGCAGGCGGTCGGGATCGCCCGAAATCCGGTCGGCTTCCGCGGCTTCCGGCGACACCGCCAGCGTCGCGAGAAGCCCCTTCGCCTCGATGGCCGGGCGCATCGCATCGAGGGCGGCCTCGACGGCGGCGACGACGCGCATCGGCCGGGCCGTGAGCCGGACTTTCGAGTTGCTCACCCGCGAGATCTCGAGAAGGTCCTCGATCAGCTTTGCCTGGGCGTTGACATTGCGCTCGATCACCTCGAGGCCGTGCGCGTGGCGGCGGGGGTCGATCGCTCCCCCCTTCAAGACGCGCGCCCAACCGAGGATCGCCGTCAGCGGCGTTCGGAGCTCGTGCGAAAGCGTCGCGAGGAATTCGTCCTTCAGCCGGTTCGCCTCGCGCGCCTGGGCCGAGAGGACATTCTCGATCGCAACCGCGGCGATCTGCGCAAGCTGGGTCAGGATCGATCCGTCCTCGCCGGTCCAGCTCGCCGAATCCTTGCCGTACAGCTCGAGCTCGCCCATCGTCCGGCCGTCCGGCCCCACGAGCGCGGCCGTCAGGTCCGGAACCTCGTCGCCGGCATTGCGCGGGGCCTTGCCCCATTGCTCTCCCGGAGCGGGGATGAGAACGACCCGGCGCGCGTCGAGGATGCTCGAAGCGGCCTCGACGACGGCGCGCACGATGCGGGAGACCGAGCCCGCCGAGTTGACGGCCAGCGAGGCCTGCGTGAGTCGCTGGAGCTGGGAGGCCCGGCGCTCCAGGGACTCGGACTGGCGGCGGATCTGCTCCGTCTTTCGAAACAGCTCGACGAATACCGAGACTTTCGACTGGATCACCTCCGGCACGACCGGGGTGACGATGTAGTCGACGGCGCCGATGGAGTAACCGCGGACGGAATACATGTCGTCGCTGTACGCGGTGATGAAGATGATCGGCGTCAGCTCCGAGGTCTTGCGCTGGCGGATCAGGCTCGCGGTTTCGAACCCGTCCATGTCGGGCATGTTGATGTCGAGGAGGATCACGGCGAACTCGCCCGACAGCAGGTGGCGAAGCGCCTCCCGCCCGGACTTCGCCGCGACGATCTCGCGACCGGGCCCGGAGAGCAGGGTCCCGATCGACAGCAGCTTGTCGGGGCTGTCGTCGACGAGCAGGATGCGGACGTCGTCGGGCGCGGTCACGGTCCTACCGATAGAGCCACGCCCGGAGCACCGACAGCATCTGCTCGGTGTCGACCGGCTTGGAGAGATAATCCCAGGCTCCCGCTTCGATCGTCTTCTCCCGGTCCCCTTTCATCGCCTTGGCCGTCACGGCGATGATCGGAAGGTTTCGAAACCGCGTCCTCTTCCGGATCGCGCGAATCGTCTCGTATCCGTCCATGTCGGGCATCATGATGTCCATCAGGACCACGTCGATCTGCGGGTTCTTGTCGAGCTTCTCGATCGCCGCGGCTCCGGTCTCGGCCGCATCGACGTCCATCCGGTGGCGCTCGAGCACGCTCGTCAAGGCGAAGATGTTGCGGATGTCGTCGTCGACGATCAGCGCCTTCTTGCCCGCCAGAACGGTCTCCGACTCGGACAGTTTTTCGATCGTCGACCGAAGGGACTTCGGGAGCTCCTCGATCTTCCGATGGAGGAAAAGCGAGGTCTGCTCGACGAGGCGCTCGGCCGACCGAACGTGCTTGACGAGGCGGCCATGCGCGAGCCGCTCGACCGGGTCGGCCTCGCTCCCCCTTCCGGCCGGGGGCGAAAAGAGGATGAGCGGGATGCCGCGAGCCTCGCAGACACCGATGGCTTCCGCCGCGAAATTGTGAGCCTCCGCGTCGTCGCCGTCGAGGGAGATCACGGCGCAGTCGAAGCCCTTTTCCAGGAGGGCCGCCGCCTGCGGTCCCGGCTCGGCCTCCTCGACGGCGATGTCGCCGGATTCGCACAGCAGGCGAATGTCGCGCCGGGCGTCGGCGCCCCGGGCGGCGATGAAGAGCGATCTCTCCGGCTTGTCGAGGAACGCGCGGATCTTCCCGAACGCTTCGTCCAGGATTTCGCGGTTGGGGATCGGCTTGAGCAGCGTCGCGAACGCGCCGAGAACGATGCCGCGATGGCCCTCCTCCTCGGTGGTGATCACATAGACCGGGATGTGGCGGGTCGCAAAATCGTTCTTGAGCCGGTCCAGGACCCTCCACCCGTCGATGTCCGGAAGCTGGATGTCGAGGGTGATCGCGTCGGGGCGGCGCTCGCGCGCCAGCGACACCGCCTCGGCCCCGCTGGCCGTGACGATGCCCTTGAAGCCCTGCTCGCGCGCCAGGTCGAGCAGGAAACGGGAGAAGTTCTCGTCGTTCTCGACCAGAAGAATCACCTTGTCGCCCGGCTGGATCGACTCTCGGTCGTCCGCGACCGCGGCCGGAGCCTCCTCGACGGCGGAGTCCCGGACGGCGTTCATGTCGGACAGGACGGCGACGGCCCCCGCCTGGGGCGACTCGCTCTCCTGCCGATGGATCGACTTCCCGGGGACGTAGGTATCCGGAATGTAGAGCGTGAACCGGCTGCCCTCCCCCGGCGTGCTTTCGATCGTGATCTCGCCGCCGAGGAGCTTTGCGATCTCGCGGCTGATCGCCAGCCCCAGCCCCGTGCCGCCGTACTTGCGGCTCGTGCTGCCGTCGGCCTGCTGGAATGCCTCGAAGATGATCTGCTGTTTGTCGCGGGCGATTCCGATGCCCGTGTCGGAGACCGAAATCGCGACGGCCGTCCGGGCGGCGTTCAGTCGATCCTTGTCCGAGCTCCATCCGGAATACGCCCGCTGGATCTCGAGGCGCACGCGCCCCTTCTCGGTGAACTTGAACGCGTTGGAAAGAAGGTTCTTGAGGATTTGCTGGAGGCGCTTGGAGTCCGTGACGAGGCCGCGCGGAAGGTTGGGCCCGATCGCGATGTCGAACCCGACCCCCTTCGCTTCCGCGACGTGCCGGAACGTCCGGTCCACGTAACTCTGAAGGTCGGCAAATCGCAGCTCGCCCGCGTCGATGACGACGGTTCCGGATTCGATCTTCGACAGGTCGAGAATGTCGTTGATCAGGTTCAGCAGGTCGTTGCCGGCCGAATGGATCGTCTTCGCGAATTCCATCTGCTTGGGCGTGAGGTTTCCGTCGTGGTTGCGCGAGAGCTGATCCGAAAGAATCAGCAGCGAGTTGAGCGGGGTTCGCAGTTCGTGCGACATGTTCGCGAGAAACTCCGACTTGTATTTCGACGTGAGGGCGAGCTGCTTGGCCTTCTCTTCGAGGGCCTGCCGGGCCTGCTCGACTTCCTGGTTCTTGCGCTCGACTTCCGCGTTCTGCTCCGCGAGCAGACCGGCCTTCTCTTCGAGCTCCTGGTTGGTCTGCTGGAGCTCCTCCTGACGGCTCTGGAGCTCGCGGGCCAGCGACTGCGACTGGCCGAGCAGGGTCTCCGTCCGGGTGTTCGCCTCGATCGTGTTGAGCACGATGCCGATCGATTCCACCAGCTGATCGAGGAACGCCTGGTGCGTCGGGTTGAACCCCTCGAACGTCGCAAGCTCGAGCACCGCTTTGACCTGACCCTCGAATACGACCGGAAGGACGATCACGTTCAGGGGCGCGGCTTCCCCGAGGCCCGAGGAGATGTGGATGTAGTCGTCCGGCACGTGCGGGAGCAGAATCTTCTGATTCTCGACGGCGCATTGGCCGATGAGCCCTTCTCCCAGCCCGAGGACGGGCTTTCGTTCGGTCGTCGCATAGCTCGCCAGGAGGCGAAGCTCCGGCTCGTCCCCCGAGCTGTCGAGCCGGTAGAGAACGCCCTGCTGCGCGGAGACGACCGGCGCGAGCTCCGAGAGGATGAGCCGGCCGACCGCCAGCAGGTCGCGCTGTCCCTGCAGCATCCGCGAGAACTTCGCGAGGTTCGTCTTCAGCCAGTCCTGCTCGCTGTTCTTGAGCGTCGTGTCCTTGAGGTTCCGGATCATCTCGTTGATGTTGTCTTTGAGGGCGGCCACCTCGCCCAGGGCGGCCACGTTGATCGATCGAGTGAGGTCGCCCTTCGTCACCGCCGTGGCGACTTCCGCGATGGCGCGCACCTGGGTCGTGAGGTTCGCGGCCAGCTGGTTGACGTTGTCGGTCAGATCCTTCCAGATTCCCGCGGCGCCCGGAACGCTGGCCTGCCCGCCGAGTTTCCCCTCGACGCCCACCTCGCGCGCCACCGACGTCACCTGGTCCGCAAACGTCGCGAGAGTCCCGATCATGTTGTTGATCGTGTCCGCGAGCTCCGCGATCTCGCCCTTGGCCTCCACCGTCAGCTCGCGCGTCAGGTCGCCGTTGGCCACCGCCGTGACGACGCGCGCGATCCCTCGCACCTGTCCGGTGAGGTTGCCTGCCATGAAGTTCACGTTGTCGGTCAGATCCTTCCACGTGCCTGACACCCCGACGACTTCGGCCTGTCCGCCCAGTTTCCCTTCCGTTCCCACCTCGCGCGCCACGCGGGTCACTTCCGAGGCAAATGAAGAAAGCTGGTCCACCATCGTGTTGACGGTGTTTTTCAGCTCGAGGATTTCACCTTTCACATCGACTGTAATCTTCTTCGATAGATCGCCATTGGCGACCGCCTTGGTCACGTCCGCAATGTTGCGCAC
>JBOGJO010000261.1:0-4206 GCA_050747885.1 Thermoanaerobaculia bacterium
TGGTGCTGCGGGGAAAGGCGGCGCGGTCGAGCGGCGAACCCGCCTTTCCCTACCTGATCGGCGCCGAGGCCTTCCTTCCCGATCCGAACCCCACCGTCGTCCGGAGCCAGGCCTTGAAATTCTGCCTCTACACGTACGCGTTCGGACCCGATCCGGTCTTCGGCGGTCAGGTGCTCGACGCTGCGGGGAAACCCCTGGGGACGGCCGCGCTCTCGCTCCTCGGCCGCTCGCCCGCGGACGAGCACGGACGATCCACGTACGTGCTCGCGTTCACCCCGCAGAATCTCGCCGTCGGCAGCTACCAGCTGCGCGTGATCGCTCGGGATTCGGCCTCGGGCACCGCGCGACAGGCCACGACGCCGGTCGAAGTGCGGTAGAACCAGCGGGCGGGTCCTGTCGCGGGACTCGACCCACTGTCCCGCTCGCCGCAAGCCTGAGGACTTTGCTACACCCACGTCGCGAGCGGGTCCAGGGGTCTCGTCCCGGGCCACCCGCCCGGCTGTCGGGGCTCCCACTCTCGAGCGAAGCCGACGAGCGGCCTGGGGCCAAAGCGCCGGCGCAGGCTGGGGCGCGGCCGCGCGCTTCGCGCACCAGATAGAGCGGCCGCGCCCGTCCAACCGAGGGGACGCTTCCCCTCGACTCCCCTCTCCCCTTGAGGGCAGCCGTTCAGGCAACAGGTCAACGCGGGACGGTGGCCGAAGGCCAGGTGAGGGGTTGCGAGGGAAAGCGAACTGCGGCCGAGGGTCGAGGAGTGGGAGAGCCCGAGAGGTCTCCTCTCGGGATGCACAGACCCGAGCCGGCGCAGGAGCTGGGCTGCGAGTTCGGCGAGCGAGGCTAGGAAAGCTCGAGCATTCGGAGCAGCGACTTCTCGGCCGCCGCGCGGACGTCCTCCGGGATCGTGATCTCGGGCGTCTCGTCTCGCATCGCGACGGCGATCTTTTCAACGGTGTTCTTTTTCATGAACGGGCACAGGTTGCAGGCGCACGTGTCCGCCGGAAGAGGAATGAAGGTCTTTCCGGGCGCCGCTTTCTCCATCTGGTGCAGGATCCCGGGCTCGGTCGCGATGAGAAACTCTGGCGCCTCGTTCGTCGTCACGTAACTCAGGATCGACTTCGTCGAGCCGACATGGTCGGCGTGCTTCAAGATCGCCTCGGGACATTCCGGATGGGCTGCGATCTTTGCCCGGGGGTGCGCGACCTTGAGGCGGACCAGCTCCCTCTCCGAAAACTGCTCGTGGACGATGCAGGTCCCCGGCCAGAGCGTGAGGGGCCGGCCGACTTTTCTCTCCAACCACGCCCCGAGGTGACGGTCCGGGGCAAAGAGAATCTCCTTGTCCGCGGGAATCGATCGAACGATTTTCTCCGCGTTCGAAGACGTGCAGATGATGTCCGACAGCGCCTTCACGCGAGCGGAACAATTGATGTACGTGATCGACACGGCGCCCGGGTGCGCGTCCCGAAAGGCCCGGAACGCCTCGGGCGGACAGGAGTCCTCGAGCGAGCATCCGGCCCCCATGTCGGGGATGAGGACCTTTCGCGAGGGGTTGAGAATCTTGGCCGTCTCCGCCATGAACCGAACCCCGGCGAACAGGATCATGTCGGCATCGGTCTTCTGCGCGGTCTTCGAGAGGTCCAGCGAATCCCCGACGAAGTCCGCCAGGTCCTGGATCTCCGCCTCCTGGTAGTAATGGGCGAGGAGAAGAATCTTCTTCTCCCGTTTGAGTTTTCGGATCTCGTCCGCGACGTCCCACCGAGCAGCGATCGAAGACATTTCTCTCACTATAACGCCTCGGGAAACCTCGAAATTTCTGCCGGCGGACGATGGACCGCGGAGCGCAGCCCGCGTCGCCCTGGCTCTGATTTTGCTGTAGTTTTTGCTGTAGTCTAGAAACGATTTCGAAAAGGAGAACCGGCATGCCGAAAACAGAAGCAACGGGCGGAAAAACGACTTTCCTCAGCGACATCCAGGAGTTGCGTCGGCGGGCGCGGCAGCACATGGACAAGGGCGCCGTGACCGAGGGTTACAAGGCCGATCGGCCGACGGTGATCAAGATCCTGAATGAAGCGCTCGCGACCGAGATCATCTGCGTCCTGCGGTACAAGCGGCACTACTTCATGGCCGACGGCATCCACGCGCAGGCGGTCAAGGAGGAGTTCCTCCAGCACGCCACCGAGGAGCAGGCGCACGCGGACCTGATCGCCGAACGAATCACCCAACTCGACGGCGAGCCCAATTTCAGCCCCGAGGGGCTTTCCGGCCGCAGCCATTCCGAATACGTTGAAGGCAACGACCTGCTCGACATGATCCGCGAGGACCTCGTCGCCGAGCGCATCGCCATCGATTCCTATTCCGAGATGGTCCGCTACATCGGCAACGACGATCCGACGACCCGCCGAATGCTCGAAGGGATCCTCGCAATGGAGGAAGAGCATGCCGAAGATCTGAAAACGATGCTCAAAACTCTCGGAAAAGAGGAGCGCTCGGCGGGTTAAAATCTCTCGCAGTGCCTGACGCATCCTGTCCGCGCGGCGGCGAGGAGAAGTATCGCCTCCTGCTGCACGTGTCCGAAGCCGCCAACGCCCAGCTGGAGCTCTCGGGCGTTCTGGCCGCCGTCGCAAGGGCGCTCAAGCCCTTCGTTCCCGTGGACGCGATCGGCGTGGCCACGACCGACGGGCAAACCGTGAGCCTGCACGCGATCCACATCGAAGGGGTGCAGCGCCGTCCGGGCGAGCCGTTCGCGGACGTCATGAGCCGCGCGCTGAACCTCTCGGCCGACCAGCTCGCGCAGATTTCCGGGGGCGTCGCGTTCCACGGCTCGGGAACCGAGTACGTGGGCCGAACCGGAAGGGCCTACGTCTGCCAGAACCTTACCGAAGAAAAGCTCTTCGCGGAGGACGACCGGCTCCTCTCGTACGGGATTCAATCGTACGTTCGGACTCCCCTCTTCGTTCGCGAGCGTTTGATTGGATCGATCGCGTTTTCCCGGACCCGCCAGAGGAGATTCGGACCCGACGAGGTCGAGACCCTCGAAGCCGTTTCCAGCCCGATCGCGACCGCGGTTGCGAACTCCCTCGCGTTCGACGAGATCGGGAAGCTCAAGGACCGTCTCGAGCAGGAGAACCTCGTCCTGAAGGAGGAGATCGACCAGCAGTCGATGTTCGAAGAGATTGTCGGAGCTTCCAGGGCCCTTCGGAAGGTCCTCGCGAAGGTCGAAAAGGTCGCCCCGACTGATTCGGCCGTGCTCCTGACGGGAGAGACGGGGACCGGAAAAGAGCTGATCGCGCGCGCCATTCATCGCCGGTCGAAACGTTCGGGAAGCGTGCTGCTCAAGGTGAATCTCGCCGCGCTACCCCCTTCGCTCATCGCCTCGGAACTGTTCGGCCACGAGAAAGGCGCCTTCACGGGGGCGCTTCAGCGGCGGCCGGGCCGGTTCGAGCTGGCGTCGGGGGGAACGATTTTTCTCGACGAAGTCGGCGAGCTGCCGCCCGAGATCCAGATTGCCCTCCTGCGGGTCCTGCAGGAAGGGGAGTTCGAGCGCGTGGGCGGCACGCGAACCCTTCACACCGACGCCCGGGTCATCGCGGCGACGAACCGCGACCTGGAGCGAGCCGCCGCCGACGGCGATTTCCGAAGCGACCTGTTCTACCGGCTCAACGTCTTTCCCATCGAGCTGCCGCCGCTTCGCGACCGGAAAGAGGACATTCCGATTCTCGTCGAGTATTTCCTCGCGCGGCATTCGGCGCGCCTGGGCAAGAAGATCCGCCGGGTCGAGAAGAAGGTCATGGACCGCCTTGTCGCCTACTCGTGGCCCGGAAATGTTCGCGAGCTCGAAAACTTCCTCGAGCGGGCCACGATCCTGTCCGAAGGAGACACCCTCCAGATCGAGGAGGGCACGCTCGCCGGAGCTGTGTCCCCTCCGGGAGGGGCCCTTCCGGCAAACCTGCAGGGGCAGGAGAAGCGAATGATCGAGGCCATGCTCGCGCAGACGCGCGGACGCGTTTCGGGCCCGTCCGGCGCGGCGGCAAGGCTTCAGATCCCTTCCACCACGCTCGAATCGAAGATCCGGAAACTGAGAATCGACAAATACCGTTTCCGGACCGTTTGAAGCCGCCTACGGATTTCCGTCGCCGGGAAGATTCTCAAGCAGCTTTCGGATTTCTTCTCGCTTCGGATCCTCCCGCAGGGCCTCCTCGAGCTGTGCCCGGG
>JBOGJO010000262.1:0-1110 GCA_050747885.1 Thermoanaerobaculia bacterium
GCTCGAGAGGCCGCCGGGTGTTCGAGGCCGTCGTGTCCTCCTCGTCGTCGGAATCTTCCCCGCTGCTGGTCGTCTCCTCGGTTGCTCGGAGGGGCTCGGAAGGGCCGCGCCCCGGCTGCGTGACGACCTTGAACGCGCCAGGGTCGCGCTCGGACATGGCGGAGATCTCCAGCTCGTCCGCGCCAATCTTGATGCGATCGCCCGCGGCGAGTGGCTGGGTGCCGACGAGCCTCCGCCCGTTCAGGAAGGTGCCGTTCTTGCTGCCAAGGTCGGTGACCTCCAGTCGGCCCGCCACCGAACGCACGAGCGCATGCTCGCGCGACGCCATCGGATTATTCACCACGATGGATGCGTAGCTCGACCGGCCCAGGATCACCTCCCCGCCGCGGATAGGAAAAAGCGTTCCCCGAAGATGGAGCCGATATTCCGCCACGCCGCCCGCGCGGGATTCTACTCGTCTCCCGTTTGCCCGCCAGAAATTCCTCCTTGGCGATGCGGGCGGCGAGAACGCAAGAACGAGCGGGGGTGCCGCGGCCGAGCTAGCGCACCCGAGCTGTAGTAAGCTGTCGGGCTGGTGGCCCCGGGACTCAAGAAACTCCGCGATCCGTCGGAGCGAGTGGCTCGACGGCTCCTTGCCGAGGGACGCCTCAGCCGCGACCTGCACGACGCGGCCATGCGCCATAGAAGCGCGAAGGGGCTCCGCTTCGAAGAAGCCCTCATCGAGGCCGGGCTCCCCGAGGATCAGCTCCTCCGGATTCTCGCGGAGATGTACCGCATTCAATACATCTCCACGCAGAAACTCTCGGCCGCAGCCATAGACAAGCGGGTGCTCGCCCTCATTCCGACGGCGATCGCCGAGCAGCGGCAGGTGGTCCCCGTACTTCTGGATCGGCAGAGGTCGATCCTGACGGTCGTGACATCGGATCCGGATGACCTGGAGACCCTGAAGGAGCTGGAGCTCGCCACCCAGGTTCGAACGATCCGCGCACTGGTTGCGCGACCCGTGGCCGTGAAGGCGGCAGTCCGCAAGTTCTACCTACAGGACGACTTCGCGTTTTCGGTCCTCCGCAACGAAAACTATGACGTCGCGCGCGCTCTCGAGCGGGATCC
>JBOGJO010000263.1:0-1785 GCA_050747885.1 Thermoanaerobaculia bacterium
CTGCAAGGGCCCGTCCTCATCACGATCGAATCCGAGACCGATCGGCCGAACCGTACGTGGTTTCCGCTCGGCCAGACGCTCGCCACGCTTTTCAATCGGGCCGCGAACCGCGCCGAGCGACTCTCGATGAGGACCGCCGTCGGCAACTACGAGGACTTCTGGGACTATCGATTGACGGCGGCGCCCGGTGAAAGTCCGCCTCCGCGAACACGATCTGACTCGTTCGGAACGAGCCACGGCCCCTGCTCGTGTGATTTGAACCTGGAGACGACCGATGCGGAATTGGAACGAATTTTGTCGATCCTGACGCCGCGAGAATCGGGCCGCGGGGAGAAGAGGCCGCTCCCGTCGGCCCTTCCCAGCGGGACCGCCCGCTACGGAAGAGCGGAACTGACCTGCCTCAAGCCGCATGACCGTCGCAGCCCATTCTGGGTGGTCCGGGCGAGCGACGACGTCGTCCACGAGCACAGCGGAATCTTCACGAGCTACCTCATGGACTTCATCCGGCACGTCATCTTCGAGGCACTGGAGCGAGAGGGCAGAATCGGCCGTTAACACCGCGGGCACAACGTTTGAACGAACTTCGGAATTCGATACAATGGAAGCCGGTTTGGGCGACGGATTCCGACGCGTTTGGCGGAACGGTTGTGACGTCAATCGATGTCAGGCCGCTTGCAGTGTAATGGAGGGAATATGATGAAAATCATCAGCGCCCGGGTTCATGGTGTTTTGGATTATGCCGTTGTTGGCCTGTTCTTGATCGCGCCTAAGGGATTCCATCTATCTGGAGTGCCATCAACCATGGCATATGTTCTCGCTGCGGTGCATCTGGGATTAACGTTATTGACAAAGTTTCCGGGCGGGCTCCTAAAGCTCGTCCCTCTTTCCATCCATGGTGGTATTGAATTTATTGTCTCACTGGGGCTTATGGCATCGCCATGGATTTTGAGCTTTAGCGCAGACTCCAACGCGCAACTGTTCTATATATCGACAGGGGCCTTAGTCTTTATCGTGTGGTTATTTACGGATTACAAATCAGTGCCGCAGTTGAAATCGGCCTAATCAGGCCTGGCGATCGAGGCCCAGGTAGGCGTGGACCGAGCGAACGGCCGCCGAGCCTTCGCCGACCGCGGCTGCGACTCGTTTGGTCGATCCGGAACGGACATCGCCGACAGCGAACAACCCCGGATGACTTGTCTCGAACGGCAGCGGGGCGCGTCCGAGCACTTCCCAGGGCCCGACGAGGTGCTCGCGTCCGAGAGCTCGATCCGTGAGTACAAATCCGCGATCGTCGACAGCGGCAAAACCCGACAACCACTCCGAGGCGGGTTCGGCGCCGATAAACGAGAACAGGGCGGTCGAGCGGAGCGTTTCCTCGCCACCGGGACCGCTGATCCGCACTCCGGCCAGAAATTCGTTGCCCTCGAGCGCCACGATTGTGGTGTTTCGCCGGACGACGATCCGCTCATCGGCTTCGACCCGATCGACGAGATAGCGAGACATGCTCGCTGCGAGGTCCGGTCCGCGGATCACGATGGTGACAGCACTCCCCGCATTGGCGAGAGACAACGCCGCCTGTCCGGCGGAGTTCCCGCCCCCGACAACCACCGCAGGCGAACCCGCGCACGCCCGGGCCTCCAACTCGGTGGCGGCGTAGTACACGCCGCGGGACTCGAACCGCTCGAGGCCGACGGCGTCGAGCCTCCGGTAATGCGCTCCGGTCGCGACGATGACCGCCCGACCCGGAACCTCCGTCCCATTCGACAGGCGAAGAACAAAATGGCC
>JBOGJO010000264.1:0-2884 GCA_050747885.1 Thermoanaerobaculia bacterium
GTGCGGACGCAGGGCGCCCCCCCGCCCCGGCCATTGGGCGCTCCCGGGTCTCCGATGAGACCGCCGCTGGCTCCCGGACGCGCCGGGACGCCTTTGCCGACCGGGCGTCCCGCTCCCTCCGTGTACCGCCCCGCTCCCGGCGCCCCCGGCGCCCGTATCCCCGGCGCCCGCGTGCCCGTCGGGGCGCCTCCCCGTCCGGGAGGCCGCCCGCTCAGACCCGGAGAAATTCCCGCCCCCATGCCCGAGGACGTAAAATCCGCGCGCCGCAAGAAGGAAGAGGAATCGAAGAAAGCCGCCGCGAAGAAAACCGGAGCTCGCCCGAAGATCAACGCGGCCGACGAGGTGGACCTCCGCGACTACGTCGGGGAATACCGCGAGGACACCTACTCCGACATCACCCTCCCCCTCATCGACAAGAACGCGGCCCTCGAAGAGCCCTTGGAGCCGAAGGCTCTCTCGAAATCCGCCCTTCGGCGGGCGGGCAAGGAGACGCGGCACGACGACACGGGAAAGATCGTCGAATTCAAGAAGCCCCTTCCGACGGGGCCCGTCTTCCTCTCCGAAGGAGTCACCGTCAAGGAGCTCTCGGAGAAGCTCGGGGTCCTCGGCCGCGACCTCGTGCAGAAACTGCTTCGCCGCGGAATGATGGTCACCATCAACCAGAGCCTGCCCGCCCAGATCGCCGTCGAGATCGCCAAGGAGATCGGCGTCGAGGCCGCGGTCGTCTCCTTCGAAGAGGAGATGGAGCTCGCCCGGGAGGAGAAGTCCGACGCGAAATCGCCGGAGAGCATGAAACCGCGCGCCCCGGTCGTGACCGTGATGGGCCACGTCGACCACGGCAAGACCTCGCTCCTGGACGCCATCCGGGAAACCAAAGTCGCGGCGAGCGAAGCCGGCGGGATCACCCAGCACATCGGGGCGTATCGCGTTGAATCGAAGGGAAGCCCGATCGTTTTTCTCGACACGCCCGGCCACGAAGCCTTCACGCTGATGCGCGCCCGCGGCGCGGCCGCGACGGACATCGTCGTTCTCGTCGTGGCCGCCGACGACGGGGTCATGCCGCAGACCGTCGAGGCGATCGACCACGCCCGAGCGGCGAAGGTGCCGATCGTCGTGGCGATCAACAAGATCGACAAGCCGAATGCGAACATCGAGCGCGTCAAGAAAGAGCTCGCCGACCGCGGCGTGCTGCTGGAATCGTGGGGCGGCGACGTTCCATCGGTCGAGATCTCCGCGCTGAAGAAAGTCGGGATCGACCATCTCCTGGAAATTCTTCGACTCGTCGCCGACCTTCAGGAGCTCAAGGCGAATCCCGATGGTCAGGCCCGAGGCGTCGTCATCGAGGCGCGGAGGGAAGCCGGGCGGGGCAACGTCGCCACGATCCTCGTCCAGAGCGGAACGTTGAAGGTCGGCGATGTTTTCTACGCCGGCTCGGCGTCCGGGCGACTCCGGGCGATGACCGACGAGATCGGAAAACGCCTTGAAACTGCGGGGCCCTCGACCCCGGCCGAAATCATGGGGTTCGAGGAGCTGCCCGCCGCGGGGGACCTCTTCCAGGTCGTCGAGAACGAAATCCGCGCTCGCCAGATCGTTTCCTTCCGGAAGGAGAAGAACCGCGAAAAGTCGATGGTCTCGTCGTCGAAGACCTCCCTCGAAGCGCTGTTCTCGAAGATTCAGGACGGCGCCGTCAAGGATCTCCCCCTCGTCGTCAAAACCGACGTGGCGGGCTCGGCCGAGGTCGTCTCCGCAACCCTGAAAAAACTCTCCTCCGACCAGGTCCGGGTTTCCGTCCTGCATTCGGGCGTCGGGGCCATCAACATCAACGACGTTCTCCTCGCGTCCGCGTCGGGCGCGACGATCATCGGATTCAACGTCCGGCCCGAAAAAAAGGCCGAGACCGAGGCCGAAAAGGCCGGGGTCGACATCCGCCTCTACACGGTGATCTACAACATCACCGACGACATTCGAAAGGCCATGGAAGGTCTTCTCGAGCCCACTCTCAAGGAAGTGGCCCGAGGAAGGGCGGAAGTCCGAAATACGTTCAACGTGCCGAAGGTCGGCGTCGTCGCCGGCTGCTACGTCACCGAAGGCGCGATCCCCCGATCAGCCCAGGTCCGGCTGCTTCGCGACAACCGCGTGATCTACGAGGGAAAGATCGGCTCGCTGCGGCGGTTCAAGGACGACGTCTCCGAGGTGAAGACCGGCTTCGAATGCGGCATCGGGCTGGATCGTTATCAGGACATCAAGGTCGGCGACGTCATCGAAGCCTTCTCGACGGAGAAGGTTGCCGGCGTGCTGTCGGCGTAGCGCCGTCTCTTGGTCCTCGCGTACTCGGTTTTCGACCTCAATCTTCCGGGTTGCCGGGGATTGAAGGAAAAACGTATGGTCGTTCGCAGCCTCAAAAGCCGCATTCGGAACAAATTCGAAGTCTCCGTCGCCGAGACGAATCATCAGGATCGCCATCAGCGGGCGCAGCTCTCGGTCGCGGTGGTCGGGCCGGACCAGCCGCCGCTCGACGCGTTGCTGCAGGAGATCCTTTCCTTCGTGGAGTTGAATTTCGACGGGCCGATCCTCGATTACAAGAACGAGTTCATCCATGTGTGACTCGCTCGCCAACCCTCCCAGCCTGGCCCCGGCGATCCGCTCTGAGAATGCGAGGACGGGCGGGTCCTGTCGTGGGACTCGCTCCACTTTTCCGCTCGCCGCAAGTCTGAGGACTTTGCTACACCCGCGTCGCGAGCGGCAAAAGGGAGTCGCGCCCCACGCCACCCGCCGGCCACCGCCCGAGCGAAGGCCCGCGAGTGGCCGGTGCCAATGCTCCGGCGCAGGCTGGGCTCCGAGATCCCGAGGGAAAGCGAACTGCGGCCGAGGGTCGAGGAGCATT
>JBOGJO010000265.1:0-12417 GCA_050747885.1 Thermoanaerobaculia bacterium
ACACCGCGCCGCAGGCGGCCGGCGTCATTCACACCGATTTCGAGCGCGGCTTCATCCGCGCCGAAACCGTTTCCTACGAAGACCTCGTCGAATCCGGGTCGATGGCGGCCGCCCGCGAGAAGGGCCGCGTCCGGCAGGAGGGGAAGGACTACATCGTCGCGGACGGCGACGTGATGCTGTTCAAGTTCAACGTGTAGCTCCCGGCGCTTCCCGAAGGACGGCGCGAACCCGCGGGCTCCGTCACCGGGCTCGACCCCGCCGGAACCCCGGCTTTCGTGCGGTAAACTCGATTCGTGACGCCTGCCGGGTTCTCGAAGCGCCGCGCCGGGCTCGTGGGCGCGTTCGTCCTGCTCGCCGCCGCGCTCAAGGCCGCGCCGCCGACGTCGGATTTTCTCCATTGGCAGGATGCTGCATCGCGCTCTCCCGCGCCGCCCATTCCCGGACGCCGCGTGATCGTCATCGGCTGGGACGGCGCGGACTGGGATCTCCTGGAGCCGCTGATGCGCGGGGGCCTGATGCCGAATTTGAAGGCGCTCGTCGCCGAGGGCCGCACCGCCGACCTCGTGAGCTACCCCCCCACGGTCTCGCCGATGGTGTGGACCACTCTGGCGACCGGCGCCGACCCTCGCGACCACCAGGTGCTGTCGTTCTTCGAGATCGACCCCGGGACGGGCAAACCCGTTCCGATCTCGGCGGAGTCGCGCCGCGTGCCCGCATTCTGGGAAACCGCGTCGGCGAAAGGGCAAACCGTCGGAGTCGTGAATTACTGGGCGACCTTCCCCGCGGAGGAAGTTCGCGGCTTTCTGATCAGCGACCGCTTTTCTCCCACGCTCGACGACCCCGACCCGGGCCAGTTCGCCTCGAGCGTGTACCCGCCGGCCTATGGCGCCGGCGCTCGCTCCGTCTGCGAAGCCGCTTCGCACCCAGAATCCTCGCTTTCCCATTTCGGCGACTTCACCGGATTCGCGCCGGACAAAATCCAGGCCTTCGAGCGGCTTCTCCGCAATACCCGCTGCGCGGAAGAGACCGCCGAGCGCCTCTACGACCGCGATCGGCCGCAATCCCTGACGCTTTATTTTCTGGGGACCGACGAAGTGGACCACCTGTTCGGGAGGGACGTCGCTCCCAGGCTCGCGTGCACGCCGCCGGCGGAGTTTTCGCGCCTCTCCCGGGTCGTCCCGAAATATTACGAATGGGTGGACGAATTCCTCGGCCGCTGGATGGGGCGCGCGCGCCGGGATGGCGCGACGATCCTTCTCGTCTCGGACCACGGGTTCAAGTGGGGCGCAAACCGAATCTGCGGGGGAAATCCCCTGGAACGCCAGAGCGCGACCTTCGATCATCGCCCCACGGGGATCGCGGCGGCCTGGGGAAGGAGCGTCCGCCCGTCCGCCGGCCGCGCCACGGCGACCGTCTTCGACGTCGAGCCCACGATCGCCGCCTTGCTGAAAATTCCCGTCGACCGGAAGGAGCCGGGGAAAGCGCTCGTTGACTGGTTCTCCGGCGTCGAGAAGCCTTTGAAGACGAATCTGTGGGCGCAAGCTCCCCGGGCGAAGTTTCTGCCGCGGATCCTTCCCGCCGCGCCGAGCGAGTACGTGAGGCAATTGACCTCCCTCGGTTATCTCGGGGGCGGCTCGGGGCAGCGAGCCGCCCCGCTGCGCGGAAGTCGCCCGACGCCCGACGAGGAGGGATGGCTCAACCTCGGAGTCTACGAGAACTCGATCCATCAGCCCGAGGCGGCGATCCGGAGCTTTCGAAAGGCCCTGGACGTTTTCCCCGCCTATCCTCCGGCTCTGGTCAACCTCGTCGCCGACGAAATCCGGCGCCGCAACAACCGGGAAGCCGTTCGATGGGCCTCGGAATCGCTTCGCCTCTCCGGGCCGGGCGCGGGTTGGGCGATTTACGAGATCGCCGACCGGCTCGACAGCGCGGGTCTGATCTCCGACGAAGAGAGGCTCCTGCTCGAGGCCCGGCGCAAACATCCCGGCTCCGAGCCCATCGAGGTTTCCCTCGCAGGTCTCCGTCTCGGGCAGAAAAAATGCCAGGATTCCTACGATGCGCTGCGGCCGTTCCTCGGAAGCAGCGACAATCCGGAAACCTACAACGTGGCCGGCCTGGCCTCTCTCTGCCTCGGACGCGGCGAAGAAGGCCGCCGACTCCTGGCTCGCTCGCTTGAAATCAAGCCGGACCAGCCGCAGATTCGAAAGATCCTCGATCAATGAACCCGGACCGCCGGGTGAGTCGTTTTCAAGTTTCCAGGTATCGGTCCCTCAGAACGGACACGTGGTGTCGGACGTGGCCCGCCATGACGAAACCCAGCGCCCGCACCGAGATCCTCGCGCCGCTCGCAACACCGGTCCGGAGCCAATCGGACGGAGCGAGCCTCTCGAAAAGAAGAAGGTGCCCCCGCCGCACGTGGCCGAACTCGCGCGCGAGAGTCGCGAGCGGGACGCCCTCGACGCGCGCTGCGCGCGCGTAGGGATCCTGCTCGAAACCCGGCAGCGGGGCCTCGTCGCCGCGGGCGAACGTGAACGCCCGAAACCCGAAGACCCTCTCCGCATCGATCACGTGTCCCACGAGCTCGGCAACGCTCCACTTTTCCGCCCCGTATCGAAACCCGGCCCGTGAATCGGGGATCTGCTGCAGGAACGCGACCGTGTCTCGAAGCTGATCCGTGAGGACCGCGAGGATCTCCTCCTCGGGCACGAGCGAGACGTACCCTGCGTGAAACGGCGGATATTCGGACTCGGCCGGCCGCCCGATCACTGCGTCAGCCTCAGCGTCGTCGATGTCCAGTAGTGCGCGCGGGGAGGCCGGGGGAAGCGGGTCTTGAGGATCGACTCGCGAAGACAGACCGCCACATTGGTTCCCGGCCGCACGAGAACCGATTCCACGGCGCCGCCGGCGCCGATCTCGACGAGCGCCTCGAACGGCGACAGGTCCGGGTCTTTCCGGGATTCGACGCACCGGCCGAGCTGGCGGGCCTGCGACTCGGAAAACGCTTTCGCCAGAACGGGCTGGTACCGCCTTCCCCGGGCCGATTTCGCGTTCGCGATCGCCGCTCTCCGCGCGGCCTCGAAGGCGCGCGCGCCGCCCGCCGGCGCCGGCGCCGGCGGAAGAACGGCAAGAACGAAGAAGACCGGGGCGATCGAAAGCAATGCCCGTTCAGTATACTCATCCGATGCTCTCGGGAGGTCCCCGATAGTCCCGGAAAACTGCGTCGGCGTCGACCTCGGCGGCACGAAAATCCTCGCCGGCGTCGTTTCGAGCCGGGGAAGAGTTCTCGCGCGCGCGAAAGTAAAGACGCCTTTCGCATCCGGCAGCAAAGCCCTCGGGGAGGCGATCGTTGCGACAGTCTCCGAGGCGCTTTCCGGCGCCGGCCCGGGACGCCTTCGCGCCATCGGAATCGGGTCGCCGGGCCCCATCGACCCGGATCGCGGCGTGGTGTTGCGAACGCCGAACATCGCGGTTCGGAACTTCCGGATCCGAGACCTGCTCGCGAGGCGGTTCGACGTCCCGGTCGTTCTCGACAATGACGTCGACATGGCCCTGTGGGGAGAGTTTCGAGCCGGGGCGGGGCGAGGCCACCGAAACCTCGTCGGCCTCTGGGTGGGAACGGGGATTGGAGGCGCCCTGATCATCGACGGGCGGCTGCTTCACGGAATCAACAAGAACGCGGGCGAGATCGGACACATGGTCCTCGAGGCGAGCGGCGCGAAGCCCGGCGGTCCCGAAGGAACTCTGGAGTGGGAAGCTTCGAAGACCGGAATCGCCCGCTTTTTGCGCGAAGGGGTTCGGAAGGGCGAAAAGACTTCCCTGGACCGCTTGCGGCGGCGCGATCGACTGCACAGCTCCGCCCTCGGAAAGGCGTATCGATCGGGGGATCGTCTCACCCGCCTCGCGGTCGCGCATTCCGCCCGACATGTCGGCATCGCGATTGCGAACCTTTTCAACGTTTTCGCGCCGGAAATCTTTGTCCTCGGAGGGGGAGTCGTCGAAGATCTGGGCGAACCCTACCTGCGCGCCGTCCGGGACACTGCAAAAAAATTCGCCTTCACCACGGAACTCGCCGGGATCAGGATCGAATCCGCCCGGCTCGGCGCGGATTCTGGAGTCGTGGGCGCCGCCCTCGCGGCACGGGCCCTGTTGTCGGCTTGACAACGCCCGGAAGGCAAGAATAGCCTTCGCACCAATTTAACACGAGGATTCGACGACGCAGCGTCCTACGACTTCACCGTGCTCTTCGGGACGCCGAGCGTCCGGTCTGTCCCTGCTTGGCCTTGCCGTTTTCGCGTTCGCGTGCACCGCGAAGAAACCGGCGGGCGCAGGCCCGAAGATCCGGAGCCTCAGCCGTCGCGAAGCGACCAGTCGAAGGGAATCGCGCCGGAGTGCGGATCGATGCGGGATTTGTCGGGGTCCTTCGGGTCGAAGCGCGCCGTCCCGAAGTTGCAGATCCTCCCGAGGACCGGCCCCCAGTTCTGGGTCGCGTGCCAGACGCCCTGAGGAATGTGGAGGAGCCCATAGCCCCCCCGGTGAAGAAGAACTCGCAGAAGCTTCCCTTCGTCCCGGAGATCTCGCGGCCGTCGAACAGCACGACGCGCAGGTCTCCCTGCTGGATGAAGTAGCGGTCCGCCTGCCGCCGGTGCATGCCCCAGCCCTTGATTCGCCCGGGACGGATCGTGAACTCGTAGGCATGGACGATCGGCTCGGACCAGAACGGGTTCGCAAAATCCATGAACGGGACGAGCGACCCCCGCTGCCCCGGTCGGGTTCCTCCCGGCGCGCCGAATCGGGCTTCGCGGCGCCGGCCGCGGCCTCCGCGCTCGAATTCGGTGTCGCTGCGTCGGTCGTTCTGGACATCTCGGCGACAATCGTACGACAAAGTTCACGGGCTTCGGCGTTGAACGAGGGTTTGCCGCACGAGAGGCCTCTGTCGCGATGCGAAAAGTCTCCGGCGTTCGTCGCCCGAAAAGTCTCCGCGAGGGAATCAAACCGAGAAGGTTTGCGTCGTGGGAGCGGAGCAGCTCCTCGTGAGGAGCTGCGATGCGACGGATTGGTGGAGGCACCTCGTCTCCTGCCATCGGCGCGTCGCAGAGTTCGCCCGAAATTCATCTACCACCGAAGATGGCCCGCCACCACTTCCACACCCCAATCGATAAAACGTAGTACCACAGGGTACCAAGAATCACGTGTGTAAAAGCTGGGACGAGAAATCCTGGATCATTGAACGGAGCTCTCAGCATTCCGAGCTGAAGCACGGGCAAGAGTCGGAACACGCCGATTGCACTCCAGTAACCCACCAGAGAAATAGGAAAATCCGCAATCAGCAGGGGAACCCATATTATACCCGCCTGGTCGCCGTGGCTGCCCGATGCCGCGAACGCGACGAGCAAGGCGATAGAGAAGTGAACAATCGCAACTAGCGTTGAGACCGTCTTCGCTTCGAAAGAAGCCCTAGGGAATAACGGCTTCTCTCTCACCGCCAGCACGGCAGGTGGCCGTGGAAATCGAAAAACGCCGCCGTCGCGGCGACTCGAATTCCACCACCGGAAATACCCCTGAGACACACCGCAAGTGCGAGATCGCAGGCCCGTGTACACGGGCATTCACCGCTTGGGCAGTTGGCCGAATGCTTTCGACAGTTCGAATAGCAAGAGTCATGGATCGCGTAACACTGATCTTCCGGGTCTTTGGGCGGCGCTCCTCCCCAAGGGGGCATATTTTCGCCTCCACCGGGTGTCCACGACCCGCCCGACCAGCCAGGACCGCCGTAGTTGCCGTGAAAGTAAAACTCACCTCCACCATACGGGCTAGGCCAGAAAGGAAAATACGGGCCATTGATGATCGGGTTAATTATAGGAATGATTGGCGGAGGGCCGAGAACGGGCCCCTCCACCTCAAGGCCAAAGGGATCTCTAAGCCTGATTGGGCTATTCGACGCGTACGCATACTTAGAGGCGCCGTGATGGTCCAGAGGATCCTCTCCGCCAAACCTCCCGATGGCTGTAGCGAAGTACCTAGCTCTGTAGAAAAGCAACCCGGCCTCATCGGTCTCGTGGCCGGCGTAGGTAAACGGCTGAAAGCGCGTGCCGACTTCGGCCCTAACGTTCCCCCACCCATCGAATACAACGGCATGTGTGATGACTCCCCTGCTGTCACCCATCTCGGTCACAGTTCCCAGAGCGTCGACGTCAACGTAGGAGACAATTCCATTTTTTGCAACTGCCAAAGGCTCGTCAACTCCAGGACCAACGATATAATCCGCCGACGAAGGGCCGGAATCACGGATCAGGTCAAGTCCGCTGTAGAGGTAGTCAGTTTTACTACCGCTTATCGTTTTGCTTAGTCGCCTCCCCTGATAGTCATATCCGTAAGCAACCAATATGTCGCCCGAACTCCCTATCCGTCGATTCACAACGTCCCATGCAAAGGTAAAGTTTCCAATGGTTCCACTCTCAGCCAGCGTCGACCCGTTCGCGTCATAGGTGTACGCGTTTGACCCGTCGTTCGACAGCCTCTGCCCGTTGAGAGGGTTCGAACCGTTCTTCAGATACGTGTAATTCTGCGAGATCCCGTTCACCACGTTGGCTAGCCGATTGCCGATCGAATCGTAGCTCCAGGAGTCTACTTCCCCGTTGAACGGCGCGGCATTCGGGTAGGCCGCCTGGATGAGCTGGTAGCTCTGATCGTAGTTGTAGTCCGTCAGGGCTCCACTAAACCCTTGGCTCGGCACCGTTGCCGTCATGCTCACCCGCTGGCCGAGCATTGTGTACTGGCCGGTCGCGTTGTTGAGGTCATAGCCGTAGGCGTACGTCGCCAGGTTCCCGGCTGAGGGGTGAAGGTTCGCGAGCTGGAGCAACCGCCCCTGGTCGTCGTAGGAATAATTCCTGCGCTGCCCATTCGGCATCGCGATGGTATGGTACTGACCGTTGAGGGTGTAGGCATACTTGAAGAACACTGAAACCGGCGTCCAGGCGATCGTGTCGAGAGCGCCGCTGGGGTAGTAGGTGTAGGAAGCCGACGGGCCGCCCTGGACGGCGTAGGAAAGAACTGTATCGTCCGGGTTGTACTGGTAGCTCAACCTCCCTCTCGGCCCCTGGACGTTCGTGTCCACCCGGTATCTGGGTTCAGGCCATCGCCGTCAACCTCTCCTGTCATTACCAATCCTTCCAACACCTCTCGTCACCGCCCACCCAATCGCGATCAAACCGAACACTGCGAGCGACCAAATTACCGCGTCGATCGCAATAACGGCATAGACATATCGTTGAACGTGTGGATCCCGACCAAACGCCACGGCGATAACCGCCGTGGTCAGAAAACCAGGCAGCTCAAGGAGGGACGCCAAATCACCAGACCCAACCGCACGAAAATACTCCCCCCCGAGGGCTATAGTTGTCCCGACCGCAAGAGAAACCACGATCGCGCGAGCGACGCCGCGATGCGTCTTTACAACACTCATGGCCTAACGTCTTTCCTCCGCGTGCCTGTACTGGGTTTCACCATCCCGCACCGCCGCCACCCGTGTTTTGGCAGAAGAAGAACAACACGCCTGCACGCCCTATAGCCGAGCCCTTGTCGTATGGCACAAAGCGAAGACTGCACGAGCACAGGTTCTTATCACATTGTTGTTTCTTACAGCGTTTTACGGGGTCGTGAGGTGGAAATACGCCATTGATGAAGCCGAGCTGAGCATTACTATAACAGGAGTCGTGGTTCGCGCAGCACTCGTCAAGAGCATCCATCGCCGCGCCACCGATGTTTCCCGGGCCACAATAATGGCCATACCATGGATTCCAAGGGGGGCTGCCAAAATATGGGAATAGCCCCATAGGATCGGCAGAGGAAACAGGTGAATTGACCACGTAAGCGTACGAGTTCCAGTCAAACGCTGACCGTAGTTGTGATCCGAGCGGGTCCTCACTCGCGAACCTGCCGATCGATGGAGCCAAGAACCTCGCGCGGTACAATAGCGATCCCGCCTCGTCAGTCTCCCTCCCTGTGTACGTGAACGGCTGGAATCGCGCTCCGGTTTGAGTCTTCGTATTTCCCCACGCGTCGAACACCGCCGCATGTTGAACCGTCCCTCCGGAGTCATTGGTCGCTTCGATCGTCCCAAGCGCGTCTGCGGCCATGTACGAAACGTTGCCGCTCTTATTGACCGCGAGCGGCTCGTCGATGCCCGGGCCGAAAGCGTAATCGGCCGAACCGACCTCAGAAACAAGGTTCAACCCATTGTAGAGATAGCTTGTCGTGGTTCCGCTCACGGTCTTGCTCGATCGGCGTCCCTGGTAGTCGTACGTGTACGTTGCGGCCACCGCTCCGGAGATCCCGTTCATCCGATTCTCGATATCCCATCCGAATGTGTAGCTCTGGGAACCGCTTTTCGTCAGCGTTGATCCGTTTGCGTCGTACGTATAGGTGTTCTGGCCATCGCTCTGAAGCCTCTGGCCGACGTGGCTGCCGTTCAGGAAGTACGTGTAGGACTGGCCGTTCGCCGAGGTCCGGTTGCCGATCGGGTCATAGGACCACGAATCCGTAGCCCCATTAAAGGGCGAAACATTCGGGTACGCAGCCTGGGCGAGCTGGTAATCCGAGTCGTAGCGGTAGGCCGTCGGGCTCGCGTTGAAGCCCTGGGCCGGAACCGTGGCTGCCATCGATGTCCTCTGCCCCAGCATCGTCCACTGCCCAGTCGCATTGTTGAAGTCATACCCGTACGCGTAGGTCGCGATGTTGCCTGCGCCGGGATGGACGTTGCCGATCTGCAAGAGCCTTCCTTGGTCATCGTAGGAGTAGTCGCGGTGTTGCCCGTTCGGAAAGAGGATCGAATCGTATTGCCCGTTGAGCCGGTAGCTGTACTTGAAGGCTCCCGCTACCGGGCGCCAGGATATCGTGTTCAGGCTGCCGTCTTGATACCTCAAGTAGCCTGTGGTCGGCCCGCCTTGCACATCTGCCTCCGAAACTCGATCTGCCGCGTCGTACTGGTAGTTCAACGTCCCCCTCGGCCCCTGGACGTTCGTCGCCACCCGGTAGCTCGAGTCGTACTGGAACGTGTGCGTCTCGGCCGGGGAGGTCGATGTGTCATACACTTGGGTCAGACTTTGGCCCTGATATGTGTACGCGATCGACGTCGCATTTGGGTAGCTCTTCGTCGAGAGCCGCTTGAAGTGATCATAGGCGTGCGTGATCGTTTGCGCCTTCCGATCGGTCTTGGTGTGGAGTTGCCCATCGGCATAATAGGTGTACGTCTCGGAGTTCTCTTCCGGGAAATTCGTCGCCTGAAGCCGCCGCAGCACGTCGTAAGAATAGCCCGTCACGTTGTTGTTCGCATCGGTGATCGAGGCGAGGAGGCCATGGGAGTAGGCATAAGTCGTTGCATTGGTCAACCCATCGACCGACTTCACGAGCCTTCCGAACTGGTCGTAGCCCTGCTTCGTCACGATCCCGTTCGGGTCGGTGACGTTCGTGAAGGTCAGGCCCGAAGCCGAATCGAAGTTGTCGTAGGAATACGTCGTCGTGAAATCCAGCGCCGAGCCCACCGACGGCTTGGGCAGCGTGACGGTCAGGACTCTGCCGAGGGCGTCGTAGGTGTAAGCCGTCGCATGCCCGAGCGGATCCGTGACCGAGCTCACGCGCCCGAGGGCATCATAGCCGTAGGTGGTGAAGGGCCTCTGGTCAGCGTCGTTGTTCGAAGGCGCGGTCACGGTCTGGAGGTTCCCTTGAGAATCGTAGGCGTAGTCCGTCTCCCCTCCGGTCGCCGACGTTTGCGAGACCACCCGCCCCTGCGAATCGTAGGCGTAGGTGGCCATAAGATCCAGCGTCGTCCCGTCATTTTCGACCCGGAAAACGTGGTGAAGCGCGCCGGGGGCGGGATCGCCCTGCTGGTAGTCGTACTTCCATGCCTGCCAGCTCGGATCGAGCTGGTTCGTCGAGGGATTGCGAGGCGTGATCGAAGTTGGTTTCTCCGGGAAAGTCGGGTCGTAGACGTAATCGAATCGGACGGCATTCGCACCCTGGTAATCCCTCGTGACCGATGAGACGTTCCCGCCGCCATCGTAGGTGTAGAAGGTCTTAACTCCGACCTCGTCAGTCGTCTGGATGATGTTCCCGTTGCCATCGTAGACCGTCGACTTCGCGGCGCCGCCGCTCCCGGAGGGAGGGCTCGCCTGCGTCGTCTGGCCGAAGTTGCCCGTCGTATAGACCCAGGGATTCCCGCCCGAATTCAGGCCGTAGTTCTTTGAGGTCTGGCTCGCGACGCCGCCATAGGAGTAGGTGTACGTGTACGTTTCTCCGGCCTCAGTATACGAAAGCGTCCGATCCCCGCTGTCGTAAGTGACGGTTTCGGCCGTTCTTCCCCAGTTGTCCTGGATGCCCGTTAGGATGGGCACGTAGCGGCCCTGGGTGTAGGAGTAGGTCGTCACGCGGCCCGCCGGGTCGGTCATCGACGTGAGGGTTCCGCTCGCGCCGTAACCGTACTGGACCTGCCTGCCCGCGTTGTCCCGGACCGTGCTGACGCGGCCATCGGCCCCGTAGTAGAAGTCGAGATATCGGCCGGAAACCACATCCGTGACGCGCTGCAGGCGGCCACTTCCATCGTAGGTCCAAGCCTGGACGTTCCCGAATTCGTCGGTCATCGCCGTCACGGCGCCGGTCGGATCGAAATGGTAGACCGTACCGCTGCGCTGAAGCGAGAAATCCCAGCTCCCATCGGCGTTCTTGACGAGGTGGTCGTATCGCCCAGCCGGTGGAGTATAGCTTCCATCGCCGTTCTCCATGTACCGTGCGACACCGCCACCGCTCAGCACGATGTCTGCCTCCTTCTGGTAGGTCGAGGGGGCGGAATAAAGATAGACGGCGTACACCAGATGGATCGACGGAATGCTTGACACCCAGCCCAGGCCAAAGACCGCATCGCCGGATTGACTGCTCAGGTACGTGCGCGTGAGCACGATCGGCAGGCCGACGGTTGTCAGCCGGAGATCCTCCGCGGCCGTCGTATAAACGCCCGTTGCCGTATACGAGGGTGAGTTCGTGCAACCACCGCACTGGTTACAGCAAGGTATCGGAGGAGGCGGCGAAGGGGGCGGGGGCGGCATCGGCACCGGGTTGTCACAGAAGCCCCCGTACGACTTGGGTGGAGAAATGAAACTCGCGCAGGCGAGACCGAGGAGAACTGCCAGAATCCTAACGCTGATCGATTTCATAGGTTTCCTCACTCTCACCCTCTCAATACGCGATCGTCGTGAGGATCTGCCCCGTCACGACGTTTCCGATGTTGTCCGTAGCGGTCACAGTTACCGCGTAGGGCCCGGGAGCGACGAGCATTCCGTTGTCAGCCCGGCCGTCCCACGCGGCCGTCACGTGACCTGGTGACTGACCCGCGAGATTAACCCTTCGAAGAACTGATCGCGAGCCAAGATTCATGAACGTTATCGCGACACTTGCCACTCCGCTCTGGTAAGTTGACATGTCGAATGCAACCATCTGCGTTCCATTCGCGGGACCGAAGACCGGCGGGGTCACAGTCACGTTGGTGACCGTTGGCGCCGTCCCGCACGTTAGGATTGCATTCTGGGGAAAATCGGATCCAAGCGCAACGATCCCCACGCTCCTTACCGTTCCACCGCGATACACGCCACTCGGGTCAAGGCCAGCCCACTGAAAGACCCGCGGATCACCACTCGCCTGAAAAGCACCATCCGAAAGGCAGAAAAAGTCAGCCGACTGATGGGCGCAGTCTCCAACAATATCTCCCCCGACCTGACTGCTCATGACGATAGTAATTTTCGCCGCGCCGGGCGTGTAAGTGAGGGTAAGTGGTTGATTATTGAACGGATCAAATGCTTGAAGCGTCTGACCATCGAACCACCGGTTCTCGAAGTTAATATTCATCGTCGTCGTCAGGTCACGAGTGAATATTATCGTGCCGTCGGTGACAGTCGCGACATAGAAATACGGTCCGTCTGGCAATGGTCGTGCGCTGTCATCATCGCCATACCATGGATTGTTATATATGCCAGCTGGGCGAGCTTCGGAAACGAGATGCTTGACGATCGCGCCGGCCTGATTCTTGACGACGATCGTCTCGGTCAGTGGAAATGGAATTTGTGAGGATATGGTTGTATAGCGGTTTAAGCCAATTGGGCAAATCGCGTCGATGCCTGCACCAGTCCAGGGCGAACCGTCAGATAACCATGTTAAGAAATTACCTACTGCTGGCTGAACCGTTACCCAGATCCCTTGGTTCCCAGCCAGATCGGACGCGCGAAGGCGAAGGGTATATGGACTTCCGAAGGAACCCACGTTGGCAAGGCCGGACATGTTCCACGTTGCAAGGTTTCCCGCTATGACGGACGTCGCACTTGTCCGAATGACAGTCCAGAGGGAGGGAGTCGAGGCCGAAGACCAGTCTAGCGC
>JBOGJO010000266.1:0-4798 GCA_050747885.1 Thermoanaerobaculia bacterium
GAACAAGGGCCTCGAGATTCTCGAAGCGCACTTCCTCTTCGGCGTGGCGCCCTCCGCGATTGACGTCCTCCTGCACCCGCAGTCGCTCATTCATTCCATGGTCGAGTTCTGCGACGGATCGATCGTCGCGCAGATGGCGCGAAACGACATGCGATTTCCCATCCTGTACGCGCTCGCCTATCCGGAGCGGTTGACCAATCCGTTCGGGGAGCTCTCGCTGTCGGGAGCGCGGCTCGAGCTTTCCGCCGTCGATCCCGAGAGGTATCCCGCGATCGGCCTTGCGCGCGAAGCGCTTGCCGAAGGGGGCGCGGCGCCCGCCGTGTTGAACGCGGCCAATGAGGTGGCGGTCGAATCGTTTCTTTCCGGGAAGATCCGCTTCCCCGCGATTGTTCGCATTGTCGCGGAGACGCGGACCGCCTTCGGACGCCGGGCCGCGCCCGAGAGCGTTGCCGAAGCGGAGGAAATCGACGTCCGGGCTCGCGAGACCGCGATGCAGATCGCAACCCGGCTCTCAGGAGTGCGAGTTTGAGCTTTCTCCAAGACGTCCTGGCTATGGCGGTCGTTCTCTCGATCGTCGTCTTCATCCATGAGTTCGGCCATTTCGCGACCGCGAAGCTGTCGAAATTCCCGGTGGAGGTCTTTTCCTTCGGCTTTGGAAAGAGGCTCTTCGGCGTGAAGTGGCGGGGGACGGATTACCGCGTCTCGGCGCTTCCCCTCGGGGGCTACGTTCGCGTGGTCGGGTTGGGCCCGGACGAGTCGACAGCCGTCGGCGCGGCCGAGGCGTCGCCGGCGATCGTGGGCCCGAGGTGGAAACGGGCCGCCATTCTCCTGGCGGGGCCGGCAATGAACTTCGTTCTGGCGATCGTGCTGCAGGCGGGCATCTTCATGGTCGGTCGAAAGGTCCCCGCCTACCGGCTCCAGCCGCCCGTCGTCGAATCCGTCGCTCCGGGGTCTCCCGGAAAGCTCGCGGGATTCCAGAAGGGCGACCGGATCGTCTCGATCGACGGAAAGCCGGTGGAAAACTGGCAGGACGCGGAGTTCGCCTTCGCGATCAGCCCGCGCCAGAAGCTCTCGGTCTCCGTGGATCGCGCCGGCGCCCGCCAGACGATCGACCTCGTTCCCCGGGGAGTTTCGAAATTCGACATCGGGTACACGGGGATCGGCCCCGCCCTGCGGCCTCGGATCGGCCGCGTCTTGCCGGGCAGTCCCGCCTCCGCCGCCGGCTTCCTGCCCGGCGACGTGATCCTCTCGGTGGCGGGAGAGCCGGTGGAAAGCGTCCCTGAAGTTCTCGATGCGGTCGGACGTCACTCGCCCGGGCCGGAGATTTTCGTCGTGTCGCGCCGCGGAAACCCGGTCACGCTCCCGGTTTCTCCGCGGAAAGAATCCGACGGGTGGAAGATCGGCGTGTCGCTCGAAGCCGACGTTCCCGAGGTCCTCGAGAAGTTTCCGCCCGCGGAGGCCGTGCGGCAGGGGTGGCGCAGCCTCCGCACCGACACGCAGGCGACCCTCGGCGTGATCGTGAAGCTTTTTGCGGGTCGCGCATCGGTCAAGCAGATGTCCGGCCCGATCGCCATCGGCCAGTTCGCGGGAGAGGCGGCCCGGGAGGGCGTGGTTCCGCTGATCGGTCTCATGGGGATGCTTTCGCTCCAGCTCGGGATCCTGAACCTCCTGCCCGTGCCGATGCTCGACGGCGGGCAGCTTGCGGTGCTGCTCATCGAAGGGGCGATCCGGCGCGACTTTTCCCTTCGCGTCAAAGAGCGCATCCTCCAGTTCGGTTTCGTCCTGCTCGTCCTCCTGATGGGAGTCGTGATTTACAACGACATTCTCAAGGTTTTCTAGCCGGCTCGGGCCGGAACGCCTCCGCGTGCGCGGCGGGAAAAGAAGACGCCCGCCGCCGCGGCGGCGCCCGCCAGCGCGCCGAGCGAGATCCCGCATCCCGTTCGAAACCCCGGAGGGGAATACGCGAGAACGATGTCGTGCTCGCCGGGTGGAACGGCGAGGCCGAGGAACAATCCGCGAACCCGCGTGACGGGAAGCGCCACGCCCGACTCGTCGAGGGCCGTCCACCCGCCGTCCTGCACGAAACTCGCGGTTGTCGGGAGAGCGCGATCACCCGAAGCCTTCGAATGAAACGTGACGCGGTTCGTGGTTTCGGCGTAGCCGCTGATCTCGACCGCCCGGGAAGGATCCTCGGAAAAGATGCGAGGCCACACGTCCGCATTCTCGAAAACCGTGCCGTCGGCGCCCGCGTAAACGAGGCCCCATTTCGCGCCGGGCGCGGCCCGTCCGGGCGTTGAAACGAGATACCGAACGTTCAGGAAGTCGAGCGCGGGAGCGTTCACGTCGCGGAGCATCTTGAAATACGGAGACGGGTCGTAGCCGCAGTTCCTGTCGAGAAACTCCACGTATTCTCGTCTCTCGACGGGATCGTGGGTTCGGACGTCTTCGACGCCGGCGAACACGTTCGTGTTGGGAAACAGGGTCACGCCTTCGCCGAGGACACGGAACGGCTTCGGCCGGGTCTTCAGAAACCGGACGAGCGGGGTCTCGGGAAACAACTTCGAAAGGGAGTGATACCGGTAAATCCGTTGTCCGTCCCAGAACAGCGAACCCGCCGCCAGGAGAGCGAAGGCCGCGGGGGCAAAGCTCGCCAGCCTGCGGCGGAACCCGAAAAGCACGAAGGCCGCCGCGGCGGCGCTCAGGACCGCGGCGTAGAAAATCCACGCGCGTCTTTCCGAACGCCAGCCCCCGGTGGCGACGTGAAAGGGTCGAAGGCGCAGGAACGCAAAGCTTGCGGCCCCGGCCAGTCCGATTGCGAGCGCCGCCGGAAAGATCCACGTTTTCCGCCCCTCGCGGAGGTCGCGCGACACGCGATCGGCCTCGAACGCAGCGACGGCCGAGCCGCCGATCGAGAGAAAAGAGAGGAAGCGAAGCGCAGGGACCATTCGAAAGAGCGGAATCGCGCCGCTGAGCTCGGCGAACGGCCACACGTCGATCGCCGCGCCGAGGCCCAGAGCCATGGGGACGAGGAGCGCCCACTGCGCGCGATTCCTCCGGCTTCCCGGACGGAAGACCGAGAGCGCGAGTACCCACCCGACGAGCCCGAACGCTCCGAGCGCCATCTCCGGGAACGAGCCCGCGCCGCCCGCGATCATCGGCGCCGCGATCTCGTCTCCGAAGACCCTGGGGAAAAAGGGGGTGAGGAGTCCCCCATGCCAGAACTTCGCCCGCGGCCAGAACGAAAAATCGGCCGACCACGATGGGCGCGCGGCGAGAACGAACCGGTTCGAGGCGCGAATGGCGAGCGCCTGCGGAACGAGCGAAAACGCCGAGAGCGCCAGAGCAAGGGCGCCCGCCGCCCCGATGCGGAGCGCGAGGCCGCGAAACTCCGGCAGGCCGCCGAGCGCCGCACGGCCCGCAAGCCAGAGCGCGATGAACGCGCAGCCGAGCGCCACGCTCTCGATGTGCCCGCACAGCGGCCAGACCGCGAAGATCGTCGCGAGGAGAATGAAAGCGCGGAAGGAGCCCGAGCGATCTCGCAGCCGCTCGATCGCGAAGAGGGCCCACGGCCACAGGCAGATCACCGCCGTGTGCGGGAAAAAGAGCCACGGAATCATCGTCATCGAGAAAGAGAACGAGATCGCGCCGAACAGCGCGGCAAGGTCGGAGATTCGAAGCTCGCGGAGCCAGAGCCACATTCCGGAGAGGGCCAGCGCGAGCTTCAGCGCTCCCGTCAGCGTGGCGGCGCGCGCGAGGGGAAGCAGGAGCCCGAGGAAAGTGAACGGGGAGAACGCCGCCGATTGTCCGTTGGCGGCGAGCGGAGTTCCGCACCCGTTCCACCGGTCGCGAAGGGGGAGCTCCTTGTTCTTGTAGGCGAGTCTCACGGCCTTGGCCCACGGCGCCATCTGGGTCGCGAGGTCGTTCAAGTTGGCGTTGCGAGCCGGACCTTCCGACTCGACGTGCCACGGCCAGTATCCGAGCGAGTGGTCCGTCGGGAGCGGCGTCGTCGCGCTGAAGAAACCGGGAAGGAGAAAAAGCAGGGGAAGCCCAACCGCGGCGGCGAGGGCGCCGCGGGACAGGGGCCGCCCGAGACCGATCGCGGCCGTTTGGATCGCCGCACAGGACGCGGCGAACAGCAGGAGCAGGAACACGCTGGTCACTTCGCGACGGGCTCGGCCGGCGAACGGCTCGAAATGCCGGAGCGATGTGCGTCGCCGTGTTGGGCGATGTCGCCGGGCGCCGAGGCCGCGAACACCAGGCAGAGCATGGGCGTCAGAAACGTCCGGCGAGCCGACCAACGGATCCAGGCGCTCGGATCCTGGCGTCCGTGGAGATAGTAGAAGGCGATGCTCGCGACGACCGCGGCGGCAAGCAGCGCCGGCGCGAGCGATTCCCGGCGCAGGCCCCCGGCCGCCAGAACGATTGCCAGGGCGATCCACGGGATGTAGGCGGCGCCGTAGGACACGTTTTGCGCGATCCCGGCCAGAACTTCGCGGAAGTTCACGAACGTCAACGGGCCGCCGGTCGCAGGTCGGTAGTTGTAGAGAATGCCGTTTCGTGCGCAGAAAACGAGCCACGCGCTCAGGGCGAGCGCGGGCAGGACGGCGAGCCTAAGAAGAGCGCGGGCGCGGCCCGCGACGCCGCTGCGGAAGGCCGCGAAGATTCCGGCGGCGGCCGCGGCGAAAAACGTGCCCTCGAATTTCGTGAGCGCGCAACCGGCGAGGGCGACGGAGGCCGCGAGATCGGCCTTCGGCGACCGGTCTCCAAAGACGAGAAATCCCATCGCAAGGGTTTCAAA
>JBOGJO010000267.1:0-14362 GCA_050747885.1 Thermoanaerobaculia bacterium
GCCTTACAGCGTCATCCTGTTCGATGAAATCGAAAAGGCCCACCCGGAGGTCTTCAACGTGCTCCTTCAGCTTCTCGACGACGGGCGGCTGACCGACGGCAAGGGGAGGAACGTGGACTTCCGCAACGCCGTCATCATCATGACGTCGAACATCGGCTCGGAGTGGATCATCGAGCTCGCGGAGCGGGACGAGGAAGAGATGAAGGCGAAAGTCACGGAAGCCCTGGCGCGCCACTTCCGCCCCGAGTTCCTGAACCGGATCGACGACGTGGTCGTGTTTCACAGACTCGGGGAAGCACAGATCGAAAAGATCGTCGACATCCAGCTCGACCGCCTCGCCAAAACGCTTTCCGGCCGCGGCCTTCGCCTCGCCTGGACCCCGGAGGCGCGGCAGTGGCTCGCGAAGCGGGGCTACGACCCGGCATTTGGAGCCCGCCCGCTCAAGCGCACGATCCAGAAGACCGTGCAGGACGCGCTCGCGCGCCGCGTCCTCGAGGGCCGGCTCACGGGCAAGCAGGCGCTCGAAATCCAAGTTGACCCCACGGGCGACGCGCTCGCTTTCCGCGAGATCAGCGACCGCGAGTACGAAAAACTCTCGAAAGCGCGCCACCAGGAGGAAACGGCTGCCGGGACGGTCCCGGCGGCAATTCATTGAAAGGATTTTTTTCAAGGAGGTCACGATGAACGGATTGACGAGATGGGATCCCTTCCAGGAGATCAATTGGTGGAATGACCGGCTCAGCCGGATTCTCGGAGCGGAAACCGCGCGAACGGCGAGGCCCGACGGCGAGCTGGCGCTCACGTCCGGAAACTGGCTGCCCCCGGTTGACATCGTCGAAGGGAAAGACCGGATCAAGCTCGATGTCGAGCTGCCTGGTTTCAAGGAAAATCAGGTGAACCTGACCGTCGAGAACGGCATGCTGACCGTCAAGGGCGAACGCAAGTTCGAGAAAGACGACAAGGCGGAGAACTACCATCGCGTCGAGCGGTCCTATGGCACGTTCGTCCGGTCCTTCAGCCTTCCGACGAGCATCGACCCGAACCGGATCCAGGCGGACTTTTCCGACGGAATCCTCCACATCGAGATGCCGAAGCGCGAAGAGACCAGGCCCAAGCAGATCCCGATCGCAGGTGGCAAGGCGGGAAAGAAAAAGGAGATCGACGTCCAATCGTCCTGAAGGAATGCTGGAAAGCCGCCGTGCGTTGAAATGCGCATGACGAGAGCTTTTCGCGCTCCCCGCGTGTTCCCGGCGGCGGCCTTCGGGGCCGCCGCCCTTTTCTTTGCCGCCGCGTCCGGCGGCGCCACGCCCCCCACCCGTCGCAACGAAGTCGTGGCCGTGGTCGAGAAGGTCTCCCCCGCGGTGGTCAACATCTCCGCCGAGCAAACGGTGAGCCGACAAGCCTCGATCTTCGACCAGTTCTTCGGAGACTTCGCCTACGGCGCGCCCCGGCGATACAAAACGAAATCCCTGGGCTCGGGCGTCCTCATCAACGGAAACGGAATCGTCCTGACCAACGACCACGTCGTCTCGGGCGCCTCGAAAATCATCGCGACGACCAAAAGCGGCCAGGAATACGAATGCGAGGTCGTCGGCTCCGACCGCGACAATGACGTCGCCGTGCTTCGCGTCAAGGGCCCGCACGGGCCGCTCCCGGTGCTGGCGATGGGAAACTCTTCCGACATCCTGATCGGAGAAACCGTCATCGCGATCGGAAATCCGTTCGGCCTCTCGAACACCGTCACGGCCGGCGTCGTTTCCGCGCTCGGGCGCACCGTCCCGGAGGAAAACACCCAGCGGGTATTCACCGACTTCATCCAGACCGACGCTTCGATCAACCCGGGAAACTCCGGCGGCCCGCTCGTCAACATCGACGGCCAGCTCATCGGCATCAACACCGCCATCGTGGGGGGCGCTTCGGGAATCGGGTTCGCGATCCCGATCGACCGGGCGAAGCGCATCGTCGAGGACATTCTTCATTTCGGATCCGTCCGCCCCGCCTGGATCGGAGTTCGCGGCCGGACCGCGACGTCGCGGTTCGGAGCCGAAGAAAAACCTTCCGGCTTCCGCGTGACGTACGTCGAGGCTTCTTCCCCCGCCGCTCGCGCCGGTCTCGCGAAAAACGACGTGATCACGCAGGTCGACGGCCGGCCCGTCGCCTCGAAAAACGATTTCGACACCGCGCTGTCGAGCGTGCCTCCGGGCAAGCTCATCGACCTTTCGCTGAAGGCCGGAACCTCGGCCCGCAGGATCTCCCTGCGAACGGCCGAGCCTCCCGCGTCCCTCTGGTCACGGATCCTTCGACAGGACGTGGGCATCCAGGTCGCTCCGTCGCGGGGCGCCCTGCGGATCAGCCAGGTTTCCCGGGCGTCGGCCGCCTCTCGCGCCGGATTGGAGCCGGGCGACTACCTCGTCGGATTGAACGGGGAGCCCGTGCGATCGGAGAAGGAGGCCGCAACCGTCTTGAACCGCGACTTCAACCGGACGACCCTGATGATGACCGTCGCCCGGGGCGGATGGGAGTACACGCTCACGTTCCCCCTGGACTGAACGGCGCAGGAGGCACCATGAAGGAGCTCCCGGAAAACATTCTCCCGCGCATCGGAAACACTTCGATGATCGCGTTGCGCAAAGTCGTTCCCTCGAACGGCGCGCGCGTGCTGCTGAAGATGGAGAGCGAAAACCCGACCGGAAGCATGAAGGACCGGGTCGCGCTCGCGATGATCGAAGCCGCGGAGGCCGACGGCCGTCTCGCGCCGGGGAGGGCCGTCGTCGAATACACGGGCGGCAGCACGGGTGTTTCGCTCTCGCTCGTCTGCGCGGTCAAGGGATACCCGCTGCACATCGTGAGCTCGGACGCCTTCTCCCGCGAGAAGCTCGACCACATGAAGATCCTGGGGGCAAAGCTTCAGATCGTGCGAAGCGAGGGCGGGGGCATGACCGGGAAGCTCACCCGCGACATGGTCGAAGCCGCCGGCGCGATCGCGAAAGACACGGGAGCCTTTTGGACGGACCAGCTGAACAACATGGATCCTTTCGCGGCATACGACGCGATGGCCAACGAAATCCGGGCTCAGACGAATGGAAAGATCGACGGCTTCGTCCAGAGCGTGGGAACCGCGGCGTCGCTGCGGGCGATCGGGGAATCCCTGCGCCGGCAAGGCGAAGGGATCGAGATCGTCGCCGTGGAGCCTTCGGAATCTCCGGTCCTCTCGGGCGGGCGGCCGGGCGCCCACAAGATCGACGGGGTCGGTGCGGGCTTCGTGGTTCCGCTCTGGAAGGCGGGGGTCGCCGATCGGATCGAGCGCGTCTCCACCGAAGAAGCGATCGAGATGGCGCTTCGGTTGGCCCGGGAAGAAGCGCTCTTCGCGGGGACTTCCACCGGCGCCAACGTCATCGCCGCCCTGCGGTTGGCCGACCGGCTGGGACCCGGCGCGACGGTCGTCACGATCCTGTGCGACACGGGAATGAAATACCTCAAGACGTACGGGGCTCGGCTGAGCTGAATTTCAGCTCCGAAACCACGATCCCCGCGATGACGAGCGCTCCTCCGGCGAAGCCCCGGGCGCCGAGCCGCTCCGACAGGACGATCGCCGCGAAGATCGCGGTCCACACGGGCTCGAGCGCGTAGATGAGAGCGGCGTGCGTGGCCGACATCTTCGTCTGAGCCCAGGTCGTCACCAGGAACGTCAGGAGGGTCGCAAACAAGGCCATGTACGTGATGGCCGCGAGAAAGCCCGGATCGAACGCCATCGGCTTCGCCTCGTGCGCCGCAATCGCCAGCGATGGCTTTCCGACCTTGAGCCAGAACGAAATCATCCAGAGCGCCGCCGACGCCACCGCGAGCTGGACTGCCGTGAGAGGAAGCGTCGCGTGCCGCGGAGCGCGCTCCGCGTTCTCGACGATGTAGATCGCGAAAGCGACCGCGCACGCGAGCACCATCAGGTCGCCGCGGTTCAGGATTCCCCCGCCCGTGGGCCACGAGAGCAGCGAAAAGCCCGCCGTCGCGAGCAGCACGCCGACCAGGTTCGACATGCCCGGGCCGCGTCCGGTCCGAAAGGTCGCGAAGAAGGGCGTGAGCACCACCGAAAGGCCCGTGATGAACGCCGTTTTCGAGGCCGTCGTCTCCGTCTGACCCGCGATTTGAAACGCCATTCCCGCGGCAAGCAGGATGCCGAGCAGGAAACTGTCCTTCAGCAGGAAGGGAGTGCTTTTCCGGCCGACACACGCGGCCAGGAGCAGCGCCGCGGCGATGGAAAATCGCACGGCCAGATACGCGATCGGGGGTTCCCGGCCGATCACTTTCGCATTCACGATGAACGTCGAGCCCCAGATGAGCGTGATGCCGCAAAGCGCGAGATCCGCTTTCCAGGACGACTTTTCGGACGAGGCCGACATCGGAGCCATCGTATAAGATCGCGACTCTCATGACCGTCCGCGTGCGTTTTGCCCCCTCCCCGACCGGCAGCCTCCATGTGGGCGGCGCGCGAACCGCTCTGTACAACTTCCTTTTCGCGCGTCATGCCGGCGGGGTACACATCCTTCGGATCGAAGACACCGACGTCGAAAGATCGCGCACGGAGCTCACCGACCAGATTCTCCGTTCGATGGAATGGCTCGGCCTCGATTGGGACGAAGGACCGATCCACCAGTCGGATCGAATGGAGCTCTACCGCGCGAAGGCCGGCGAGCTTCTCGCCGCGGGAAAGGCCTACCGTTGCTTCTGCGCTCCGGAAGAGCTGGAGGCCGACCGAAAGCGGGCCGAAGCCGAGAAGCGCGCCTACCAGTATTCCAAGAAGTGCCGTTCGATTCCGGAAGAAGAATCGCAGCGGCGCGCCGGGGCGGGCGAGAGATTCGTCCTTCGCCTCCGGGTTCCACCCGACCCGATCGCGGTCGACGATCTCATCCGCGGAAGGGTGGAATTTCCCGCCGGAGCGACCGACGATTTCGTGCTCGTCCGCTCGGGCGGCCACCCTCTCTACCATTTCACCGTCTGCGTCGACGACGTGGACATGCGCATCACGCACGTCATCCGGGGCGACGACCATCTCGCGAACACGCCCAAACACGTGGTCCTTTTTCAGGCGCTCGGAGCCGAGCCGCCGAAATTCGCGCACCTCGGGATGATTTACGGCACGGACCGGAAGAAGCTGTCGAAGCGCCACGGCGCGGCCTCCGTCGAGGAGTGGCGCGAGGCGGGGATCTTTCCCGAGGCGCTCGTGAATTTCCTGGCGCTCCTGGGCTGGTCGCCCGGCGACGACCGCGAAATCATGCCTCTCTCGGAAATGGTGCGGGACTTCACCCTGGACCGCGTCGGGGCGTCGCCCTCCGTCTTCGATCCGGACAAGTTGTTGTGGATGAACTCGAAATACCTTGCGTCGATGACGCCGGCCGAGCTTCTCGGTCGGTTGAAGCCGGGCGGCGGGGCTCTGCCGGCCGAATCCGTCGCGGTTCGCGCGATCGAGCTCCACCGCGAGCGATCCAGGACGCTCCCCGAGCTCGCCTCCGCGCTCGCCGACTACGAAGTCGATCCCCGGGAGTACGATGCCGCCGGCCTCAAGAAGAACGTCGGGCCCGAGACCGCGGGACTCCTCCTCGTCCTCGCGCAGCGGTTCACCGCGCTCCCGAGCTTCGAGAAGGCGGGCCTCGAGGCGGCGCTTCGCGAGGTCGCCGCCGAAAAGGCGGTTTCCGCCGGCAAGCTCATCCATCCGCTGCGGCTTGCCGTCACGGGCAAGACCGTCGGCGCGCCGCTTTTCGACGTGCTGGAGCTCCTCGGGAAGGATGCCGTCGAGCGGCGGATCGGAAAGTTCGCCGAAGCGATCCGGGCTCCGATTCCCGAATCCGCCTCCTGAACGATCGCGCATGCGCTCGATCCGAATGTCGAAAGCCGGGACCCCGCTGGAGGAACGGCCGCGCGACGATCCGCATCCCGGTCCCGGCGAAGTCGTCCTCGAGATCCGGGCCGCGGGCATCTGCCATTCCGATGCGCACTACCGGAAGGAGGCTGGACGGACGCGAGCTCCGATCACCCTCGGACACGAAATCGCCGGGACCGTCCTCGAGCGCGGGCCCGGGGTCTCGTCTCCCGCGGACGGGGCCCGCGTCGCCGTCCACTACCTCGTCGGCTGCGGCTGCTCCCTGTGTCTTTCGGGTGCGGAGCGGTTCTGCCGGAAGGCGGAAATGCTCGGCAAGGATCGCGACGGGGGCTATGCCGAGCTCGTCGCGATTCCCGCCGGGAATGCGGTAAGCATTCCGGACTCCGTCCCGTTCGATCACGCAGCGGTCATGATGTGTTCCTCGGCGACGGCCCTCCACGCGCTTCGGCTCGCGGACCTGCGCCGCGGAGAGACCGTCCTCGTCATCGGGTTCGGCGGGCTCGGAGCCTCGGCGGTCCAACTGGCCCAGGCAATGGGAGCCGGCCCTGTCCTCGCCGCGGACATCGTCGCCTCGAAGCTCGAAGCCGCCCACGCGCTCGGGGCGGAAGCCCTGGACGTTTCGACCGAACCGATGCAAGAGCGCGTCGCGGAATCGACCGGCGGCCGCGGCGTCGACGTCGCGCTCGATTTTGCGGGCTCGCCAGTATCCCGCTCCGCCGCGCTGCGCTCGCTCGCCCCGGGCGGACGCCTCGTCCTCGTCGCCCTGAACTCGCAGCCTTTCGAGTTCGATCCGTATCGGGACGTCCTCGCCAGGGAACGCCGGATCCTCGGCTGCTCCGACCACCTTCTTGCCGACCTCTCGGACCTGATGGTTTTCGCCGAAGAAGGGAAACTCGATCTCTCGCGCGTCGTCACCCGGACCGTCCCGCTCGAAGCCGGCCCGATCAATGCGGCGCTGGACGAGCTGGAAACCGGGACGTCGCATTTCCGAACCGTGATCCGCCCCCGCGCCTGACGCGGCGTCGATCAGCGCTCGCGGGCTCTGCTGGGGGCCGGCCTGTACGATTCGCTCATCGCACGCAGCTTCTGGATCGTGTCGCGCAAAACACCGACGGTTGCCGGGATCTCCCGCCCGTAGAGCTTCATCTCCGCCTCGCAGTCGGTCATGCCGTAGACCGCCGCGTCGTTTTCCAGCCGGTTCTTTTCGAACTCGAGCCGCTCGACGAGCTCGTCGATCTCGGACCGCAGCACGTACGAAACGTCCTTCTCGCCGAGGTAGCGCCCGCATTGCGGGCAATGAACGGTCAAATACCCCTCGGCGGGCTCGTCGATCACGAACTGCCGCTCGCAGCGCGGGCACTCGAAGACTTCCGGAAGCACGGAAGGATTTTCCGCCTCGGCGAAAGCGATTGCAATGGGCTTACGACATCTAACCGCCCGATTTTTTCGGCTTGTATCCTTCGCTTGACAAGAGCGACAAAACGGTCTCCACGTGGTCGCCTTGAATCTCGACGACACCGCCCTTGACCGTGCCGCCGGCTCCACAACACGCCTTGAGTTTCTTTGCGAGCAAGGTGAGCGTGCCCTCGTCTTCTTCCAGGCCGGCGACGAGCGTCACGGTCTTCCCCGCGCGTCCGGAAGAGCTTCTCGACACGCGAACCCGCTGAGCGTTCCGGGGTGAAGGCGCCGCCTTCGAGCACGCGCAGTTGCCGGCCGGCCACCCGCACTTCGGACAGCGATCGACCGGGCTCCCCGAGCGGCCGGGGCCGGAGGAGTAAACGAGCGGGCGATCGGGCTGGGTCACTTCGCTGTCATTCCCGCGCAAGCGGGAATCGCTCGGGCAGCTCCTGGATCCCCGCTTTCGCGGGGATGACTGGCGTCAGATTTCGCCGACGCGGCGAAAATATTCGGCAAACGCCATCATTCCCCCCCGCGCCTGCTGCCAGTCGTAGTTCTCGTTGGGCGCGTGGTACCCGTGCTCGGGAAGCGAGAGGCCGAGGAAGTACACGGGCGCCTTCAGGACTTTTTCCATCGAGAGGACCGCCCCGATCGAACCTCCCTCGCGCACGAAGACGGGCTCTTTGCCGAAGGCGAACTTCACCGAGGCCTTGATCGCGTCGGCATAGGGGCCCGTCGTCTTTGCAAGGTAGCCGGGCAGCGCGTGCTCGGCCTCGACCTGGACGTCCGGGTTTTTCTTTTTCACAAACGCTTTCACGAGCTGGACGATCTTTCTGGGGTTCTGATTCGGAACGAGCCGGCACGACACGATCGCCGTCGCGGAAGGCGGAATGATCGTCTTGACGCCCGGCCCCGTGTATCCGCCGGCGATCCCGTGCACTTCGAACGTCGGCATCATCCAGATGCGTTTCATGACCTCCAGCGGATCGTCCACGCGGAGCGACTTCAGGAGATGGTCCTTCTTGAACTCCCGGGTCGTGAAGCCGCACTTTCGCAGGTCTTGAAGGTCCTTCTTGCTCGGCTTCACCACGCCGTCGTAGAAACCCGGGATCTTCACCCTTCCGGTCTTCGCATCGAGACACTCGGCGATGAGCGCGCAGATTTCCGCCTGGGGGTTACGGGCGGCTCCGCCGGTCGTTCCGGAATGCTGGTCGGTCTCACCCGTCCGGAGCGTGAAACGGAATCCCTGGAGACCCCGGAGTCCCGCCGGGCAGGCCGGGTGCTTTCGGGAAACCCATACCGTGTCGGAGACGACGATCGAGTGGGTTCGAAAGTCGTCGCGATGCGCCTTGATGGTCGCTTCGAAATGCGGCGAGCCGATTTCTTCTTCGAGCTCCCACAGGAAATCGATGTTCACGCGCGCCCCGTTGTCCACGGCGTACTTCGCCCCGAACAAGGCTGAGATTGCCGGCCCTTTGTCGTCGGTGGTGCCCCGGCCGAGATAACGGTCGCCCTGTCGAACGAATCGGAACGGCTCGGTCTTCCAGTCCGGGCCCTCGGCGGGCTGAACGTCCAGGTGGTTGTAGATCGTGGCCGTGGGATAGGCGGAATCGCGCTCGAAACGCCCGTGAACGAGCGGGTGTCCCCCGGTCTCGTAGATCCTCGCGCGGGCGCCCATCGACTCGAGGAGCTGGGACGCATATCGGGCTCCCCGAACCATGTCCTCCCGGTGCTGGGGCTCGACCGAGACCGTCGGGATCTCCACGATGTCGCGAAGAGTCGATTCGAACTTTTCGCGCGATCCGTCCGCGTAGTCGGAAACCGCGGTCTTCGAGAATTGATCCGGCATCCTCACTCCTTGTTCATTTCTTTTTTCCCCGGGTTTTTCTCTTCGTCTTCGGCGCGCTTCGCGCCTTTTTCGGCCGGGTCCGGACCTTCGCCGAAGCGCCGCGGGCGGAAGCCTTCCGCGCGGATTTCCCGGAGCGGGCGGCTTTCTTGCCGGACGTCTTCCCGGAGGGCTTCCGGGCTTTCTCGGAGCGCGCCTTCTTTTTCGGCGCGGCTTTCGCGGGTTTGCGTTCCGGCTTCGCGGCCTTTTTCGCCTTTCGCGCCTCGGATCTCGGCGCCTCGGCCGACGCCGGGGGCGCGGCGGCGGCCTTCAGGGCAAGCCGCTTTTCCCGGGCCTGGCTTCGCGAAGCCGCGGCCGCGGCCTTTCGCTCCTCCGCGCGGTGCTGTCGCTCCTCGCGGGCGGCCTCCTCGGCCGCGGTTCGCTGCGCTTCCCACTTCGGCAGCCGCTCCGCGATGACCGCCGAGAGCTCGCGCTCGGAATAGACCTGAATCTTGGGCACGCGCTCTTTGAGCAGGTCCTTCCGGTCGTCGAAAACGTGCATGGCGAAGAGCTCCAGCTCCCGGGTGTCCTTCGCCTTCGAGAGATAATCCGCCGTTTCCAGCGCGTGCGAAGGCGCCTTCGAAAAATCGATCACGATCGCCGCGGGCTTTTCCCGCCGCGCGACCTCGGAAAATCGGGGCCACCGCGGCTCCTCGACGATCAGCTGGGCGCCCGACTTGGCGAGGCGCGAGGCTTTCGCATCGCGAGTCTCGCTCGCGAAATGCAGAAAGAGCACCTTCATCGCCGACCTCACTTCTCCTGAATTTATTCGCTTTCGGGTGTTTCCGAAAGGTTTTTTTTCAGAGCGCGGGGGAAGCCTGCGAATCCTCGCGGAAATGCGTGCCGCGGGACACCCGGTCTTCCGCGGCGCCCCGGGTGACCTCCTGCGCCGTCCGAACTCCGTTGCGCAGCCCGATCAGAGCGTCCGACATCGCTCCGTGACGATAAAAGTCCTCGATTTCGTCCCGGAGCTCCTGGAGGATGCGCCGCGCGCGGTCGAGACGCCGGCCGGAGCGCACGAGCCCGACATAATTCCACATCGTGTGCTTGATGACGAGCCAGTCCTGGGAAACCAGGGCCGCGTCGACGGGCTCGGATTCGGGTTGCCAATCCCAGGCCGTGTACGACTTCGCGGCCCTTTCTTCCTTCGCCTGCGCCGCCGCGAGGCGTCCGGCCCGCCAGCCCCAGAGAAGCCCTTCGAGAAGCGACGTCGAAGCCAGGCGGTTGGCGCCGTGAACGCCGGTGCACGAGACTTCGCCGGCCGCGAAGAGGCCCGAGAGGGTCGTTCGCCCGTCCAGGTCCACCGCGACCCCGCCGCAGGAATAGTGGGCCGCCGGAACGATGGGGACCGGCCCCTTCGTCACGTCGTACCCGGCCTCGCGGCAACGCTGCGCCACGCCGGGGAACCGCTCCAGGATCCACTCTCGGGGCTTGTGCGAGATGTCGAGAAGGACGTGCGGCTGGTCCTCGTCCAGCATGCGCCGGTGGATCGCCCGGGCGACGACGTCTCGCGGAGCAAGCTCTTCGCGGGGATCGAAGTCTTTCAGGAAAGGCCGGCCGGCCGCGTCCGTGATTTTCGCGCCGGCGCCCCGAAGGGCTTCCGAAATGAGGAGACGCCCTTTCGGATGCACGAGAGCCGTCGGATGAAACTGGACGAATTGAAGATTGAGAAGCCTCGCTCCGGCGCGCGCGGCCATCGCGAGGCCGTCGCCCCTCGCGCCCGGAGGGTTTGTGGTGTGGAGAAAGACCTGTCCGAGACCTCCCGTCGCCAGGATCGTCGTGTGCGCGGAAACAGGAGAGACGCGGCCGCTCGAACGTTCCAGCAGGTACGCCCCGAACACCCGCTGTTTCGCGTACCGGTCCAGCGGATTCGAAGAATCGTGGGCGGGGGTCAGGAAATCGACCGCGGTGTGCGCCGTTCGCCACTCCACGGCGCCCTGCGACTGCACCGCCGCGAGCAGGGCCCGCTCGATCGGAATCCCCGTCTCGTCCTTCACGTGGAGGACACGCGGCAGGGAGTGGGCGCCTTCGAGGGCCCACTGAAAGGACCCGTCTTCACGATCGAACGGAACGCCCAGCTGTCCGATCAGGAGTTTCTCGACGAGGTCGGGTCCCTCACGCGACAGAAGCTCGACGGCCGAGGGATTGCACAACCCGCCTCCCGCCTTTTCGATGTCCGCCGCAAGGCCTTCGGGGCTGTCTCCGGGAGGTCGGCCGACGATTCCTCCCTGAGCCCAGAAGGTGTTGGACGACTCCGCCCGCTCGGACCGGGTCACCACGAGAACGCGGGCTCCCTCCCTCGCGGCCGAGAGGGCCGCCGAGCAGCCCGCGATCCCCGTGCCGAGCACGAGAACGTCGAAGACTTCGCTCACCTCGCCGGTTCCAGTTCGAGCGAAACGTCGCCCGCCCGCACCGAATGCGTGAGGGCCCCGACCGAGACGAAATCGACGCCCGCCTCCGCATAAGCGCGGACCGTCGCCAGCGTCACGCTTCCCGAAGCCTCGATCCGGACTCCCGGAGCGGCCGCGCGGGCCATCCCGACGAGGCGCGCAACCTCCGCCGGGGTCCGGTTGTCGAGCAGGAGGAGGTCGGCGCCGGAGCTCAGGGCCTGGCGCATCTGCGCCTCGTCCTCCACTTCGACCTCGACCCGAAGGCCGAAAGGCGCCCGCCCGCGCGCCGCCGAGACGGCCGCCCCCACGCCGCCGCAGAGGGCGATGTGGTTGTCTTTGATGAGAACGCCGTCATCGAGCCCGAAGCGGTGGTTCGTCCCTCCTCCGGCCGCGACGGCCCGCTTGTCGAAGGTCCGAAGGCCCGGGGCCGTCTTGCGCGTGTCGAGAATCCGGCACGAGGTGCCGCGAACGGCCTCGACGTACTTTCGGGTTTCCGTGGCGATGCCCGTCATCCTCTGAACCAAATTGAGCGCGACGCGTTCTCCCGCGAGAAGCGCCCTCGCGCCGCCGGCAACCGCGGCGATGTTCGCGCCGGCAGGCACCCTCTCCCCCTCGGCCGCCCGCGGCGCCCATTCCCGGTCGGAATCGAGAAGCCGGAAAACCTCGCCCGCGAGATCAAGGCCACTGATCACGAGCTCGCTTTTGGCCAGGAGGAACCCCTTTGCCCGGGCGTCCTCCGGCACCACGGCAAGCGAAGTCGCGTCGCCTCGGCCGAGGTCCTCCGCGAGGAACGACTCGAGTCGCGCCTGCAAGAAGGGGTCGATCCCGCTCACCCTCGGGAGGATATCCCGAACGGCCGCCCGGCCGTCGGGGGCTGCAACCGAAGATGGGGCCGCCATTTCTCCGCGATGCTACGATGGCCGCATGAGATTTCGCATCGTGCTGACCGCCGCCGCCCTCGCCGTGGCGGGAGGCCTCGCGCGGGCCGAGGGGCCCGCCGTCCGCGAGACCGCCGGGGTCTCGCTCATCGAGGTTCCCGTCACCGTGCACGATGCCCATGGAAAGGCGGTTCGCGGGCTCGTCGCCGGGGACTTCGACGTTCGGGACGACGGAAAGCCCGTCGCGATCCAGGCCGTCGACGTCGAAGAAATCGCGGCGCCGCGGGCGCCGGGAGCTCCCCCGGAACCGCCCCGCCCGCCGGTCAGCCCCGCGGCCCGGCGTCGATTTCTGCTTCTTTTCGACGTGTCGTTCTCGACTCCGTCCCGTCTCACCCGGGTCCGCGAGGCCGCGCGAAAGTTCGTGACGGAGCAGCTCGGTCCCGACGACCTCGCCGCGGTCGCGACCTATTCCGTGGAACACGGTCTCAATCTGGTCGTGTCCTTCACGGCCGACCGAGCCCAGCTCGCCTCCGCTGTGACGACCCTCGGCCTGGTGAACCCCGGAGCTTCGACGGCCGTGGCCGATCCCCTGAACCTCGCCCGCTCCTTTGGAATCGAAGAAGGAGGCACCGGGGGACCGCCGGCGGCCGCAATCAATCCCGCGCTCCGAGAACAGCTCCTGGAAATGAACCGGCAAATCAAGGTCGCCGACGTCTCCCAGCGTCAGGCAAGGGTCGCCTCGCTCATTCAAAGCTTCGGCCTCATTGCGCGGGCGCTCAACTCGGTCCAGGGGCGCAAACAGATTCTGTACTTCTCGCAGGGTTTCGACATGCGCCTCGTGGAGGGAAATTCCCAGGACGCCGACGAGGTCCGGCGCCAGAACATGAGCTCGACCGAGGGCCGTTCCTGGGAAGTCGACAACCAGCAACGGTTCGGAAGCAGCGCCCTGCAGTCGGCCTTGAACGACATGCTCGATCTCTTCAAGCGCAGCGACTGCGTGGTCGATTCGATCGATCTGACCGGAATCTCCGCCGGCGGAAACGTCACGTCCCCCGTCTCCAGCGAAAGGGACGAGCTCGATCCGAGCGGGGGATCGGGGCAGAGGGCGCTCTTCGCGATCGCCAACGGCACCGGTGGCGAGCTCTTCGAGAACGCGAACGACTTTTCCCTCCAGCTCAACCGCCTTCTTGAGGAGCAACGGGTGGTGTACGTGCTCACGTTTTCCCCCAAATCGACGGGGCGCCCCGACCGATTCCACTCCCTGAAGGTTCGCGTTCGGAAGCCGGGCATGACCGTTGCGGCGCGGGCCGGCTACTACGAGCCCCGCCCTTTCCTGTCGTCGTCCTCGGCCGAGCGGAGCCTTGCCGCGGCCGACGCGATCAGCGCGGAAATTCCCGTTCGCGACCTTCCCGTCATCGTCACGGCGCAGGCCTTCGCCGGCAGCGACTCACCCGAGGCAACCGTACAGGTTTTTGTTCCCCCCTCGGAGCTCGAGCCCCCGAAAGGCGAACGCCTGCCGGTGGAGATCTACGTCTACGTTTACGACGACGCAGGGAAAATCGCCGACTTCTCGGCCGAAAACGCGGTCCTGGATCTCTCGCAGACCCGCGCCAGGCTCGACGAGGGAGGTCTGCGATTCTTCACCCAGTTTCGTCTCCGTCCGGGAAATTACCGCCTGCACACCCTCGTGCGCAACGGCGCGACGGGCGCCATGGGGTTCGAAAGTCATGACCTCGTCGTCCCCGACTTCCAGCGCGGTCCGGTCCTGGTCGCGCCGCTCGCGGTCGGGAACGCCCGCGGACTGGTGCTGCGGGGAAAGGCGGCGCGGTCGAACGGCGAACCCGCCTTCCCCTACCTGATCGGCGCCGAGGCCTTCCTCCCCGATCCGAACCCCGCCGTCGTCCGGAGCCAGACCTTGAAATTCTGTCTCTACACG
>JBOGJO010000268.1:0-4870 GCA_050747885.1 Thermoanaerobaculia bacterium
CCCTCCGGAAGCCGCGAATTCCCACTCCGCTTCCGTCGGAAGGCGCCAGACGCCCCCCGCGATCCGGCAGAGCCAGCGACAATACGACACGCCGTCATGCCAGGAGACGCCCACGACTGGTTGGAGCGGCGAGGAGAATCGCGAATCCCGCCACCACGGCGGCTCCGGCGCGGATTCGCGAGCGAGGAAGCTCGCGTACTCGCGATTCGTCACGGCGGTGCGTCCGAGGCGAAACGGGGCGATCGTGTTGCCGCCCGGAATCAGGACCGTGTCGGGAACGAAGATCTTTGCGCTCGTCTCAACCACCGCGTTCCCTCATCTTCCGCACAGCTTAAGCCCGGGAGCCATCCCCTCTCCTGTGGGCAGCCTTTAGACCGGTATGTAAGCGCGGTAGGGGGGCCGCGCCGAAGCCCGAAGAGCGGAGGCGGGCCGGGTGAGGGGTGCCCGGGGAAAGCGAACCCGGCCTGGGTATCGAACAAGCTTATTGTTATCAAATAGATACCAATATTTCCATCCCCATAGCCAAAATACTCTTGCCATTTGTATAGTGTTGTCGTCCACTACATCACTAGTCGATGAGGACTGAGATCCCTCATTCGAATTATAAGGAGAGTGAGAAATGGAATTCCCCCGCATCCCCCGCATCCTGCTGTCCCTGGTCCTGACGTCGTTCTCGACGGCGGCCCTCGCGCAGTCCCATGACCACGGAGCTGCTGAGACAAAAGCGGGCGAGACAAAAGCCGGCGAGACGAAAGCCGGCGAGACAAAGGCGCCCGCCCCGAAATCCGCCGCGGAGGTTTCCTTCGACAGCCTGAAGACCCTCGCCGGCAAGTGGGAGGGGCCCGTCAACGTTCCGGAGGTGCCGGAGATGTCCGGCGGCAAGCCGATCCACGTCTCGATGCGCCTGACCTCCCGGGGGCACACGATCGTGCACGAGCTGCAGGAGGGAGGCACCCCGCTGGATCCGGCGAAGTACGATCATCCGGTCACGATGCTCTATATGGATGGCGATCAGCTCACGCTCGTTCACTATTGCGACGCCGGAAATCGCCCCCGCATGACCGGCAGGATGTCGCCGGACGGGAAGTCCGTGGAATTCGATTTCAAGGACATCAGCGGAAACCCGACCTACCACATGCACCATGCGGTCTTTACCCTGGTCGACGCGGACCATCACACGGAGGACTGGACCTTCATGATGAAAGACAAGCCGATCCACGCCCACTTCGACCTTCAGCGGGTGAAATCGACTGGAACGGAACTCTGGTAAGGAATCTCGAGAAGGCTTGATGGACCGTGAGTGGAACGACAGTCAGCCGATCTACCGCCAGGTGCGGGACCTCGTCGTGGCGATGATCCTCGACGGCGTCCTGAAGGAAGGCGATGCGCTGCCGTCCGTGCGCAACGTCGCCGCGGAGTATCGGGTCAATCCGCTCACGGTCCTGAAGGGCTACCAGCAGCTCGTGGACGAGGGGCTCGTCGAATCCCGGCGCGGCCGGGGCATGTACGTCAACGCCGGCGCCCGGGATCTCCTGCTCAAGGGCGAGCGGGAGAAGTTCCTGGGAGAAGAATGGCCCCGGATCTCGGCCACCATCAAACGGCTCGGGCTGAAGGCGGAGGAGCTTCTCCGGGACTCCCCTCCGCCGACGCGAAAGGAGCGCTGAAGCCATGGCATGCATCGAAGCCCGCGGACTGCGCAAATCCTTCCGCACGACCGTCGCGCTCGAAGGCATCGATCTGAGCGTCGATGAGGGGCGCATTCTCGGGTTGATCGGCCCCAACGGCGCCGGCAAGACCACCGCGCTCGCGGCGATTCTCGGCCTGACGCCGTACCAGGGAGACCTTCGGGTGCTCGGGCGAAATCCCTGGCAAGAGCGCGACCGGCTCATGCGCGACGTCTGCTTCATCGCCGACGTGGCCGTTCTTCCCCGCTGGATCCGCGTATCGCAGGCGCTCGACTACCTCGCCGCCGTGCACCCTCGATTCGATCGCGCCCGCGCGGACGGCTTCCTCGCGAAGACGACCATCCGGCGGGACGCGCGCGTCCGCGAGCTCTCGAAGGGAATGGTGGCGCAGCTGCATTTGGCACTGGTCATGGCGATCGACGCGAGACTGCTCGTTCTGGACGAGCCGACGCTCGGCCTCGACATCCTCTACCGCAAGCAGTTTTACGATTCGCTGCTGAACGACTACTTCGACGGAAACCGAACCATCGTCCTCGCCACGCATCAGGTGGACGAAATCGAGCATGTGCTGACCGACGTCGTCTTCATCGATCGGGGCCGGATCGTGCTCGACCGGAGCATGGAAGATCTCGAGGCGCGCTATCGGGAAGTGACCGTGAACCCCGACCATGCCGCCGCGGCCCGGGCGCTCGGACCCATCCACGAGCGGACAGCGATCGGGCGCCACGTTTTCACTTTCGAAGGCGTCGATCCCGCGCGCCTGGAGCCCCTGGGCGAGGTGCGAACCCCGAGCCTCGCCGATCTGTTCGTCGCCGTCATGAGCCGCGCGACTGAGGCTCAAGGAGCAACGGTATGACGCCCGCCGCCGAACCCCGCGACATTCCGTTTCCCCGTGTCTTTTTCTGGACCGTCCGCCGTGAGCTGTGGGAAAACCGGTCGATCTATCTGGCTCCGCTCTCGGTCGCGGCGCTTTTTCTCGTCGGATTCGTGATCACCTTGCCCGCTCTACCGGCGCGGATGCGCGCGCTTTCGATCCTCGATGCGGCGCGGCAGCAGCGGGGAATCGTGGCGCACTACGATCTGGCGGCGGCCCTGATCATGGGGGCCGCGACGATCGTCGCGATTTTCTATTGCCTCGACGCGCTTCACGGCGAGCGCCGCGATCGCAGCATCCTCTTCTGGAAGTCGCTGCCGGTTTCCGATCTCACGGTGGTGCTCGCCAAGGCGAGCATTCCCATCGTGGTTCTGCAGCTGGTGAGCTTCGCGGTGGTTGTGGCGACTCAGCTCGTGATGCTGCTCTCGAGCACCGCCGTGCTGCGGGCGAGCGGCGTGAGCGCCGATCCGCTCTGGGCCCACATGTCGATCTTCCGGACTTGGAGCCTGCTGCTTTACCACCTGATCAGCGTGCACGCGCTCTGGTACGCGCCGATCTATGCGTGGCTGCTCTTCGTCTCGGCCTGGTCGCGGCGGGCGGCGCTTCTCTGGGCAATCCTGCCGCCGTTCGCGATCTGCGGGCTGGAGAAGATCGTTTTCAACACGACGCGCATCGCCTCTCGACTCGGGCAGCGCCTGACGGGCGGCATGGAGGCCGTCAACATGCCGGGAACTTTTCCGATGAGCCCGATGAACTATGCCACGCCCGGCCGATTCCTGACGAGTCCGGGGCTCTGGATCGGCCTCGCGGTCGCCGCGGCTCTTCTCGCCGCCACCGTCCAGATCCGGCGCTTTCGCGGACCGCTCTAATGCCCAAACTCGTTGTCAAATGTTTCGCGATCTCTCTCGACGGCTACGGGGCGGGGCCGAACCAGGACCTCGAGAATCCCCTCGGACTCGGCGGCCCGGAGTTGATGGAGTGGTTCTTCCCCACCCGCGTCTGGCGCGAGAAGCAGGGGCAGGGCGGCGGCGAGACCGGAATCGACAATGGGCTCGCGGAGCAGGGCTTTGCGAGGATCGGCGCGTGGATTCTGGGGCGCAACATGTTCGGCCCGGTCCGCGGCCCGTGGCCCGACGAGAGCTGGAGGGGCTGGTGGGGCGAGGAGCCCCCGTACCACACACCCGTCTTCGTGCTGACGCATCATGCGCGGGCGCCGCTCCCGATGGCGGGAGGCACGGAGTTTCGGTTCGTCACCGAAGGCATCGAGGCGGCTCTGGAACTTGCGAAGGCCGCCGCGGGCGGAGCCGACGTGCGGCTGGGCGGCGGCGTCTCGACGGTCCGCCAATATTTGCGCGCCGGTCTGGTGGACGAGCTCCACCTGGCGGTCCGGCCCGTGCTGCTCGGCACCGGCGAGCATCTGATGCGCGACCTCGACCTTCGCGCTCAAGGCTACGAATGCGTGAAGTCGATCGCGGGCGAGCGCGCGGCCCACGTCTTTCTGCAGAAGCGCGCGTAAGCCGCCGTCGCCCACGAGCGAAGCCGCCGAGCGGGGTTTCCCTCACCCGCCGCTGCGCGTCGGCCTCTCCCAAAGGGAGAGGCAACAGCTTCCCCGGTTTGCCATCCCCTCTCCTGTGGGAGAGCGAAGCCACCGCGCGGCCAGGGGCTCAAAGGCGGGTCGCAGGCGCTTCCTGAGAGGAGCGTAGATTTTTTCGCTGCCAAGTGATTGTCACTTCTCTCCGCGTCATCGCGAAAAAATCCGCCCGAGGAGCGCGCTGGGACGAATGCCACCGACTGGCGCGCTGCGTCTCCTCGAGGGAAGCACCGAGGAGCCGCCGTCTGGGGGCTGACCGCGAGTTTGGCGAGCGAGTCCTCGAGTCAGTCCCGCGCGACCCGGAATCCGTAATCCGAGTAGCGGTAACCCGGCGGCAGGCTGCTTCGGGCCGAAGGCTTCGACCAGCGGATCTTGTGGCGCCAGGAGCCCCCGCGGCTGGCGCGGCGGCGGGGCGCATCGGGGCGGTCTTCTTCACTCCAGTCCTGACACCACTCGTGAACCATCGTGCCCATGTCCAGGAGACCAAAACCGTTCGGGGTGCCGCGCCCGACTTCCCAGGGAGCGTCGAGCGGACCCTCCGGAATCTCGCCGGGGGGAATCGCGTCTCCCCATGCGGTCGGCGGTGAGACTCTCCCTCCGGAAGCCGCGAATTCCCACTCCGCTTCCGTCGGAAGGCGCCAGACGCCCCCCGCGATCCGGCAGAGCCAGCGACAATACGACACGCCGTCATGCCAGGAGACGCCCACGACTGGTTGGAGC
>JBOGJO010000269.1:0-1103 GCA_050747885.1 Thermoanaerobaculia bacterium
CTTTCACTCCGCACCGCAGATCCCTGGCAGATCGTCCTCGCCCGGGATGGCCGCTATGACGGCGCCTTCGTCTATGCGGTGAAGTCGACGGGCATCTACTGCCGGCCTTCGTGCCCGTCGCGCCGCCCGCGGCCCAATCAGGTCGAGTTTTACGACATTCCCGAAACCGCGGAGCGGGCGGGATTCCGGGCGTGCCGGCGGTGCAAGCCCAACGACGTTCGCGGACCGGATCCGCGCGTCGAGCTGGTCCGCCGTGCGTGTCGGGAGATCGACGCACGACCGGACGCGGCCGGGACCCTTTCGTCCCTTGCCCGGAAGCTCCAGGTGAAGGGCCCGACCCTCGCCAAGTCCTTCCAGGCTCTGCTTGGTCTCTCGCCCAAGAGATACCGCGACGCAAAACGGCTCTCGGTATTCAAGATCGCCCTGAAACGGAGGTCTCGCGTGAGCCCCGCACTTTACGAAGCCGGATTCTCGTCGCCCAGCCGTATCTACGAGCGCACGCACCGCGACCTCGGGATGACGCCGGCGGTGTACCAGCGCGGCGGCGCGGGACTCGCCATTCGATACGCGGTCGTCGCCTCACCGCTCGGTCGACTCCTGGTCGCCGCCACCGATCGGGGGATCTGCCAGGTGAAACTCGGCGACGCTCCCGGCGCGCTCGAGCGTGAGCTCAGGGCCGAATACCCCAGGGCAATACTGACACAGGACAACCGCGCGCTGGTGCGCTGGACCGCGGCGATCCTTCGGCATCTCGAGGGCAAGGAGCCGCACCTCGATCTCCCGACCGACGTCCGAGCGACCGCGTTCCAGCAGAAGGTCTGGTCCCTGCTCAAGAAGATTCCGTATGGCGAGACGCGGTCGTACTCGGAAATCGCGCGCCTAGCGGGGAATCCCAAGGCGACGCGGGCCGTGGCCCGCGCCTGCGCGACCAACCCGGTCGCGATCGTGGTCCCGTGCCATCGCGTGGTCAGTAAGGACGGCACCGAAGGCGGGTATCGTTGGGGAACGGAGCGGAAGAAGAAGCTCCTCGCCGCTGAGGCACGCGCGCACTAGCTTCACGCCGTGGCGATTCCCCAGTCGCTCCGGCCCGTCATTCGTTCCGT
>JBOGJO010000270.1:0-1327 GCA_050747885.1 Thermoanaerobaculia bacterium
GGCCGCCTGTCGTCGGGCGCTTCTTCGCTCGTCGACGGAGCCGCGAAACAAATGACAACAGGCGGTTGCCGGATCCTTTCGTCCCCTTCAGAGGTGTGCGCGACGGAATCGGAGGCGGTGCGTTGCGGACGCACGCCCTGCTTCCACGAGATTGGACTCCCGTTCAGAGTGTCCGGCGGAGAGATTGGGGCCGTGTCTGGTTCGGCCCGCCCCGTTCGACCTTCAGCCGTTTCCGGCGTGGTCCTTCGGGTTTCCTCTCTCCGTCGCTCGCCGCGGGTTCTGACGCCCTCGGCGCTTCCTCTCCTCGAGTTGCCCTTCTCCTCGAAGCTCCCGATCCCGAAGCCTAAGCCGCGTGCGCAACGCGAACCTAGCCTCTCCTGGGGTTTGTTCCCCTTCAGCGCTCGACAACCGGGGGCGCCCGTATTCCCCGACGGATCCCACTCCGTCGGCACCGTCCACCCTCGGGGTTTCTCACCCCCTCGGCGGTTTGCTTCGCCCTCGGCCCTGTCGGGCAATCACCGCACTCCGAAGAATGCGGCCGTCCCGACTGCGCTCCTGGGGTTCCAACCGGACCTCGCGAGCTCGCACTGCCGGTGAGGGCAGTGCAGGGCAAGCGCGCCCGGGTTTCCTCTCCAAGGCTCTCCCCGATCCCGCGACGAACGCGTGTTGGCGCGCTCTCCTCTCCTGCGCTTCGTTCGTCCGCCGACCGCATCTTTCGGATGCGAGCGACGGGAGCGGACGGGCGCTGCAGAGTCTCGATCGCAGGACCGTCGGCGTTCGACGCGGGAGCTACCCGCGACTGCCGGCCTTCCTGAGGTTCTCGGCCGAACTCGAGCTCGCGGATTCGATCATTCGTGGATTCCTTAGGTTGCCCCGCCGGCTAAAGCGCCCGTCACCGTGCGCCACCACCGACTGAAGGAATCTCGAACGACCTGCTTCTTTCGAAGCCCCGCGAGTCCGCTCAACTGCCGTGGACCCGACAACCAACCGCGTTGTCGAGGTCACACAAGAGCACCGCGCGTGCCAGTCCCGAGGCGGGTGCGTGACGATCTTTCGTTTCACAGCCTGAAGAGAGTGAAGTCGGAGTTCGCCACAATCGATCCCCAATTCATCCACCGAGCTGTGAACAAAGCGATCGTCCTTGATCACGACGGCGTCATCGTTAAAGCCTCGCAAGCGCTCTGTCGAGATCGTGATCGCCGATGCGCCACGCTGTCGCGATGCGCGCAGAGCTCGCGTCGATCGCTCGGGCCGCCCGTTCGATCAGCGGTGGCTGCTCGAACGGCGAGGGGCCTTCTTGCCTTTGCGGCGGGCGTTGTTGAGTCCG
>JBOGJO010000271.1:0-1441 GCA_050747885.1 Thermoanaerobaculia bacterium
CGACCGCGCCGTGCCAGCGAACGAGTGCCCAGCCCGCGGCCGTCCGACCCTGGCTGCGATTCCGGCCGAGCGAGCCTACAATGTCCCGCATGCACATCCCCTTGAGGCTCCTCGCCGCTTCCCTCATCATCGGCCCGATGGCCGCGTCCGCGTCCCCCCTTTCCGGACCCGAGAGCAAGCTCGGGGCGTTCATCGACGCTCACAACAAAGAGGCGGAAACGCTTCTCGAGCGAGTGGTCAACATCAACAGCGGCACGATGAACTTCGAAGGCGTGCGCGAGGTCGGCAAAGTCTTTCGCGCGGAGCTCGACGGGCTTGGTTTCCAGACTCGCTGGATCGACGGCGCCGCGTTCAATCGTGCCGGGCATCTGGTTGGAGAATTTCGCGGCGCGCATGCCGGCCCGAAATCACCCCGCCTCCTCCTCATCGGCCATCTCGATACGGTCTTCGAAAAGGACAGCCCGTTTCAAACATTCGAACGGCTTCCGGGAAACAAGGCCCGCGGCCCCGGAGTGATCGACATGAAGGGCGGCGACGTGGTGATGGTCCAGGCGCTGAAGGCTCTCCGCGCGATCGGAGCGCTCGACACGATGAGCATCGCGGTCGTCATGACTGGCGACGAGGAGAAGTCCGGCGATCCGCTCCCCACGGCCCGAGAAGCGCTGGTGAAGCTTTCCGAAAGCTCCGACGTCGCGATCGGGTTCGAAGACGGCTCCGGCCGGTCCGAAGAGGCAATCGTCGCGCGTCGCGGATCGACCGACTGGTCGCTCCGCGTCACGGGAAAACCGGCCCACTCCTCCCAGATCTTCAGCGAAAAGGTCGGGACGGGCGCGATCTTCGAGGCGGCGCGGATTCTCGACAGCTTCCGGAAGACGCTTGCCGGCGAGAGATACCTTACGTTTTCTCCGGGCGTCATCGTCGGCGGGACGACGGCCGAGCTGGACAAATCTCAGAACCGCGGCTCGGCGTTCGGGAAGGACAACGTCGTCGCGGGGCAGGCGCTCGTCGAGGGCGACCTGCGCACGGTGTCGCCCGAACAGCTCGCGTCGGCGAAGACCCGGATGCGCGAGATCGTCGCGGCGCACCTCCCGCAAACGGACGCCTCGATTGAGTTCGACGACGGTTATCCCCCGATGGCGCCGACGGACGGCAATCGGAAGCTCCTCGCCCTGTACGACCGCGGGAGCCGGGACCTCGGCCTCGGAGGTGTTTCGGAAACTGATCCGATGAGCGCGGGGGCGGCGGACGTGGCGTTTACCGCGGGGCACGTCAAGATGGCGATCGACGGCGTGGGGTTGATGGGGACCGACGATCACACGGATCGCGAGACGGCGGATCTTGCGACACTCCCCTCGCAGGCCAAGCGCGCCGCGTTGCTGATGTATCGGCTGACGCGGAAGCCTGTCTGAACGCCAGGCGGGTCCTGTCGCGGGACTCGCTC
>JBOGJO010000272.1:0-17845 GCA_050747885.1 Thermoanaerobaculia bacterium
CTCAGGCTCGCGGCGAGCGGAAAAGTGGAGCGAGTCCCGCGACAGGACCCGCCCGGCCAAGGATCTCGCCCAGCGGGCGCTGGGTTTCTGACCCCGAGACGGCGAGCGAAACTCCACAGTCCAAAAACATTCCACGTTCTGCTCGGCCTCGCGTGCCTGCTCCTCGCCTCCTGCGCGAAGAAGCATGTCGTGACCGTCCCGCGCGCGCGGCCGGCGCCCGCCGTGCCGGGCCAGACCGAGGAGGGGCTCGCTTCGTGGTATGGCGGAAACGACGGCTTCGAGGGAAAACCGACCGCGTCCGGAGAAATCTTCGTCGGCTCCAAGATGACGGCCGCGCACCGCACTCTCCCCCTCGGCACGTGGGTCGACGTGGTCAATACGGACAACGGAAAGACCGCCCGCGTTCGAATCAACGACCGTGGTCCTTTCATTCGGGGACGGATCCTCGACCTCTCGCACGTGGCGGCCGTCGCGCTCGGAGTGGTCGGCCCCGGAGTCGCGCCGGTGCGAATCACGGTCGTCCAGCCGGGTCCGGCCGTCGTGGAGGTGTCCGCGACCGGAAGCTGGAGCGTGCAGATCGGATCGTTTGCCTCGGCGTATCGGGCCGAGCTGCTCGCGGAGAAGGTCCGCGCCGCCGGTCATCGCGCCTACACGGAGCCGTTCGGGGGGCTGACGCGCGTGAAGGTCGGCCCCGTCGGGTCGCGGGCCGACGCCGCCCGGGAGTTGCAGCGCCTGGAAAGCGAAGGTCAGGAAGGAATCGTCACTCCCGAGCTCTGACGGGAATCACCGCGCCTCGCCGGCGGGAGTCGACCGACCTCTCCAGACGACGTTTCCGGAAATGGAGCGCCTCCACACCGACCGGGCCGCGATGCCCGCCCAGACGGAGACCATCAGAACGTGAAAGAGAGAGCTCCACGCGGGCGTTCGCGAGACGCGCGCCACCACCAGGCGTCCGGCGAGGATCAGCGCGAGGGATCCGCCGGCGAGGATTTTCGCGGGACGGCCCGCGCCCGAAAGCACGACGGCGTAGGGTGCCCAGGCGAGCGACGCGAAGAGAATCACGAAGACGAGGACGGCAACGGGAGATCGAAAGAGATACGCGACGTTTTTGGTGAAGCCGTCGACCGTCTCGCGAAAGCCTTCATACATCCGAACCCGGACTCCGTCGCAAGCGGTGACGGCCTTCGCTCGAAATCCCGCGCGCTTGACCTGTCGCGCGAGCGCGACGTCGTCAATGACGCAATTTCGGAGCGTCTCGAACCCACCGCTCCTCTCGAGGGCTTCGCGCGAAACGAGATTGCCGCTTCCCCCGCCAATCGCAAGGCTTTGGAATCGCGCGGAGTTGAACAAAAACCCGGGGCCGAGATAGAGGAGAGCCGCGAGGTTCGGCATGATTACCCCTTCCCAGAACCCCACCGTCACCATCCGGGGAAGCAGGCAGAGGAGGCCGAGATCCTCCGCGGCCGCCGCCGCCACGGCGTCGCGAAGAACCGCCGGCGCATATTCGACGTCGGCGTCGACGATCAGGAGACGCCGGCCGCGCGCGGCTGCAACACCGCACCGCAAGGCGTTCGGCTTGCCGAGCCAGCCGGGGGGTCGCTCCCCGGCCAGGATGACGCGGAGCCTCGGCGAGCGGGCGGCCATGCGATCGAGGATCCGCGGCGTCGCGTCGGTCGAGTGGTCGTCGACGACGACGACCTCGAAGTCCGGGTAGTCGCAGGCAAGGTGAAACGCGACCGCCTTCGCGATGTTCCTCTCTTCGTTGCGAGCGGGAATGACGATCGAAACGGGCGGCCATCCGCCCGCCGGCGAAGCCCGGGGCCCGAGACGCCGGAAGGAACGCAAATTCAGAACGAGGCAGACGACGGAAAGCACCGCGGCGGCGGCCGACACGGCGGCGAGGACGTTCACGAAGGAGTCACCGCCGCTGAGCGGCGTTTCGACACGTTCGTTCTTTTAGAGTGAGCCGGCCTTGGCCTGCGCGTCGCTCAGGTAGAGCGAATTCGGGTAGTCGCTGACGAGCCGCTGGTAGGTGGCCTTCGCGTCCGCCGGCGAACCCGATTTCTCGTACAGCCGGGCGAGCTCCATCAGGAGCGCATCTTTCGGCGCGGAAGTCGACGACGCCTCGATCCCCCGTTTCGCCCTCTCGATCGCGTCCCGGATCTTGCCCTCGGACTCGAGCGTCCGGATGACGTCGATCTCGGCGGTGGCCGCAAGAATCGAATGGTTCGCCCGAGAGAAGCGGTCGAGGCTGGCGAGATCGGCCTTTCCCGGGGCCGAGCGGGCGGCGAGAACGACCGAGGCTTCGCGACCCGAGCGGGTGGCGGTGAGATCCGCCGCCGCCTTGAGCTCCTTCTCCGCGTCGGCGTCGCGAAGGGCCGAAGAAGAATAGGGCGTGCCGGCCGCGTCCACGGGGGACGGTTCGCCCGCGACCGGGCTGGAGAGGATCGTCAGCGCGCGCGACAGGTGCTGCGCGGCTTCCGACTCCCGATAGGACCGAAAAGCGACGAATGCGCCGACGAGGATGGCGAGCCCGGCGGCCGCCGCGACGGCCTCGACCGAGCCTTTGCGATGGGACGAAACGAAGTGGATCCCCTTACCGAACGTCTCGAGCACCTCGTCCCGCTTCAGTTGTTCGCGGCTGAGCTTTTTCGTCATAAACGGGTAACCTATCGGAACCCGGTTGTCCGGTCAATGGCCCGGAGCGCTGGCCGAAGGGAGTAAACTGTCGGCAATGGCTCCCAAGGTTCCCGTTGCCCTCGCCATCGCCGGCACGGATTCGGGGGGCGGCGCGGGTCTGGCGGCGGATCTGCTGACTTTCGCGGCGCATCGGGTCTTCGGGACGGTTGCGGTCGCCGCGATCACGGTCCAGAACACGCGCGAAATCACGCGATCGCACGCCATCGCGGCCGACCTCCTTTCCGATCAGATCCAGGCCGTGTTCTCCGATTTCTCGCCCTCGGCGGTCAAAATCGGAATGCTGGCGACGGCGGCCAACGTGGCCGCGACGGCCCGCGCCCTCCGAAAATGGAAGGCGAAGAACATCGTGCTCGATCCGGTCCTCCTCTCGACCACCGGCGTGCGCCTGCTCGCTCCGTCGGCTCTCGCCCCGCTCAAGAAGGACCTGATCCCGCTCGCGGCCGTCCTGACCCCCAACCTCCCGGAGGCGGAGTCGCTCGTGGGATTTCCGATTCGCGACGAGGGGGATCGGCGCCTGGCCGCGGGCGTCCTCGCGGATCTCGGGGCCGCCTCGATTCTCTTGAAGGGCGGACACTCTCAGGGAAATCAGATCAGCGATCTTTTCTTCGATGGAAAGCGCTTTCTCGAATTCCACAACTTTCGGGTCGCCACGACCGCCACCCACGGAACCGGATGCGCGCTTTCCTCGGCGATCGCCGCAAACCTCGCCCGGGGCGCGAAACCCGCGGAAGCGGTCAAGAACGGGATCGAGTACCTGCGGGGCGCTCTCAAGCGCGGGATTTATCCGGGTCAGGGGTTCGGGACTCCCGGGCACTACTGAAGGTCGGCCGAGCGGAGAACACCCTCGCGTCCTGCGCGCGACTCAGTCCTGCGCCCGGCGCGTCGCGACGACGAGATCCTGAAAGCTGACCCCGTCCTGGAGCCGCGACCAGGAACCGCGATGGATCGGCTCCACGATCTCGAAACCCGCCGCGCGAAACCAGTCCCGAAGAACCGCCTCCTCGTAGGCAATAGCCTCCTCGGGAATCTCGGGATTGCTGGTGCGATATCCGGGCCCCGCGTGATCGATCCGCAGGTCGCCCTGCGCCGGCGCGTCCTTCGAAGCCGGGACGATGAAGAACGTCGCGAAGATCCTCCCTCCGGGGGAAAGCACCCTCGCGATCTCGGCGAGGTAACGGCGAATTTCCGCGGGCAGCATGTGCGTGAACACGGAAGTCAGAAAAACGAAGTCGAACGCTCGCGCGGGAAACGGAAAGGAAAAATCCTCGGGGGCGACCCGCCCTCGGGGGTTGTACTGGCCGTTTCGAACGTTCACGAACGTGAACCGGAAATTGCCGTGGCGCCGGCCGATCGCGGCGCGGCACCAGCGGATCGACGCGCGAGAAATGTCCAGGCCCTCGTAGCGACCGGGAGCCGCGAGAAACCGTGTCAGGGGCGCGGCGACGCGGCCGTTGCTGCACCCGACGTCGAGAACCCGATGTTCCGGGCGCAGCCCGCCGAGGGAAGTCAGGAGGCCGACGAGGTGCCGGCCGACCTCGCCGAATTCGCCCCCTCCCGGACATCCGACTTCGGGAGGAGGGTCCCACATGTTCGGGCGAAAGAATCGCCGCCTCCAGCTCGCCATCCTGCGCAAGGCGATGAAAGGAAAAGCGCTGACCCGAGCCGGCACGTAGGGCTTGAGCCACTTTTTGAGTCTCGAGGAACTCGATTCCGACTTCAAAGCGAATTCAATTCCGCCAGATACATCATCCGGGAGAGGGCGCCGCGCTCGGAAAGGGCGACCACGACCTCGAGATACCTCAATTGGGATTCGAAGGCCGCGCGCCCCTCGACGGCTTCGAGCTCTCCCTGATGCGCGATCCGCGAAGCGAGGCGGGCTCTCGCGCAATCCTCCAGGCCCGGCGTCCGGTCGGCGCTCTCGACCAGTCGGAAACCCGCGAGCTGGAGGCTCCGCTCGTTGAAGCCCGGCGCCACGAACTGAGTGAACCCATGAACCGACCGCCGCCGGACCTCGGAAGCCGTGATCGCGCCCGAGACGACGCCGGCGTCCGTGAACAGAAGCCTTCCGCCCGGCGAGAGAACCCGCGCGACTTCCCGGAACGCCGCGGCCCGATCGCGAAGGTGAAGGACCACGTCGATCGAGATCGCAGCCTGAAAGCTCCGGGCTTCGAAAGGGAGCGCGCCGTTGAGGTCGGCCACCCGGAAATCGATCCGGCCGCTCAACCCCAGCGATTCGGCCCGCGAGATCGCCGACGCCACGGCGGCCTCGCTCAGGTCGATGCCGGCCGCGCGGCAACCGGCACGATCGACGATAAACGTCAAGGGCCCCCCGGGACCGCAACCCAGGTCGAGCACGCGGGATTCGGGCTCGAGCCGCAGCCGGGGAATGTCCCGCACCAGCTCCTGCGCCGTCACCCAGGAGTGCTGCCCGATGTCTTGCCCGTAAGCCTCGCGGCGGTGCTGCCGCATCAGGGGCGTGTCGAACCGCTCGTAGAAAGCGTCGTAGCCGCGGGCTTCGACGGGGTGCGAGTCCGTCGCGATTTTCGCGCCCGCCCGGCGATCCGTGGTTTCCCCGGATGGCCCTCCGAAACTTTTCTCGAGCGCGGCCAGGTTGTCGTCCAGGGCGGACAGGTCTTCGCCGCCGGCTTCCGGTTTACGAGCCATGGGCCGCTCTTCGACCCCTTGCGATCGTCGCCACGATGGGAAAGGCCACGAACGGAATGTGCCCGATCAGCTGAACCCACCAGCGGAACGTGATCGAAGGCGGGCGATGAACGAAAAAAGGAATGACGCCGAACGACATCACCATCCAGATGAGCGGTCCGTACACCACGGCAGCGGCGAGAATTCCGGCGGGCGAGCGGATGAGCTTTCGGACTCCCGACGACGCTCCGGCGATGAACAAAAATACGGCGGACCACCAGAACGCCACGCAGAAATGCAGAAGAAGTCCGACGAGAGTCATCGCGCTGCCGCCCTCGAGCGCCGTCTTCCCGAACGGAACGCTCGCGACGCCGCGCCAGAGCCGCCCGACGGTCGAATGGTAGAAGACGACGACGAGAACGCTCGAGAAGATCGCGTCGACGACGCCCGTCAGCGCGCCCGCGCGGACCAGCAACGAGCTCCCACGGATTTCGAAAGTCGGAGTCGAACCTGCTTCAATCGGCACGCGCTTCTCCCTCCTCGTTTATGCTACCGCGGCCGGCGGTCGCGCGGGCCGTGAGCGTCCTCCATTCGCCGTCGGACTCCTTCCGCTCCACCATCAGGCTCGAGGCTTCCAAACCCGCGACCGCTTCGAATTCCCGCTCGTCGAGAATTCCGGAAAGGACGACGAGGCCTCCCGGAGCGAGGAGCCGGGCCATCGAGGACAGCAGCGGCGAGACCTCCTCCCAGATCATGTTCGCGAGAATACGGTCGAAGGATCCGGCCACGCATTCGATGCCTCCGAGGAGAATCGCGACGCGGCCGCCGGTCGGATTCCGCGCGAGGTTCCGCCGAGATTCGAAGGCGGCTTCCGGATCGACGTCGAAGGCGACACAGCGGGCCGCTCCGAGGCGCGCCGCCGCGATCGCGAGGATTCCGGTGCCGCAGCCGGCGTCCAGGACGTTCTTGCCCCCCAGCGTGTCTCCCGCCAGGAATCGCAGGATCCCGCGCGTCGATTCGTGGAATCCCGTGCCGAACGCGCCCGCCGCGGGAATGTGCAGAAATTTCGCGGGATCCGCCGGCGCGGGCCCGCCCGGCTCGTCGCGCGCCTCGATCCGGAATCCCGCGATGTCGAACGGCTCCAGCCGGGACCGGTAAGACGCGTTCCAGTCCTCGTCCTGCACGGGTTCCTCCGGGCCGGCGTCGATCCCCCGCGCGCGAAGCAACTCGCGCGCCGTTCGCGCGCCTTCGATGGAGGGAAACACCGCGAAGAACACCGGCCCGAAACGCCCTTCAGCCTCGAAGCCCCCAGCGGAACCGCACCGATAAAGGACTTCCGCGGCGCGATCCCCGTCGCCGGCCGGAATCTCGATTCGAAAGAACCTCAACCCTCGAAGATCTTCTTGACGCGCGCGAACGTCTTCTTCTTCGAGACGGGGGCGTCGATCATTTTCGCGTAGGTCTCGAGCAGATCGCGCTCTTCCTTTCGGGGCGATTTCGGGACCGCCACGTTCAGGCGAATGATCTGGTCGCCGCGGCCCGAAGAACCGAGGCGGACGACACCCTTTCGTCGCAGGCGGACCTCCGTCGACGCCGGCGTGCCCGGCGCGATCGTGACCTTCTCTTCCTCCCCGAGTGTCGGCACTTCGATCTCGCCGCCGAGAACGAACACGGGGAACGGGAGCTCCATCTCGACGACCACGTCGTCGCCTTCCCGGTGAAAGATGTCGTGCTCCGCGACGGCGAGAACGACGTAGAGGTCTCCGGCGGAGCCGCCCCGGAGCGCCGCGTTTCCCTCTCCCGAGAGCCGCAGGCGGGAACCGGTCTCGACCCCGCCTGGAACGCGGATCGTCAGTGTTCGCTCCGCGGGAACGCGCCCCTCGCCGCGGCACTCCGGACACGGCTTCTCGATCTTCGTCCCCTCTCCCTGGCAGGCCGGACACGTGCGCGCCATCGTGAAGAACCCCTGCGAGAAGCGGACCTGGCCGCGGCCGCGGCACGTCGCGCAGGTGACCGGCTGCGAGCCCTTCTCGGCTCCCGTTCCGCGGCACTCCGCGCACGCCTCGTAACGCTCGATCCGAACGGGGGACTCGGTCCCGAACGCGGACTCGGAAAAGGAAATTTCGAGGTGGACGACGAGGTCGCTGCCCGCGGCGGCTTGCGGCCTCCCGAAACCTCCGCCGAAGAACTGGCCGAAAAGGTCGGAAAAATCCGAAAAAATCGAGGGGTCGAATCCGAAGCCTCCGCCGCCGCCGCGAAGCCCTTCGTGGCCGTATCGGTCGTATTTCTCCCGCTTCTCGGGATCGGACAGAACGGAGTACGCCTCCGAGGCCTCCTTGAATTTCTCGGACGCCTCCGAATCGCCCGAATTCTTGTCCGGGTGGTACTGGATCGCGAGCTTTCGGTACGCGGACTTCAGCTCCGCGCTCCCGGCGCCGCGAACGACGCCCAGGATTTCGTAGTAGTCGCGCTTCATGCCGCGGAACCCGAGCGGGAATGGGAAAGCATCGCCTGCGTCAACGCTCGGGCACCCGATTTGAGCGCGGTGATCGCCGCCTCGATCTGGGCCAGAGAATCCGAAGTGCACGCGTCGCGCGCGATCTTCAAGGCTCCGGAGATTTTCTCGCGATCTTCCGGCGACAGCAGCCGGCCGAATTCGGCGAGAACTTTTTCGTTGGACCGAAGCATCCCCTCGAGACGCGTCCGCGCGATCCGCGCCTCGCGGCGGCCTTTGTCGGCGCTCTCGTTTTCTTCCGCCTCGCGGATCAGGCGCTCGATTTCCGCGCTGGAGAGCCCGCCCGCCGGCGTGATCTGGATGCCCTGGGCCTTTCCGGTCGCCTGGTCCTTGGCCGAGACGTTCACGATGCCGTTGGAGTCGATCGCGAAGGTCACCTCGATCTGCGGAACGCCGCGGGGAGCCGCGGGAACGCCGACGAGGTCGAACCGGCCCAGGGACTTGTTATCGCGCGCAAGCCCGCGCTCCCCCTGCAGCACGTGGATCTCCACGGCGGACTGGTTGTCCACGACGGTCGTGAAGATTTTCGAGTTCTTCGTGGGAATCGTAAAGTTGCGCTCGATCAGCTTCTCGAAGATCCCTCCGTGGGTTTCGATTCCCAGGGAAAGCGGAGTCACGTCGAGGAGGATGACGTCCTTGATCTCTCCGCGCATGACGCTGCCCTGAATGGCTGCCCCGACCGCGACGACCTCGTCCGGATTGATGTCGCGCGACGGCTCCTTGCCGAAGATCTCGGCGACGGTTTGCTGGACCTTCGGAGTGCGCGTCTGCCCCCCGACCAGAATGACCGTGTCGATCTCGCTCGGCTCGAGGTTCGCGGCTTTCAGGGCGTCGAGGCAAGGACCGGCCGTGCGCTCGATGAGATCCGCGACAAGCCCCTCGAAGACGCTTCGCGTCAGGACCGTGTTGATGTGTTTGGGGCCCGACGCATCCGCGGAGATGAACGGCAGGGTGATGGAGGCCTCTTCGGCGGTCGAAAGCTCGCACTTCGCCTTCTCGGAGGCTTCCTTGAGCCTTTGCAGCGCCATGCGGTCACGCCGGAGGTCGATGCCGGTCGATTTCTGGAAATCCCCGAGCAACCAGTCCATGATGCGCTTGTCGAAATCTTCGCCGCCCAGATACGTGTCGCCGGAAGTCGACTTGACCTCGTAAATTCCGTCGCCGAGTTGAAGGATGGAAACGTCGAACGTGCCGCCTCCGAGGTCGTAGACCGCGACAGTCTCGCTCCCCTTGCGATCGACGCCGTAGGCCAGCGCGGCGGCGGTCGGCTCGTTGATGATGCGCCGCACCTCGAGACCGGCGAGCCGGCCCGCGTCGCGCGTGGCCTGCCGCTGAGCATCGTCGAAGTACGCGGGCACGGTGATGATCGCCTCGGTGACGTCCTCTCCCAGGGAGTCCTCCGCGAACTGCTTCAACTCGGCGAGGACGAAAGCGCTGATTTCCTCCGGGCTGTAGTCGCGCCCCCTCACGCGGATTTTCACGTCGCCGTTGGCGCCCTCGGCGATCTCGTAGGGAAGAACCTCGCGCGCCCGGGCGACTTCTTCGGCCTTGAACTTCCGGCCGATCAGGCGTTTCGTCGCGAAGATCGTGTTGACCGGATTCGTGATCGCCTGCCGTTTCGCGATCTGGCCGACGAGCCGCTCCCCGTCCTCCGTCAGCCCCACGACCGACGGGGTCGTCCTCGCGCCTTCGCGGTTCGCGAGAACCGAGGGGTGCTGGAGCTCAAGCACCGCCACGCAGGAGTTTGTCGTGCCGAGGTCGATTCCGAGAATGCGTCCCATCAGCTCTCGTCGTGGGTCGGCGGCGCCGCGACCTTGACGAAAGCCGGTCGCAACAGCCGGTCGTTCAGGTAGTAGCCCTTCTGAAGGACCTGAAGAATCGTGTTCGGCGGCTTGTCGACACTCACCCCGCGCGCCACCGCTTCGTGGATATTGGGATCAAACGGCCCGTCACTTTCGACCTCGGTCAACCCGCGTTTCTTCAACGCGTCGGTGAGCTGGCGATAAATCAGCGCAACCCCCTGACGGTACTCGTCGTCGGCGGAATCGCTGTGGGCGAGCGCCCGTTCGAAGTTGTCCAGGACGGGGAGCAGGTCCCGGAAGAAGTCCGCGAGCGCGAAGCGAAAGTAGTCGGTCTTCTCCCTCTCGGTTCGCTTTTTGAAGTTCTCGAACTCCGCCAGCTTCCGAAGCTGCGCATCCTTGAGATCCTGAATCTGACCCTCGGAGGCCTCGAGTCTCGCGCGGAGGCTCTCCGTGCCCGAGGCGGACTGCTCGGCCTCGTGCTGCGAGAGGATCTCCTCGAGCGACTCGGTCGGGGGCTCGACGATCACGACATCGTCCTGCGGCGAATCGTCTTCGCGCTCCCCCGGCTCAGGACGATCCCGGCGATCGGTCATTTCGCGACTCCCCTCCTTCGGCTCCCTCTTCCAACCGATCGGAGAGGGTCCGACCCAGAAATTCTACCAGCGGAACGACCTTCGGATAAGACATTCGGAGCGACCCGATGATCCCGAGAACTCCCTGCGGGCGGTTCTCCCCGCCGTAGCGGGTCACCACCGCCGAGATCGGCTTTCCCGAAGTGAGGTGGCTTTCGGACCCGATCACGATGCGGGGACCGTCCCCCTCGAGGCACCGGTCGAGCAGCTCGACGAGATTCGCCCTCTCTTCGAAGGCCTGATACACGCGCTTGATGCTCTCGGGGTGGGCGAATTCCGGCCGGTCCAGCAGCAGCCGCGCGCCCTCCGTGTACACGTCGTTTTGATCGGACGCGGCCAGGGCCCGGCGGGCCAGCTCCAGCGTGTCGAAGAGGGCCCGGTCGAACCTTGCCCTTTCCTCCTGCATCGCCAGCGTCACGCGATTGCGCATCGCCACGAGCGTGGAGCCCCCGAATTCGGCCGTCAATTTCCTCCCGGCGTGCTCGAGCGCCGCGCCATCGAGCCTCCCGCCGGTGTCGATCAGGCGCGTGAAGACGAGGTCCCCCTCTCCGACCTGGATCGCGAGCGCCTTGTCCCGGCCGATCGGCACGAACTTGAGCTCCCGGACGACCGAGTGCCGCGCGTCGGGCGCCACGACGATTCCGACCTCGCCGGAGAGGCGCGACAGCAGCTTCGAGACGGCGGGATAGAGCAGGTTCGGATCGTGGCCCGCTCCCGAGAGATCGAGCGCCACGAGCTCCTTCGTGTTCGGGCTGAGGTCCTTCGGCTTCATGAGGCTCCGCACATAGTGGCGGTATCCCTTGTCGGTCGGCACCCGTCCCGCCGAGGTGTGCGGCTGCGTCAGGTAGCCCGCGTCGGTCAGATCCGCCATGAGGTTGCGCAGCGTGGCGGCCGAGCTGTGGAACTTCGTGAGCTTCGCGAGGGACCGGGACGAGACGGGGCGCCCCGTCTCCGCGTGGATCCGGATGATTTCCCGCATGACGTCGCGGGCCCTCTCGTCCATCGGTTCCTTCGGTCTTGCGGCGGATTGCACCCGGGTTCTCCTTGTCGTGCTAGATTTCAAGCTTAACCCACATGTCGAGCCGATTCAGAACAAGACCGGCCCCGGCGCGGCGTCTCCGAGTCGCGATCCTCGGCCTCGGAAGGGCCGGAAAGGCGCTGCGCAATTCCCTTCGAGCGGCCGGCCATTCGGTGGTGCGCCTCGAGCGCGGATCGTCCCCTCGCCGGAGCTTCGATTTGATCGCCCTCGCGGTTCCCGACGACGCGATCCGGGGCGAGAGCCGGCGCCTCGCGCGGGGGGGGACGCGCGGCCGACTCGCGATCCATCTGTCCGGCGCGCTCGACTCTTCCGCCCTCGCCCCGTTTGCGAGAGCGGGCTCGAAAACGGCATCCTTTCACCCCCTCCGGAGCTTTTCCGGAAAGCGCTCCGAGAACCTGCGGGATTGCCTCGTCGCCGTCGAAGGCGATCCCGCGGCGATTCGGGACGCGAGACGGCTCGCGCGGGAAATCGGGGCGATTCCCTGGAACGTCTCGGCCGGTTCGAAGCCGCTGTACCACGCCGCAGCCACCCTCGCCGCCGGGGGCACGGCGTCGCTCATCGCAGCCGCCTCGCGCGCCGCCGCCGAGGCGGGCCTGCCGATGCCGGATGCTCTTCGGGGTTTCGCCGCGCTGGCGGCATCGGCGGCCGAGAACGTCCAAAAGCTCGGATTTCCGTCCGGGGCGACGGGACCGCTTGCCCGCGGCGATCGCGCGACGCTGCGGCTCCACCGGAGGGCGCTCGCGGCCCGGCCGGGGCTCCGGCGATTGTATGAGGAGCTCGCGAGAGCCTATCGGGGCTTAATCCTCGTTGACCGGCATTCCGGGCGACACTAAAATACCTGGGACGACTCAACTTCTCGCTGGAGAAAGAGTTTCGATGGTTTTTTTCAACTATGCCACGATGCAGATGGCCGCCAAGGTCGTTTATTACGGCCCGGGTCTCTGTGGAAAAACCACGAACCTCCACCACATTTACGGGAAGACGGCCCCGAACTCGCGTGGAGAAATGATCTCTCTCGAAACCGAGACCGACCGCACTCTTTTTTTCGACCTGCTTCCGATCGACGTCGGCATCATCGGGGGCTTCAAGACCCGGCTTCAGCTTTATACCGTCCCGGGGCAGGTCTTTTACAACACGACCCGAAAGCTGGTCCTCCGAGGCGTCGATGGCATCGTCTTCGTCGCGGACTCCCAGCGCGCGATGAAGGACGCCAACGTCGAGAGTTTTCAAAACATGGAATCCAATCTTCAGGAGATCGGGCTGACCTCCAGCGACATCCCTCTCGTGCTTCAATTCAACAAGCGGGATCTCTCCAACATCCTCCCGCTGCCGGAACTGATCGACGCACTCGACCCGTCGAATCAATTCTCGCACCTCGAGGCGAGCGCGCTGCGAGGGGACGGCGTCTTCGAAACGCTGAAGGAGATCTCGAAGCTCACCCTCAAATCGCTCAAGCGCAAGATGATGGGCGAGGATCGCCCATCGCCCCGACCGTCCGCGGGCCGCGCGGCGTCCCCGGCCCCTGACCTCGTCCCGGAAGCGCCGGCCGAGCCCGTGGAAGAGCCGAGAATCTCGCTGTCGGACCTGCGCGCGGACGCGGAGGCCGCGGCAAGCGCCCTGGCGGAGCAAATCGAATCCGACGGATTTTTCGAAAGCGCCGAAACCGTGGACGCGATCGGAGAAATCGTTCCCGAGGCGATGCCGAAGGACGACGACCTGTCGGATTCCGCAATCGAGTTCCTCTCCCCCGCCGACGACGCGCCCCCGCCCGGAGAAGATCCTCCGCCCGCGGACCGCCCGGACGCGGCGCCAGAGGAGTCCGTTCGGGTCGAGTTCGACCGGGCCGCCGTGCCCTCCACGGGAGACGTCGTCAAACACGTGAAAGTGCGCTCCAACGTGGACATCCTTTCCGAGCTCGAAAAGCTTCGCAAGAACGCGACCCTCAAGCCGATGCCCGAAGCGAGCGCCCCCCGCCGGCAGACGGCGAGCGAGATCTCGATCGACGACCTCCTGGCCTCGCGTTCGAACAACCATCGCAAGGAAATCCAGCGTCTCGTCGAGATCGACATGAAGAAAAGAGATCTCGGCCGTGCGAGCCGGGTCATTGTCTCGCTGCGCCTGGACGATCCGAAGAACAAGACGATCGGGGAGGAGCGAATTTACGAGATCGACCTCAACGACATGAAAGACGTGGAACGGCTTCTCGTCTCGCTGAAGCTCCACGTGAACGGAAAATAGCATTTTGGCGTTGACCCGGGGCGTGGGGTTCTGCTACAAATTTCCGGTGCGGCCCCGTCGGCCTTTCCTTTCCCGCGCTCTCTTCCCGGCGGCAGCGTGTCTGCTTTCGATCGGAATGTTGTCGTGCGCTCCGGCAGCACGCCCCGCCCTCTCGGTTGCGAAGGCGACCGCGTTTCCGCCGGGCCCGTCCCTGATCGAGCGGTCCAGCGACCTGTTCTACTCCGGCAAGAAGGCCGCTCTCTCCGGAGACTTCGACTGCGCAGAGGCGCAATTCCAGCTGGCCCTCAACGCCGTGGTCCCTCCCGCCGGGCCGCGTCCCGAGGCGGCCGATGTGACCGAGTTTTCGACGTCGCTCTACGAGAGCATCCGGCGGTACGAGGCGATGGCCGAATCGGCGGGCGAAGCCGACGCGCCGGAAGCCCGCGAGACCCCCGACGAGCTGGTCGGCGTCTCGGGCCAGAATTCTCCCGCGGAAGTCGCCCTTGCCCGGGAAGAGGTCAAGAGCGACGACCGGACTTCCGATTTCGACCTGCCGGTGACGGTCAATGAACAGGTCCTGAACATGGTGGCGAGCTTTACCTCTCGGCCCGGCGTTCGGCGGCGGTTCGAAGAGGGGCTTCAACGCGCGGGGCGCTACATGCCGATGATCCGGGGCGTTCTCGAACGCGAGGGGCTCCCGAAAGACCTCGCGTATGTGGCCATGATCGAGTCGTCGTTCAAGACGCGCGCCCATTCTCGCGCGCGAGCGCAGGGCGTGTGGCAATTCATCGGGGCCACGGGCCGCCGATACGGCCTGCGACGAACCGCCGTCGTCGACGAGCGGTCCGATCCCGTGAAGGCGACGGAGGCGGCCGCGGGCTATTTCAAGGACCTCCACGAAATTTTCAACGACTGGTACCTCGCGATGGCCGCCTATGACGCGGGTGAGGGCCGGATTGCGCGGGCCATCGCCCGGACCGGCGCCGAGACGTATTGGGACCTCTGCCGGCTCGGGGCCATTCCGAAAGAAACGCGGCTGTACGTGCCTTCGGTGATCGCCGCGGCCCTGATCGCCAAGAACCAGTCCCACTACGGATTCCACGTCGAAGCCGAGCCGCCGGTCTCGTTCGAGACGGTCCGCCTGAACAAACCCGTCAACATCCAGCGCCTGGCCCGGACCTGCCGTCTCGATGCGGCAGATCTCCGGGAGTTGAACCCCGAGCTGCGGGGCTCGACGACTCCGAAAACGCCTTCGGGTTACGAGCTTCGCGTCCCCAGCGGCGCCGCCGCGGTCGTCGCGGAGCGAATCGGGATGGTTCCCGCGGCACCCGTTCCGGCCCTTCGCCAGCACCGGGTTCGAAAGGGTGAAACGCTGGCGCGTGTGGCGCGCCGGTACGGGGTCTCGGTCGCGTCGCTCGCCGAAGCGAACGACCTGAGCACCCGCGCGCGCCTGGCTCCGAGGCGGATGCTCGTGATCCCCGAGCGGCAGGCATCGTCGAGGGAAAGAAAACGGCATGAGCCCCGCCGGACGGCGGCGGCGGCCGATGCCGGGGGCGAGCGGAGGGCCGCCTACAGCGTCCGGAAGGGCGACACCCTGTACTCAATCGCCACGTCCCACCACACGACCGTCCAGAAGCTCCGCGAATGGAACCGGCTCGACGCGAGCAACGCGATCCAGCCGGGGGATCACCTGAGCCTCTCGCCCGCGAATCCCTGACTCGCGGCCGGCCCGCTCGGGGCCTCCGCTTGTGATTCCCCACCGACTCCGCTAAACTCTCCTCCGTCCTCACCGAAAAATTCGCGTCGGTTCGTTCTCCGGCCTTTCGGAGGAGGAGCCATGCTGTCCTGTGTCCATTCCGCCGCCATCGACGGGGCCGACGCCCGGATTCTCGACGTCGAGGCGGACGTCTCCCAGGGACTTCCGACGTTCTCGATCGTGGGGCTTCCCGACGCCGCGGTGCGCGAGAGCCGCGAGAGAGTTCGTGCGGCCGTTCGCAACTGCGGTTACGACTTCCCGCCCCGGGCCGTGACGATCAACCTCGCGCCGGCGGACTGGAAGAAGGAGGGTTCGGCGCTCGACCTTGCGGTGGCCGTCGCCCTGCTGTCGACGTCCGGGATCCTTCCGGCCGACGGGAAACGCCGCGTGGTGGTCGGGGAGCTCGCACTCGACGGAACCGTTCGGCCCGTCCGAGGCGCCCTCTCCATCGCGGCGGCGGCCGCCGAGGGCAAGTTCGACGAGCTGCTCGTCCCGTGCGAGAACGCAAAGGAAGCCGCCCTCGTGTCGAAGATCTGCGTCATCGGGGTGGGGTCGCTCCCGTCGGCGGTGGCGCATCTCCGCGGGGACGCTCCCCTCGCGCCGGAGCCGGTTGGCGATCTCGATCCGTCGGCCGTGGAGTTCCGGGACGACTTTCGCGACGTCTCGGGGCAAGCGGTCGCCAAACGCGCCCTCGAAATCGCCGCGGCGGGCGGCCACAACATCCTCCTGTTCGGTCCGCCGGGCTCGGGAAAGACGATGCTCGCCCGCCGCCTCACGACGATCCTTCCCCCCTGGACGCGCGAAGAGGCCATCGAGGCCACTCGGGTGCATTCTCTCGCCGGGACGCTGCGCCCGGGAACGGGCCTTCTGACGGAACGGCCGTTTCGCTCCCCGCACCACACGGTCTCCTTCGCGGGCCTGATCGGCGGCGGACCGCATCCCAGGCCCGGCGAAATCTCTCTCGCCCACCGGGGCGTGCTGTTCCTCGACGAGCTGCCGGAATTCCATCGGGACGCCCTGGAAGTCATCCGGCAGCCGCTCGAGGAGAAGCGGGTGACGATCGCGCGGGCCAGCGGCGCGAGCGTCTTTCCGGCGCAATTTCAGCTCATCGGGGCGATGAATCCGTGTCCCTGCGGATACCTCGGCGATCCCCGCCGCGCGTGCCGGTGCTCGCTCAATGCCGTCGCGCGGTACCGGTGGAAAATCTCGGGCCCGTTGCTCGACCGAATCGACCTGCACGTCCGCGTGCCGGCCGTCCCCTTCCGGGATCTCGATTCGGGCCGGGTCGGAGAGTCTTCCGCGGCGATCCGCGAGCGCGTGGTGCGTGCGAGAGCCCTCGCGGGGGCCCGGCTTCCGGACCGGATCGCCTCCTGCAACGCGGAGATCCCGGCCGCATCCCTCAGAAAACTGGCCTCCCCGTCGTCGGAGGCCGTCGCCATCTTCGAATTCGCGTCGCGAAAGATGAGCCTGTCGGCCCGGGCCATCCATCGCGCCCTCAAAGTCTCCCGGACGATCGCCGATCTCTCTGATTCCGAACGAGTTGAGGCTCCTCACGCCGCGGAAGCCATCGGCTATCGCGCCCTCGACCGGATCGTTCCCGATGCGCAAGTTTGAGGTTGACAGTCGATTTCACGGGGGTATACTGCCGAAGCTAAAGCCCGGACCGCCATATCCCGAAAAATCGACTCTCGCGGGGGAGGAGACTCGAACAATGGCCCGGAAGTACAACACGATCATTTTCGTTCCCCACGCCCGGGCCAGGTTCCGGAAGCTGAAGGTGTCGAGCCGCCTTCTCTGGAGCATTGCCGGGGCCGCTTCCCTCCTCCTCCTCACGGCCGTCACCTTCACCACCCTTTTCTTCCTTTCCGCCCGCAAAGATCGCCAGTACCGCCGCACGCTCGTCGAAAACGAGCGGCTCAAGTCGAGCGCGGAGAAGATGACGACCCGTCTGTCGCTGCTTTCCAAGAAACTCGACGATTTCGAAGAGCGGACGCGGCGACTTGCGATCGTGGCCGGAATGCCGACCGTCGCCGATTCCGGCCGCGGCGGCGTCGGCGGCGCGCTTCCCGAGGGCGAGAGCAACGCTTTCGACCTCGTGGGGCGCGGAAAGTCCCTGGGAGACAGGCTGGCCCTTCTCGAGAAGTCGATCGCGCGCCAGAACAGCCTTCTCGCGGGGACGCCTTCGATCGAGCCCGTCCACGGGCTCATCACCTGCGGATTCGGGGAGCGGAGCGATCCGTTCACCGACGAGCCCGCGTTCCACACGGGCCTCGACATCTCCAGCCAGCGGGGCCACCCGGTCGCGGCATCGGCGGACGGAACCGTCGTGAGAGCCGGCTGGGAAAACGGCTACGGCCGCTGTGTCGAGATCGCGCACGGAATGGGCATCCGCACTCTCTACGGCCACCTGGATGAAATCCGAGTGATCGAAGGCCAGCACGTGACCCGGGGAGACGCCATCGGAGTCGTCGGGACGACCGGGCGCTCGACGGGACCTCACCTTCACTACGAAGTCCGGCTGGACAACCGTCCGGTCAATCC
>JBOGJO010000273.1:0-11566 GCA_050747885.1 Thermoanaerobaculia bacterium
ACTTCTTCGGTTATGGCGCGAATCAAACCTAATCCGCTTTCTGCCGGAATGATAGGTGCGCCAGCATGTCCAGAGTGGTGACGTCAACACCACAAACTCGCCGTTCGGCGACGTTCAGATACCTACATTTGCAACGCAGGGTTGTCGATGTCTCGGCGCTCACGTCACTCACTGAACGAACGCCGTGATGATCAGCACTAATGCTCCTCAGGCGGCGGGATTACCGCCGGCAGAATTCATTTGAGCAGGTGCTTGGCGATGACCACGCGCTGAATCTGGTTCGTGCCTTCGTAGATTTGCGTGATCTTCGCGTCGCGCATGTACTTCTCGATCGGGTAGTCCTTGCAGTAGCCGTAGCCGCCGAAGAGCTGGACGGCGTTGGTCGTGACTTCCATCGCCACGTCGGTGCCGAAGACTTTGCACATGGCGGAGTATTTCGTGAAGTTCTTCACGCCGGCGTCGATCGCCGAGGCTGCCGCGTAAATGAGCTGCCGCGCGGCCTCGATGCGTGTGGCCATGTCGGCGAGCATCCACTGGATTCCCTGAAACGACGCCACGGACTGGCCGAACTGCTGGCGGTCGCGCGTGTACTGGATCGCGAGGTCGAGCGCACCCTGCGCGAGCCCGAGCGCCTGGGCAGCCACGGCGGGCCGCGCCCGGTCGAGGGTCATCATGGCGTTTCCGAATCCGCCGCCTTCCTTCCCCCCGAGGACCTGGTCGGCGGGGAGGGAACAGTTCTCGAAGTGCAGCTCGTGCACGGGGACGCAGCGGATCCCCATGAGGTCTTCTTTCTTGCCGATTCGGAATCCGGGATGCCCTTTTTCGACGAGAAACGCCGTGATGCCGCGCGAGCCCCTTTCCGCGTTCGTTGAAGCATAGACGGTGTAGAGCGACGCGGCGTTGCCGTTCGTGTTCCATTTCTTGTCGCCGTTGACGAGGAACGAGCCGTCAGCCTGCTTCTCGGCCTTGCACGACAGCGAGCCGGCGTCCGAGCCGGACTTCTTTTCCGAGAGGCCGAACGCGATCAGCTTCTCCCCGGACGCGATCTTCGGAAGCCACTTCTGTTTCTGCTCTTCGGTCCCGCCGAGGATGATCGGGAAGGACCCGAGCGAGTTGACGGCGTAAAGAACTCCGAATCCGCCGCACACCTTCGAAAGCTCCTCGACGACCAGGCACAGGTTCAGGACCCCGCCGCCGGCTCCGCCGTATTCTTTCGGAATCCAGACCTTGAAGAGGTCGAACTTCTTGAGGCCTTCGACGGCGGACCACGGATATTCGGCCGTGCGGTCCCATTCGGCCGCGTGCGGGGCGACGTACTTCTGCGCGCACTCTTTCGCGCGGGCGATCCAATCCTGGTTTTCGGCGGAAAGCATTTCGCGAATCATTTCTTCTCCTGCGAATTCGGGCCGCGGTAGGATATCCGAAAATCCGGCCTCACGCCGGGAACAGGAGAAGCGATGCTGGCTCTGGTATTCGGGCAAACGACGGGATGCATCGGGCTTTTCGTCCTGATCGCCGACATCCTCTGCATCGTTCAGGTCGTGGAGAGCTCGAAATCGACGCTGCGAAAGACTCTCTGGATCGTTCTGGTCGTCTGTTTCCCCATGCTCGGGGCTCTCCTCTGGCTGCTCCTCGGGAGGAAGTGACAAGGTGCGTTGCTGTCATCGCGAGGCGCGAAGCGCCGCGGCGATCTGCCCCGGGGTCAGATTGCTTCGTCGCGCGGCTCCTCGCAATGACATCGGCCGCGGTGGTCGTCAGAACGAGTGCGTGAGCCCGAGCAGGCCGCGATAACGAATGCGCGTCCGTTCGCCCGCGACCTCGGAGAGCATCCCCGCATAGAAGATCGTCTGCATTCCGATCCGGCGTTTCACTCCGAGCTCGGCTCCCACGGTGGTTTTTCCGTCCGCCTCGACGCTCTGACGCGCGTAGACGTCCACGAGGGCGAGCGTGTCGGTGTTCCAGCCCCCGCCGGGCGGCGCGGCGATTCCGACGACGGCCGAGACACGGTTGCGGCGCTCGCCGGGACGCGTGCTTCCGATGTAGGTCGAGCTGAAATTGCCAAAGATCCGAAAAGTATCGAACGATTTCGAGAGGAGCAGCTCGGGAACGAAATTCGTTCCGTGCGACGCGAAGCCGGTCGCGAGCAGCGCGTCGAGCCGAAGGGCGATTCCGGGGCGTCCTTCACTTTCGCCGACGACTTCCCCCAAAACGTGGAGGTCGAGATCTCCGGATCCGATTCCACGCCGGGAATTCAGGCGCGGGTTGGTGAGCAGACGCGTTTCTCCGCCGATCTCGAACCCGGGAGCAAAACCGTAGACGAGCGAAAACCCGGGGCCCGCGTAGTCGACGTGGTCGTAACGAACGGCGTAGGCGTAGTCGAACGAGCCCGAATACGATCCGGGGGAAACCGGTACCGGGTCTTCGAGGGTGACCGGCCTACCCGCCTCCAGGTTCGAGATTTCCTGGGCGAGTCCGGCGCCGGGGGCCATGGCGACGGCAAGGAGCGCGAGGGACAGCGACGCCGCGAGCGGTGGGATTTTCTTCATCGGAGGCCGTACGCCCGCTCGACCGCCTTCAGCCCCTCGCGCCGGCTTGCCGGCTCCGCCGGAGTGAGAGCTCGAAAGACGTCGATCCGAAAATGTGTCGCCCGATCGAGAGCGGAGGCCACGAGCGGATAGGTTTCCGTGAAAGTCGGAGCGAAGCGCGTGTACCAGAAGGATTCGGGCGAATCCGGGAGCGCCACGATTTCGCGGTCGAAGCGATCGACGCTTGCCTTGACCTTCCAGCGCTGCTCGCGAAAGCTCGTGGCCGCGAGGTCTTCCGCCGACCGGGCGAACAGCCAGTCGCCTTCCTGCAGGAGTTTCGCCGTCCGGAATGCGCCCGGCATCGCATCGGCCGCGGCGGGTCCGGGCTCGGACAGCGCGAATCGGGCGCGTCGATAGGCCGTCAGGCTCCTCTCGATGCGGACTTTCGTGTTCGTCGCGGACGCGTCGGTCGCGGCGAGGGCGTCGGCGACCTCCCGCTCGAGGCGATCGGCCTGGAGGATCGCGGAAAACGCCCGGGGCGCCTCGCGCGAGAATCTCGGAGCGCTCAGCGTGGCGTCGGGCGGAAAGTCGGGAAGGCGGTGGATCGCCGCGAGGAGCGAGCCCTCGAGCGCTCCATCGAGCTCGCGGCGGATCCCGCGGGTCCAGGCGTTCTCGAAGGCCCTCCATCGGCCGTACCGGATGGCGTTTTCCCTTCCGTCGAGGTCGGGAAAGAAGCGGTGAACGGAATTGGAGGAGAGGCCCTGAAACGGAAGTCGAAGCGGCGCCTGACCGGAGCACCCCGCGCCGAGAACCCCGAGGACGCCGAGAACGAGCGGCAGGACCGTCAGTCGCAGCGACAACTCCTTCATGGATCGAAAGATTCTAGCCCAACCCGTAATCGCCCCGGCAGCGCCCTTTCGCGCGCGAGCGCCCGATTCCAAAGAGCAACAGCGCGAGATTCGTTGAGGCTCCCGCGACCACCGGATCGAGGCCGAAGACCAATCCCGGGAAGAACCTTCCGAGCAGCGCGACCGTGCCGCCCGCGACCATGGCCGCAACCGCGTCGCGGGGAGGGACCCAGAGGGCCGGGAAGAATCCAAAAAGAATCGGCAGGATCATCCCCGCCGCGAAAATCGAGTAACCGAGCTTGAGGGTCTCGATGATTTCACGCATCCCCAGCGCGACGAGGAGCCCGAGCGCGCCGTACACGGGCACCAGCACCCGGGCCGCGCGGAAATTCGTCCGCAAGCCCAGCAGGGGCGCCACGTCGCGCGTCGAAGCCGATGCGGCGGTGAGAAGGACGGAATCCGCGGAGGATTGCATGGTCGCGAGCAGGGCGACCATGACAAAGGAGCCCAGAGCGCCCGGGGCGAACGCGGAAAGGGCGGCCGGCAGCGCCTGGGAGGGGTCGGCCCGGGCGAGGCCCGCCGCGCGCGCGCCGAGGGCAATCGCGGCAACCGAGGCGCCGAAGGCCACCTTCGACGCAGCCGCTCCGAACGCCGAGAGGCGCGCCGACCGTTCGTCGCGGCACGACAGCAGCTTCGAATAGATGTCGCCGCCGACCAGGTGCGGAAGCCCGATGAGCACGAGCCAGCCGAAAACTTCCTTCCAGCCCAGGCTCGGCGACACGGGAAACGTGCGCGCGGCGGCGGGCAGTTCCGGCAGGAAATGCGGCGCGCTCGCGAGAGTTCCGACGATCAGGATTCCCGCCACCATGAGGGAGTACTGCACGAGGTCGGTTGCGACCACGGCGTACTGGCCGCCGATGGCCGTGTACGCGATGAAGACGGCCGCCGAGACGAGAAGAGCGGGGACGGGAGCAACGCCCAGGGCGGCCGTGAGGACGGTCTGCGAAGCCTCGGTGAGAAGGGCAAACCAGGTGACCTCGGCGACGACGACGAGCGCGCCCGCGGCTCCGCGCGCGTGCCGTCCGTAAACCTGCCCCGCGATTTCCGGTAGTGTGAGGGCGCCGGTTCGGCGCACTTTTCCCGCGAGGAAGGTCCCGAGCAGGATCAGCCCGATCGCCCCGGAAAGATCGAGCCAGACTCCGGCGAGGCCGTTCCGGTAGACCAGAGCCGCGCAGACAATCGTCGCCGATCCTCCGGTCGTGGTCGAAGCGAGGGCCACGAAACCGCGCCAGGGGCCGTAGGCCCTGTCCGCGACATAGAACGATCTCTCGCCGGCGGCCGCCTTCCGGCGCGAAGCGATGCCGATCGCCAGCATCGCCGCGAGATACACCGCGAGGAAGGCGACGGTCATGCGCCAGTCAGACGTTGGGCGACGGCCCGGGCCGCCGCTTCGAGGACGAGCGTGCCGACCGCGAGGGCGCGCTCGTCGAAATCGAAGACGGGAGAGTGGTGGGCGCGATGAGGCCCTTCGGGAGCGGATCCGACGAAAAAGAAGCAGCCCGGGACCCGGTCGAGGTACACGGACATGTCCTCGCCTCCCATCGTTCGGGCCTCGGCGATCGATCCCGCGCCGAGAACGCTCTCGACCGCTTCCACCACGATGGCCGTTGTCTTTCGGTCGTTGACCGTCGCCCGATTGATCCGCCGGTATTCGAGGCGGCACGACAGGCCGTGCGCGGCGGCAATGCCCTCGGCCAGGCGGGAGATTTTCTCGGGAATCGATCGAAAGGCTTCTTCGGAGAACGAGCGGGCGGTGCCGAGAAGGCGCACTTCTCGCGGGATGATGTTGAAGGCGGACCCTCCATGAATCGATCCGACCGTGACCACGGCCGGATCAAACGGGGAGACCTCGCGCGCGACGACGCTCTGGAGCCCTTCGACCACGCGCGCCGCGCCCACGATGGGGTCGACCGTCTCGTGAGGGGAGGCGCCGTGCCCTCCGGGCCCCGAGAGGACGATCTCGAATTCGTCGACGGCCGCCATTTGAGGGCCCGCGACCAGGCCGATCTTTCCGACCGGAAGCTGGTTCCAGAGATGGATGCCGATCGCCGCGCCGACGCCCTCGAGAGCGCCGTCTCCGACCATCGCGTGGGCCCCGCCTCCCTGCTCTTCCGCGGGCTGGAACAACGATCGGATGCCCGTTCCCGCGGGCGACCCGACGAGTCGGCGGGCGACCGCCAGGCCGATCGCGACATGCCCGTCGTGGCCGCACGCGTGCATGCGGCCGGCCTCTTCCGACGCGTAGGGAACGGCGCTCTCTTCGTTCAGCGGGAGGCCGTCCATGTCGGCGCGAATCATCAACCTCGGCGGGTCGGACCGGCCGAAGTCGCACAGGAGACCGGTCTTGCCGACGCTCTCGCGCGGCGAGAGCCCGAAAGAGCGAAGCTCCCGGGCGATGACTCCGGCCGTGCGCGTCTCGGCAAACGCGAGCTCCGGGTGTCGGTGAAGGTCCCTTCGAATCGCGGTGATCGAACCGAGCTCGTCCGCGGGGAAGGACTTCAGCGCCGTTTCGAGCGAAGGCGCGATCATCCCTCGGCCTCGCACCGCTCGATCTTCTTTCGAAGGTCCGCGGAGAACGGTCTCTTCGCGCCGCGGTCCCAGTCCCACAGAACCTGGGTGCTGCGGGCCTCCGCGACGACTTCTTCGCCGCGAATGAGCCGATAGGAAAAATCGAACGACGTTTCGCCCATGCGGGTACAGTGGATTTCGACTTCCAGGACGTCGCCCATGTAGGCGGGACGGCGGTAGTCGATCGAGGCGCTCGCCATGATGAATCCGATGTCGAGAATGGATTTCAGCCCCACGACGCGGTCCCAGTACTTTTGCCGTGCGAATTCGCAATAGCTGAAATAAACCGCGTTGTTGAGATGCCCCATCGCATCGATGTCGCGATAGGGGACCTCGACTTTGACTTTCACGCGCCCTCCCGCGCCCGGGCGCCGGGCGAGACGGCCCACAGCGCGAGCGCGCCCGCCGACGCCGCCACGAGAGCCCCTGACCACTGGGGCCCCGCCGGGCCGAGGCGGAAGTAGGCAAATTCGCCCCAGAGCGGTCCGAGGATCCGTCCCAAAGACGACATCGACTGGTATGCGCCGAGCACGGCGCCGCGCTCCCCCCGGCCCGAGAGCCGGGAAACAAAGGACGAGAGAGAGGGATTCGCCGCGCCGATTCCCAGCGTGAGGGGAATCAGGACGAGCGCGAGCCTGCCCCTCGTGCCCGCGAGGGGCAGGAGAAACAGGCCGAGAGCGACGAGCAGAATCCCGCCGACCGCGAGCGGGCGTTCGCCGAGGAGCCGGGACAACGGCCGGATCGCCCCTCCCTGAACGAGAGAGATCAGCACGCCGATGTACACGAAAAAGAACGCGACCGCGGACGGCGCCGCCCCCATCCTGTCGTGCAGGAACTGCGAAAACGTCGCTTCGAAATTCGAGAACGCAAAGGTCAGCAGAAAAAACACGGTCAGGACGAGAAGAATGCGGCGGTCCCGGACGATCCGGAGGATTCCGCGCCGTTCCTGCCTCGCCGGGCCCGCGTGCTCGGGCTCGCGCAGAAAAACCAGGGTTGCGAGCAGGGCGCAGGCGGACATCGCCGCCGCGGCGAGCCCCGGCGCGGCGGCGCCCCACACGACGGTCACGCCGGCGATCGCGGGGCCGAGGATGAACCCGAGGCCAAACGCCGCTCCGACCACTCCCATTCCTTTCGCGCGGTCCTCCGGACGCGTCACGTCGGCGACGTAGGCCTGCGCGGTCGAGATGTTTCCGCCCGAGATTCCATCGATGATCCGAGCGGCGAAGAGCGCCGCGAGCGACCCGGCAAAGGCGAAGAGAACGTATCCGACGACCGAGCCCGCCAGAGAAACGAGAAGAACCGGCTTGCGGCCGAATCGGTCGGAGAGGCGGCCCAGAACGGGCGCGAAAAGAAACTGCATGGCGGAGAACGAGGAAAGGAGGAGGCCGAATTGCAACGGCGACGGGTGATATCGCTCGGCGTAGAGGGGCAGGAGAGGAATTACGATCCCGAACCCCACGAGGTCGATGAACACGATCGCGAAGATCGTCATGAGGGGGCGAGATTTCACTCCGGGAATCTACCGGAGACCCGCGAGGTTCGCAAAGCGGCGCACGGAGAGCAGGCGAGGTGTTCCGGGAGGGAAGCGCAACTTTTCGAGCCGGAGCGACCCGGGGATGCCACTCCTGTGGCCGCTGCGGCTTCCCGACGGAATACCGAGCCTGCCGCGATAAGATCGACGCTTCAGAAGGGAGATCCCATGGAAGACTTCGAAGATCCCGAAACGCCCGTGGGGCCGGCCGGCCGCGGAGAGGACTCTTCGCTCTGGGAAGAGGCGAAATCGCGAAGCCGGATGGCGGGCGAAAGAATCGGCCAGGAGTGGGATCGCCTTTCCGGGAGCGCCCAGGAGTACGCGGACGAGCATTCCGTGGGGGTCGCGCTCGGTTCCTTCGGCGTCGGAATCGCCCTCGGGGTTCTGATCGGGATCCTCGTCGCGCGGGACTGACCGCGAAGCGGTCATCCCCGCGCAAGCGGGGATCGCTCTGAGGTCCGACGAAAGACGAGCCCGTGGATTCCCGCTTTCGCGGGAATGACAAAACGGTGCTACCGGACGGGTTCGATCTTCGCGAGGTGGATCTTCCCCGATTCTGTCTCGAGCGTCCCGAGGATCCGAACGAGACGATTCGCGAAGCGGCGGATGGCCTTCTGGTCGTCGATCTGGTAGACCTCGCCGGTTGCATGGTCCGCGAGGACGTATTCCTGCTTGTATTTTTCGCAGCACTCCCGCGTGCAGATGAGATCGTTGGGGAGATGATGCTGCTTTTTCATCCGCGCATGGTCGAGGCCGCACTCGCTGTCGGAAACGATCCCGGAGAACAACGACGGGGATTGCGCCGCGGCGGCAATCGCCGCCGAGAAGCAGATCGCCAGGGCAATTCGGCGGGCATTCATGGAAGGGTCTCGGCCGCTCGCCGTCGCATTTCACGCCCTACGAAGAAGAGGAAAGTCCGGCTCCAGAACCGGAGCGGAAGATTTCGGGCAAAAACCCCTCCCGCCAGGACGCTCGTGACGGCCGTGTAGAGCGGGCGCAGGGGGGGGCGCTGGTAGAAGAGGTCCCGGAAGCCCGGGTTGTAGAAGCCGACGACGTACTTTCGAAATTCCTTGAAACCGCGCATCGCGAACTTTTCGTAGCGCTTCAGGTCCGCGGCTCTCACCGTCGGTCGGCGCGAGAGGATACGGCAGATCTCGTCGGCCGCCTTCTCGCCGGTGGACATCGCGAGGAAAACTCCGGACGAGAAGATCGGGTCGAGAAACCCTGCCGCGTCGCCGATGGCGAGATAGCCGTTGGCAACGATCGAGCGAACCGAATACGAATAATCGGACTCGGCCATCACCGGCGTGATCCTCTCGGAGCGCGACAGCCGAGTGTGGACCGTCGGGGTGCTCGCCACGAGCGCGTCGAACCGGTCTTCGAGGCTCGCTCCGGCGGGCATCTCCCCGGACACGACCCCGATGCTCCAGGTCGAGTCGGAAAAGGGGATGAACCACCACCAGCCCTTGTCGAAAATGACCATTCGGATGTCGCCTTCACTCTCCTCGGGCCCCCTCGGAACGTTTCGATAATGCGCGAAGAGGGCTCCGCGGCGCAGCTTGTCCTCCGGAACGGCCGCGCCCTCGCCGCGCGCGCCGAGGGCCTGACGCCCGGTCGCGTCCACGACGACGCGAGAGGAGATCCGGCGCGTTTCTCCCGAAGGCGACCGGGCAAGCACGCCCTCGATGCGGCCGTCCTGTTTTTGGAAAGCCGTCACCTTCCACTGAAACCGGATTTCCGCTCCCGCGCGAGCCGCCGCGTCGATCAACATCTGATCGAGCTCCGCGCGCTTGGCCTGGAACGCGAGGCCGTAGCCGGGAGTCAGGCCGTGGGCGAAGACGACCTTTCGCGAGCCTTCTTTTCCTTCTTCGCTGAAGTACGCGCCGTATTTGTGCTGGTATTTCGACTTCAGCTCGTCGAGCACTCCGAGTCGGGCGAAAATCGGGGTGGAGTAGGGGAGCAGCGATTCGCCGATCCGAAATCGCGGAAAAGCGTCCTTCTCGAGCACGAGGACTTTCTTCCCCGCGCGCGCGAGCAGGTGCGCGCATGTCGAGCCCGCCGGCCCTGCGCCGACGACGATCGCGTCGTAGTCAGGAAGATGATCGGGGGCCGACATTCCCCGATTCTAGCGCGTCGGCGGCCCGGGAGCCTGGTGAGCCGGAGCCCTCCCCGCATTCGGGACATGGCGCCCATTCGTCCCCGGCAGGGGGAGCCGGGTGCTCCCGCGTCTCGAGCCGGCCGAATGCGCCGCCTTTGATGTGCCACAGGCAGCACTCGTGGCGGTAGCTCTCGAGCGGCGTGGAGGCAACCGTCCAGCCGAAAAGAATGTTGTCCCGACCGGGCGCGCAGCGGGTCAGCAGCGCCCTGCGAAGATCGTGGTCGTCCCTCCCGACCGACTCGCAGACGCCACCGCGGGGGAGAACTTCCTTCAGGTAGAAGGCGCCGGGGAACCGGGACACGACGAATCGGCGGACGATCTTTTCCGCGAGACGCTGCGCCTGGTAGATCACGACCTCTTCCTCGAGGCCCGGGAAGAGGGACGCCTGAAGGAAGGGCTCGGGAGCGGCGACCTTCAAGGCTTGCCGACCGCTCGAAGGGTTCGACGAACCCGCCCTTCGGGAGAGAGCGCGATCGCCTCGCCGCAGCCCGCGCAATCGAATTCAGGAGAGACGGCGAGGAGCGTCGAATCGACGCAGAGGACCGCTCCGCAGTCGAGGCAGGCCACCTCGAAGAAATCACCCAATTCCGAAAATCGCGTTTGAGGGACCTTGTCGGCGCTGCCATGGCGCAAGGCGTACCGGGGCGCTTCGAACGGCCTGGTTCGGTTCATCGGATCCTCCATTTTCGAAAATGAGGGCTTGCCCGCGGCAACGAAGTGAGCGCGGCTTGGAAAGATCGCCTCGGGTTGCGGGAGGTGCGGATTCATGCCGTTGATCCTCTCGAACGCGACAGCTGAGTGTCACTTCATTGTAAGCCGCCCCCTCGAAAATCGCAATGAAAAACGCTCGAAAACCGGCGACATTCGCGTGCCGAGAACGAGGAACAGCACCGGCATGAGAGCAGAGACGACACGCTCGAAGCTGGATCGAGAAAGCGCCGTCGGATCGGACCATGTGGAAACCACCGGCGCCACCGCGTAGAGCGCTGTGATTCCTGCCAGAGGCCACAGGAGAAGGTCCTCGGATGCGGCGCTCGTCAGGCAAAGAATGGCGGCAACGCCCAGAAGGAATGGAGATTCTCGGACGAGGACCGTCCGAAGCAGGTAGCTCGCGGTCGCGGAAAGTCGATGAAGCGGTTCGGAAAATCCCCGGGAAAAGACCTTCAACCCTCCAAGCCTGGGGTCGAGGGAGGGCCCGTGAAGCAACCGGGCGGCGCCAAAGTGGAGGAGCACGACGAGAACGAAAATCGAGGCGGCTCGAAGGCGGGAAGAGCGCCGACGGACCGGGCCGGCGACCGCGGTTGTCGCGGCAAGGAGGAGAAGAAACACCATCCCTTCGGTTTTGAGGGCGCAGCAGAAGAGAGCCGCCAGGGCCAGAGGCCGGGGCCGAAACGGCCCGTCGCGATCGAGGGCGTCGAGCAGCGAGGTCGAGGCCAGAAGGAAGCCGAGAGCCATCGGGATCTCCGCAAGACCGACGAGGAAGCTCTGGTAAAGGGGGAAGAATCCCGCCGTGAGAACGAGTCCGATCGCGGCGCCGCCCCGCCCGTTGCGCCGCCGGAGGAACCCCCAGAGGACGAGGAGTGTCGCGATCTCGAATCCCGGAAACAGGAGAGCGAGGGCTTGAGAATCCCAGCCTCCGGCGAGTGTCGAGAGCGCGGCGAAAAGGACCGGAAGGAGCAACGGATAGGACGGATGAACGAACGCGAGATCGGAATCGTGAAAAAAACCGGACGGCAGGCCGCCGGACAGGAAAAGGGTTTTTCCTTTGAAGCCCCAGATGGCGATGAAATCCCAGGCCCACATCGGCTCGGAGACGGCCTGGAGAAGAAAAAAGGCGGCGGCGACGAGCGCCACGGCCCACGCGAGCCTCCCGATG
>JBOGJO010000274.1:0-3234 GCA_050747885.1 Thermoanaerobaculia bacterium
AATCGCGCTTTCGAAAGCGCGTCGTCCCAGTCGCGCGCTCCGGGGTGACCCTTGGCAAGGTCCGCGGCATGGGCGGCGATCTTGTACGCGATCACACCGTCCTTCACGTCCTTTTTGTCCGGCAGCCCCAGGTGCTCTTTCGGCGTCACGTAGCAGAGCATCGCGGTCCCCATCCATCCGATCATCGCGGCGCCGATCGCGGACGTGATGTGGTCATAGCCCGGCGCCACGTCGGTCGTCAGGGGCCCGAGCGTGTAGAACGGCGCCTCATGGCAGACGGCGAGCTCGCGCTCCATGTTCTCGCGGATGAGATGCATCGGCACGTGCCCGGGGCCTTCGATCATGACCTGAACGTCCTGGTCCCAGGCCTGCCTGGTCAGCTCACCGAGCGTTTCGAGCTCCGCGAACTGGGCTTCGTCGTTCGCATCGGCGGTCGACCCCGGGCGCAGCCCGTCGCCCAGCGAAAACGAGACGTCGAATGCCTTCAGAATCTCGCAGATCTCACCGAAGCGCTCGTACAGAAACGACTCCCGGTGGTGGGCGAGACACCATTTCGCCATGATCGAGCCGCCGCGCGACACGATCCCGGTCAACCGTCGCGCGGTCAGCGGCACGTGGCGAAGCCGGACGCCCGCATGCACCGTAAAATAATCGACGCCCTGCTCCGCCTGCTCGATGATGGTGTCGCGGTAGATCTCCCACGTGAGGTCTTCGGCCCGCCCGTCGACTTTCTCGAGAGCCTGGTAGATCGGGACTGTTCCGATCGGAACGGGCGAGTTGCGCAGAATCCATTCCCGCGTCTCATGGATGTTGCGTCCCGTCGAGAGGTCCATCACGGTGTCGGCCCCCCAGCGGATCGCCCAGGCCATCTTCTCGACCTCTTCCTCGATCGAGGACGACACCGACGAATTGCCGATGTTCGCGTTGATCTTCACGAGAAAGCGGCTTCCGAGGATCATCGGCTCGAGCTCCGGGTGGTTGATGTTGGCGGGAATGATCGCGCGGCCGCGCGCCACCTCGGCGCGCACCAGCTCCGGCGAGCAACTCTCGCGGATCGCGACGAATTCCATCTCCGGAGTGACCGTGCCCTTTCTCGCAAAGTGCATCTGCGTGGCGTTTCCCCGGCGGCGAAGGACTTCGCGCCGCGGCGGGAGAGGAAGGTCGGGATCGCTGTGTCCGGGGACGAATCGGTAGGACGCGGCGATCCGGTCGTAGGGCCCCCGATCTTCGATCCATCGCGTTCTCGAGGGCGGCAATCCCTTCGTGACGTCGATTTCGGAGGCCGGATCCGTATAAGGCCCCGACGTGTCGTAAAGGCGAACCGGAGGGTTCGGCCTGACCTCCCCCAACGCGGTCCGCGTTGGCGAAAGCGCCACCTCGCGGAAGGGCACGCGAAGCCCGTCCCGGGCTTCCGAGTAGACTTTCTTCGATCCCGGAATCGGCGTCGTCGACACGGCCGAGTTCGTCGGCGCGTTCCGGATCGCGGTCTTCATGGTTCACACCTCATGAATCGATTTTATAATCGGCAGACGTGAAGGGAAAGCTCTGCGCCTCGTTGATCGCGCTCTCGCTCGCGGCGTCCGCCGCCGGGGAAGGGGCGTGGCTCAGCGCCCCCGAAGTCGAGGAAGCCAGCTCCGTCGCCGTTCACACCGCAAACGCGCTTGCCCGGGGCCGTTCCCTCTTGTTGCGCGAGGTCGTCGACGAGCTTTCGCTCGTGGGATCCGCGGTCGGCCCGTCCTTCCTCTCCGGTCTGACGGCTCGCCAGAATCGCCAGATCTCCGACCGCCTCGTGGTGGCGATGGCGGCGCCTTTCACCACGACGAGGAATCCCAAGGCCGTCGTTCGCGTGCTGGCCGCATCGGGGCGCGAGGGCCAGGCAACCGTCAGCCTTCTCATGCCGTCCGCATCGGGAGACCTCAAGAGCGATTGGAAACTCCGGCTCCGGCACGGCGAATGGCGCCTGGAAGACATCGTTCTTTCCGACACCTCGCGATCGATCCGTCAGGAAGCCATCGATTCGCTGGGACCGCGCCCCATCGCGCGCTGGAGGCAGCGGAGATCGGAAGCCCGACGCGCCGCGATGCCGAGGGCGGCGGGCCTCGCCGCCGTCGTCGTCCTGATGGCGATTTTCCTGCGGCGCCTGCACGGAACGCAGCGATGGGTGATTCTCGCGGTCGCGGCCGTCCCGGCCACACTGTTCGCCGTCGACGGGTACCTTGCGGTTTCTCGGGTCTGGAACGAGCCCGTGGAGATTCGGACGGCAGAGACGACGGCCGTCAACCGGACCCTCCACAGGTTCCAGACCGCGGTGAGCTCACGCGACTGGAATGAAGCGCGAAGGGAGGCCCGGGATGCCGCGGCCGCCGGCGCTTCTCCCCAGCCCCTCCACTTCGTTCTCGGGCGGCTCGCGGAGGACCTGGGGCACCTTCCCGAGGCCTCGGCCGAATACGAACGGGCCCTCGAGGCCCCCGGGGAGGCTCCCGGAGCGTGGGCCGGGCTTGCGAGAATCGCGTTCGAGAAGAAGAGCTACCTCGAAGCGGTCCAGGACTGGGACCGTTACCTCTCGCTCACCGCTCCCGATCCCATGTCGCTTGTCCTCAAGGCCGCGGCCCTCGCGCGGACAGGAGACGGGCCGGCCGCGCAGCAGTGCCTTGCGCAAGCGATCGTTCTCGACCCCGGCCGGCCGGAACCGTACGACCTCTCGTCGCGAATCGCTGCGATCCAGGGGGACGAAACCACGGCGATCGCCCGCCTTCGCGAAGAGGAGAAGCTTCGCCGAATCGACCGCGCCGCCCTTGCCGAGGACCCCACCTACGCGCTTCTTTCCGAAAAAGCGGCTTGGAAAGCGTTTCTGTCGGAAAAGCCCCCGGAAATCCGAAACGTCATTTAAGTCCGCGGGGAGGATTTCCCGCGCTTCGCTCGTCCGCGGGATCGCGTCCGGGCCGCTTTGGGTTTCTCTTCGCTCGCCCCGTTGTAGAACGAGGAGAGCGCCGAGACGATCCCCCGGGCCACCTCTTCGCGGTATCGGCGCGTCTGGATGAGGGCGAGATCTTCCGAATTGTTCAGATTGCAAACTTCAACGAGTGCCCGGGCGGGAACCTCGTTGTACCGGATCACGGCGGGAACCCATTGACGCCCCGACCGGATCACGCTTTCGCGGATCGGCTGAAAGGCGTGGACCGGAAGACCGTCCCGGCGGAACGCTTCGACGATCTTCTCGGCAAGCCCCCGGGA
>JBOGJO010000275.1:0-1238 GCA_050747885.1 Thermoanaerobaculia bacterium
CGGCGGAGGTGCGGAGCGACGCCGCGCTTCGTCACGGTGTCGGAGAGACAACGATCGTCCGTTCTCGGATAGTCGATCGTGAAATGCAGGCCGCGGCTCTCGTGACGGGTCGCCGCCGACGAGATGATGAGCTCGGCGACGATGGCGATGTTCCGTAGCTCCAGGAGATCGCGCGTCACGAGATGCTTCCAGTAATACTCGCGGATCTCCTCTTCCAGGAGCGCAACCCGGCGCGACGCCCGCGCGAGGCGAGCCGTGCTCCGGACGATACCCACGTAGTTCCACATCAGACGCCGCACCTCGTCCCAGTTGTGCGTCACGACGACAGCCTCGTCGCTCGGTACGGCGGAACCCGTTTCCCAGTCCGGAACGTCCGGGACGGGCCAGGCGAGCGTCCGGTCCATGTCGTGCTCCAGCTTGAGTGCCGCGCGCCGACCGAACACGAGCCCCTCAAGGAGCGAATTCGACGCCAGACGATTCGCGCCGTGAAGCCCCGTACACGCTGTTTCCCCGACCGCCCAGAGTCCGGGGAGCGAGGTTCGTCCGTGCAAATCCGAGGTCACTCCGCCGCACATATAGTGGGCCGCGGGGACCACGGGGATCGGCGCCTTCGTCATGTCGAAGCCGAACCGGAGGCACTCTGCGTGGAGATTGGGGAAACGCTCACGGACGAAATCCGGGCTCTTGGCAGTGATGTCGAGGAAGACGCACTCGGAGCCGGTGCGCTTCATCTCGTAATCGATGGTCCGCGCCACGACGTCGCGCGGCGCGAGATCGCCCATCTCGTGGTGCCGCTTCATGAAGGCCTCTCCGGTCGGGAGCCGAAGTACCGCCCCTTCCCCTCTGAGCGCCTCGCTCAAGAGAAAGCTCTTCGCCGACGGCTGGAAAAGGCACGTCGGATGGAACTGATAAAATTCCATGTTCGAGACCTCGGCACCCGCGCGGTGGGCCATGGCCACGCCATCGCCGGTCGCGACGTCCGGATTCGTCGTGTAGAGGTAGACCTTTCCCGCGCCGCCCGTCGCCAGGATGGTCGCGCGCGCGAGGATCGTCTCGACAGTGCCCTTCTTTTCATCGAGCACGTAGGCGCCCACGCAGTAGTCGGGACCCCCGAACTTGCTCAGCGTGATTAGGTCCACCCCCATGTGCCAGTCGAGGACCCGTATGTTTGGGTGGCGCGAAACCTCCGCGGCCAGCGCCCGCTGAATCTCCCGCCCCGTGATGTCCCCGGCATGAAC
>JBOGJO010000276.1:0-5432 GCA_050747885.1 Thermoanaerobaculia bacterium
CCGCCGCGGCGGCAGCGGCCTCATCGGCATTCACATTCAGGAGGCCTCCCGACCGGCCGGCCGCAATCGGCGCGAGGACCGGAAGCATTCCCGCAGAAAGAATCGCTTCCAGGAGCTCCGAGCTCCCCCGGACCGATCCGCCGACCCATCCCAGGTCGACGCCCTTCGACGGAAGGCGTCGTTGGGCGACGAGCGATCCACCGTCGGCGCCGCAGATCCCCGCCGCCGGGACTCCGGCCTCGCGAAGCCAGGAGACGATCGACTTGTTCACGACGCCCGCGAGAATTCCCACGGCCGCTTCCAGCGTTCGCGCGTCGGTCACGCGCAGCCCCTCGTGAATCCTTTTCGGAACTCCCAGCGCCTGAAGGTGGGCGTCAAGCTTCTTCCCGCCCCCGTGGACGACGACGAGAGGCTCGCCGGCGCTCCACGACTCGCCGACCGCCGAAAGCGCGGTCCGGCGCCGTTGCCCGTCTTCGAGGAGGCTGCCGCCCAGTTTGACGACCGTCGGCCTCTGCCGCTTCACTGCAGCCCCTCGTCTTCGCGAAAGCCGGCCATCCGATTGAAGTTCTGCACCGCCTGGGAAGCGGCGCCCTTGAGCAGGTTGTCGAGGACCGAAACGATCACGGCCCGTTTCCCCCCTGAAAGGAGGCAGTAGCCGATCTCCGCCCGGGGCGTGCCGACGGCGGCCTTGAGATCCGGCAGCTCGCCGGCCGGCCGAACGCGGACGAAGGGCCGCCCGCGGTAGACGGAGTCGTATCGCTCCCCGAGATCGGCGTCGGTCAACGCCCGCGAGAAGCTCACGTGTATCGTCGAGAGGATCCCGCGCTCGACCGGAAGCAGGTGGGGTACGAAGACGAATTCCGCTCCCTCCTCGAGACCGAGGTGGCGGCGGATCTCGGGCACGTGCCGATGCGTTCCGACCCCGTACGCCCTTGAATTTGCGAACAACTCCGTGAAAGAGAAAGCCGCGTCGCTCTTTCTTCCCGCGCCCGAAACCCCGCTCAGACTGTCGCAGATGATCGGCGAGGCGGGATCGAGAAGCCCGTGCAGCGGTTTCAGCGCGAGCAGAATCGACGTGGGGTAGCAGCCCGGATTCGCCACCAGAGACGCGCTTTCGAGCTCCTCTCCGCACCACTCCGTGAGTCCGTACACGGCACCGCCGCTTTCGGAGAGCCGGAACGCGCCCGACAGATCGACGACACGGGTCGCCGGCCGATTCGCGAAGATCTCCGGGACGAGGCGCGCGGAAACGTCTTCGGGCGTCGTGAGAAACACGATGTCGGGCTCGCCGTCGAGAAGCTTCGGAAGGGAATACGCGACGACATCGGGCCCGGAAAGCCCGGCGATCCCGGTGTGGAGCGACGAAAACGGTCCGGCCGTCGCCTCGGAGCTCGAGAAGATTCCCGCCCACCGGACTCCCGGGTGACCCGCGAGCTGACGGCACAACTCCCCGCCGGCATAGCCGCTGCCGCCAATCACCGATACACATTTCACGCTCTCTGCAAACATCTGTGCGATCTTTCGAAAAAAGACGCCCTGGCTAGGCGCGCTTGCGCCGGAGGCGGCGCGGACTGCGGGGAACCGGCGCGATGGCCGACCGAAATCTCCGGGCGAGCCTGGCGGCACAGGCCGCCGAGCGCGTGGCGAGGAAGATCGTGTCGTCGCCGGAGATCGTTCCGGCGATGTCGGGCAGCCCGGCCTCGTCGATCGCCCGCGCGACCGGATGGGCGTCCGCCGGCGGGGTGCGCAGGACGAGCAGGGATCCGGCCGTTTCGGCGGACAGAACGTACTCCCGAACCGTCCGGTCCAGCCTTTCCATCCGCCGTTGCGGCAGGGAAACCGTGTCCGGCGAAAGCAGGGGCACCGAAGCGACACCCGAGGGAGACGCGGGCAGGAGATAGCCCTTCGGCCCCTTCGCCACGCCGAGCTCTTTCAGGTCGCGGGACAGAGTTGGCTGGGCGGCCGGGAATCCCCGGCTCTGCAGGGCCCGCCGCAGCTCCCGCTGCGATCGCGCGGCGCCCTCCCCCACAATCCTGAGCAACTCCTCGCGCCGGCGCAACGCGTCGCCGGTGGAATTCTTATTCATCAGTATGAATATTTATCCCTACCCCGCCGATTGTCAAGCAAAAAATGACCCCTTGACACGTTCGATATGGTGGGTCCGGAGGTGGCCCCATGGCCCGAACGTCCCCCGAGTCCGTTCGCAGCGTTTCGAGAGTCGTCGTCCCGCAGCCCGTCGTCGAAGGAGCGGGGGTTCGCCTGGTGAGGTCGATCGCGACGCCCGAGCTCGACCATCTCGACCCGTTCCTGCTGCTCGACCACTTCGAATCCGTCGATCCGGCGGACTACGAGCCGGGCTTTCCGTTTCACCCCCACCGCGGAATCGAGACCGTCACGTTTATCCGCAGGGGCGAGGTCCGGCACCACGACTCCCTCGGACACCAGGGCGCGATTCGGACGGGAGACATCCAGTGGATGAGCTCCGGAAGCGGAATCCTCCACGAGGAAATGCCGCAGGTGAAGCCGGAAGGGATCGCGGGACTGCAGCTCTGGCTCAATCTCCCCGCCGCCGAAAAGATGTCGCGGCCGAAGTACCGGGACCTGCGCTCCGACCAGCTTCGCGAGGTCGAAACCGACGAAGGAGCGAAAATCCGCGTCATCGCGGGCGAGGCCGCGGGCGGGAAGCTCGTCGGCCCGGTCGAGGGTCTTGCGGTCAATCCGAAATTCATCGAAGTCGCGATGGCACCCGGGTCGTCGTTCCGGGAGGCCGTCCCTGCCGGACACACCGCGTTCGCGTACGTCGACCAGGGCGAAGTCGTCTTCGGAAGACGGGAGGTCCGGGGGCCCTCCCTCGTCATCTTCGGGGACGGCGACGTCGTGGCCGCTTCGGCCGGCCCTTCGGGAGGCCGGTTTCTGCTCGCCGCGGCGAAACCGCTCCACGAGCCGATCGCGCGCTACGGCCCGTTCGTCATGAACACCCGGGCGGAAATCGAACAGGCCCTGCGCGACCTGCAAACGGGCCACTTCATCCGCCAGGAACCGCAGGACAAGTGATTCGCAAGCCGCCCCGGACGATTGAGTCCGAGACCTCCGCTCAGCGAAACAGGGGCTGAGCGGCCCCCGGCATCCGGCACGCCTCCGGGTCCCCCGTGGAGAGCCCCCGCTGCAGCGAAGCGACCCGATCCGCGGAGGAGCCGTGCGTCCATGACTCCGGCTGGACGCGGCCGGTCGCCATTTTCTGGAGCGCGTCGTCTCCCACCGCCGCCGCCGCCTTCAGTCCCGCTTCGACGTCTCCCGGCTCCAGGAGCCCTTTCCGATCGCCCCGATTGCCCCACACGCCCGCGAGACAATCGGCCTGAAGCTCGATCGCGATCGAAGCGTGCCTTCCCCCTCCGGCGCGGGCCATGATGCCCAGCTCGTTCTGGACGTGGTGGCCGACCTCGTGGGCGATGACATAAGCGCGCGCAAAGTCGCCCGGGGCCCCGAACCGCTGGGACAGCTCCCGAAAGAAGGACAGATCCAGGTACACCTTGAAATCCTCGGGGCAGTAAAAGGGACCCACGGCGGCCGAAGTCAATCCGCAACCGGAATCGACGGACCCGTCGAAGAGAACGAGCTTCGGAAGCTCGTATCTCCTTTCGTGCTCTCGAAAGATCTCCGTCCAGGTCTGCTCCGTGTCGGCAAGGACGACGCGGACGAACTTCTTTCCCGGGTCCTCGACGCCCGGCTCCTCCCCTTGCGTCCCGGCGTTCTGACCGGTTGGGGTCGGGGCCGGCGGCCCGGAATCGGAGGTCGAGGCCGACGGAGAAGTCAACAATTGCAGGATCTGAAGGGGATTGTGACCGGTGAGCAGCCCGATGACGACCGCGAGAACGAGAATGCCCAGGCCGCCGCCCGCGACGTGTCGGCCTCCGATTCCCCCGCCTCCCCGCTCGTCTTCGACCTGATCGCTCTCCGGCCGGTCGTCCAGTCTCATGGCGTTCCTCCTATCAAACCGTCTTCGCGCGCCCAGCAGCGAAACAAGTTCAGCCCGTTTTCATCCGCCTCGGTGAGCTCGTAGTGAAGGCAATGGCGAAGATAGTCCTCGACGAGCGCCCGGGAAAGCCTCGCGCCGGCATTGTCCCGAAACGCCTCGATCTCCGAGTCGATCATCGCGTCGAACGCGCAGACGGACGCGCGATACGAATCGAAGAGAGCACTTCGAAGCTCCTCGCTCCACGCCTCCTTGCGCGCCGCCCAGACGGCAAATACGAACGGAAACCCCGTCAGGCTGCGCCACTCGGAAGCGAGGTCCAGCACGACCCGGCCTCGAAGGTCCGCTTTCATCGCGGGATCGCCGATGATGAGCTCCGCATCCGCTCCCTCATCCCGGCTTTCCACCGTGATTCCGTAGCGGCGTTTGAGCAGGACTCGCACGAGCGCCGCGGACGTGCGCGAAGAGGGATCGAACCGTACGGAGCGGATCTTCTCCCTCGAGACGTTCGAAACGAGCAGGACCGAACGGACTTCGGAGTCTGCCGCGATCCCGAGGCCGGCGACCCGTTGGAGATCCGGAATTCGCCACAACTCGATCGAAGGAATCAGGCCGGCGTCGGCGCTTCCGTCGCGAAGGCGGTCGGCGCAGACCGACGGCATGTCCCGCGAAACCTCGAACCCGGGAGGCGGGTTGCGCAAGAGCCCCCACACGAGCGGGCGGGCGTTCAAAAAATCGACGACCGAGACGCGCACGCCGCGAGCTTACCTGCTTTTCGCGTCTCCGCGCAGGCTGCGAAACGGCGCTATCATCTTGAAATTCGAGTGCCCGAACGATCCGAACGCGCGTTGTGCGTCGCCGTCCTGGCCTTCGGCGCGGCGCTTCGTCTGATCCAGTATTTCGGCCGACCTTCGTTCTGGATCGACGAGCTCGCGTTGGCCCGAAATATCCAGAGTTTTCCGCTCGCGAGGCTGATCCGAGGGCCGCTCGCATTCCAGCAGAGCGCCCCGCCCGGCTTTCTCGCGCTGGAAAAGATCATGGCCCGGTTTCTCGGCGCCGGCGAGCTGTCGTTGCGTGTGCTTCCTCTCGCCGCTTCGATTTTCTGCCTCTTCCTGTTCTTTCGTCTTTTGGAGCAGTGCCGTCTCGCGCCGCCCGCCCTTCTGGGGGGCTGCATTCTCTTCGCGCTCGCTCCCGGCCTGACGTTCTATGGAACCGAGCTGAAGCAGTATTCCTTCGACATGATGTTCTCCACGCTCCTCACCCTGCTCGCGATTCGGACACTCGAGGCGGAGAATCCCTTCGGAATCGCGCTCATCGCGGCGGGCATCGTGGCGCCCTGGTTCTCGAACCAGTCGGTCTTCGTGATCGCTGCGATTTGCCCTGCGATCCTCGCGACGCGCGGCAGAGACGCCCGGCAGCGCGCCTCCGCGACGCTCTCGGTCGCCGTTCTGAGCCTGAG
>JBOGJO010000277.1:0-1138 GCA_050747885.1 Thermoanaerobaculia bacterium
GCCTTACGAACCTGAAAAGGTGGTTCTTCGGGCGGCTCACTCATGGCCTGCGAACGAGCGCCTGCGCCCCGCGGCCCAGCCCCGGATCGCCGCTCCCGGGCCTCGCTCGTGGGTTGGGGCTCCAACCCCTGAGCGAGGCTGTCGAGGGGTCCGCGGGGCTGACGCGCCCGGCAGCTCTCTCCGCGAAGGGCGGGTGGCACGGGGCGAGACTCCCTTTTGCCGCTCGCGACGCGGGTGTAGCAAAGTCCTCAGGCTCGCGGCGACGGGAAAAGTGGAGCGAGTCCCGTGACAGGACCCGCCCTGCGAAGGATTGCCGAGCCGGCGCTGGGGTCGACCTGACCAAGGCCGAGCGAATCTTCCGAGGGAACCTAGCTGTCCCCTTCCTCTCCGAGCAAGTCGAAGATCAGCGAGGTCGGGAAGCCGCGTCGATTCAGAAAGTCGAAGACCCTCTTCTTTCGCTTCTCCGGCGACAGTTTCGAGAGCTCGTCCCACCTCCGCCGAAGCAGCGTTTCCGCGAGCGCCCGCTCGTCGTCTTCCGAGATCTCGGCAAGCGCCCGGTCGATCGACTCAGCGGGAAAACCACGGCGCCGCAGCTCATGGCGGAGGCGCTCCTTCCCGAACCGGTCCTCGCGGTCGAGCAGAAACGCCTCGAGCGCCGCCTGGTCGTTGAGGAGCCCCCCTCGTTCGAGCGAGTCGAGGGTCTCCGCGATCGCTCCGGATTCGTGACCTCGCAGCTCCAGGGCCCTGCGGAGCTCCTCGCGGGAGCGAGAGCGGATGGAGAGAAGGCGAAAGGCCCTCTTTCGGCATTCCTCCCTCGACGAGGCCGAAGCGGCGCGGGAGATCCGCGGGCGTCTCGGTCCCACAGGCGCTATCGATTCGAGCCGGGAAGCTGATTCGAAAAGTCGAAGGGCGAGTTTTCCGACATCGGGTCGGCTTCGCTCGGCGCTTCGAGGGAGGCGTCCATCTCCTCCTGAGCGACGTCCGAGGTCGACTGGATCCCCTGGAGCTTCAGGCGGAACTCGTTGGGATTCGACGAGCGCCGGAGCGCCTCGTCCAGCGTGATCAGGCCCGACTTGTAGAGACTGAAGAGCGACTGGTCGAACGTCTGCATCCCGTACTGAGACGTGCCGGCCGTAAT
>JBOGJO010000278.1:0-6952 GCA_050747885.1 Thermoanaerobaculia bacterium
CCTCGGTGGTGACGAGCCCCGCGTCGCCCGCCGCGCCGAGATTCTTGGTGGGAAAGAAGGAGAAGGCTGCCACGTCGCCGAGAGCGCCGCAGGGCCGGCCTTCGAACTTCGCTCCGATCGCCTGGCAGGCGTCCTCGACGACGGCGATCCCCCGGCGCCGGGCGATGTCCCCGATCGCTCCCATGTCGGCCGGTCGCCCGTAAAGATGAACCGGCATCACGGCTTTCGTGCGGCCGGTGATTTTCGATTCGAAGCTCGCGGGGTCGAGCGTGAAGTCGGCGGCCTCGATGTCGGCGAACACGGGCGTCGCCCCCAGCCTCGACACAACGCCTGCCGAGGCGAAGAACGAGAACGCGGGCACCACCACTTCGTCGCCCGGTCCGATCCCGAGTGCCATCAACGCCACGAGGAGAGCGTCCGTTCCGGAGGACACGGCCACCGCCTGGGAGACGCCCAAAAATTCGGAAATCTCTCGCTCGAACGACCGGCCCTGTTCCCCCAGGATGAAGTGCTGCGACGCGAAGACGCGCTCCACTTCCGCAAGGATTTCCCCGCGAAGCGGCGCGAACTGACGCGTCAGATCGAGCATCGGGACCGAAGGGAGCGCGCTCACCCGGAGGATTCTAACCGGTTCATTCCCGCGCTGCCCGTGAAGCGCAGCGCGGTGCGCAGCCGCGGGTTCTCAGCGCCAGGCGAGCTGACCCGGCGGGCGGCGCGGTCTGAGGACCAGAAGAAGGATGATTCCCGCGACGAACCCCCCGATGTGCGCGAAATACGCGGTTCCCCCCGTCGTCGGGGTCGACATCCGCAGCGACGCCGTTCCCGAGAAGAACTGGATCACGAACCAGAAAACGATGAAGACGAACGCCGGAATCTCGGCCGTGAAGAACAGGAAAAGCGGAACGAGAGTGACGATTCGAGCGCGCGGATACAGAAACAGATACGCCGCCAGCACGCCCGAGATGGCGCCCGAGGCGCCGAGCGAAGGGAGCCGCGACGTCGCGTTGAAAAACGCGTGGCAAAGGGACGCCGAGATCCCGCAGAGCATGTAGAAGACGAGGTACCGCAGGTGGCCGAGCCGGTCTTCCACGTTGTCCCCGAAAATGTAAAGAAAGAGCATGTTTCCGCCGATGTGGAGCCAGCCGGCGTGGAGGAACATGGCGACGACGACCGTGAACAGCGATTGCGAGAGCGAATACTGCCCGCTCCACATCCTCGCCGGAATGAACGAATAGACGTACAGGAACGAATCGAGGCTGCGCGGCGAGAGGGACAACTCGAAGAAAAATCCCCACACGTTCGCGCCGATCAGAAGCCAGTTCATCCACGGCGTCGTCCGCGTGCGAACGGTGTCGCGAAGGGGGATCAGTTTACGAGGCTTTCGCGTTGACGAGCTTCTTGAGCTCCCCGCCCGCCTTGAACTTCACGGTTCGCGACGCGGCGATTCGGATCGACTCTCCCGTTTTGGGATTCCGGCCCTGCCTCTCCGCCCGGTCCGCGACCGCGAAGGACCCGAGGCCGGCGATGTTCACCTTTTCTCCCCGACGCAGCGCCTCCGTCAGCGCGTTCAGGAACGCGTCGTACGCCGTCTCGGCGTCCCGCCGGGACATCTGCGCCGCCTCGGCGATTGCTTCCACGAGCTCGGTTTTTCCGGCCATCGTCCCTCCCCTGCCCCAAATCTAATCGGGGCGCCCGCATTTTGTCAAAGCAAGAAGCGTGCTCGCCGTCGGGCCTCAGCGCCGCGAAAGGAGATGCGCCGTGAACCCGTCGCTGCCCTGATCGGGAAAGATCCGGAACCGGCTGCCGTCCACAAACGGCGCGAGCTCCGGCGGCGCATCGATGGGAGCCGGCCGAAAGTCTCCCCGCGAGGCGAGCAACCGCGCGACGACGTCCTCGTTCTCTTCGGATTCCAGGCTGCAAGTCGAATACAGAAGATAACCGCCGGGAGCCACCGCGTCCGAAGCGGCCTCGAGCATCGATCCCTGAGCCTGGCCGAGCCGCAGGATGGATTCCGGCGTGATGCGATACCGGATCTCCGGGTTCTTTCGCAGAGTTCCGGAACCCGAGCAGGGGGCATCGAGGAGAACGCGAGCCAGTGAACCCTGCCGAAGGGGAAGCGCGGCGACGTCGGCCGAAGCGATCATCGCGCCCTCCAGCGAGAGGCGGCGCCTGTTTTGACGGAGGAGCTGAAGTCTCGGCACCGAGCGGTCGAACGACAGGACCTTCGAAAACCGGCGGGAAAAGAGAGCGGCCGCCGTCTTTCCGCCGGGCGCCGCCGCGAGATCCGCGAGGAGATCTCCCGGGGGAAGCAGTTCGGGCAGGACCTGCGAGCCGGCGTCCGCGACATAGAAGCCTCCCTCCTCGAAGACGCGCGTGCGAAGTGGGTTCCCCGAGAGCGCCGTGAGCCCGAGCCTCGAGATCGCGCTCGGCTCCGATTCCACCCGTTCCTCTCGGAGCCTCGAGCCGATCTCCTCGCGGGTTCCGTGCCCCGGCTCGCACAGGAGCGCCATCCGCGAGCGCACGTTGTCGGCTGAAAGGATGGCGCGCGCGCGCGCCATCCCGAACCGGTCGATCCAGCGGCGAACGAGAAATTCGGGATGGGATTGGGCGGCCGCGAGCCCCGCGGGATCTTCTTCGGGCGAGGGCGCAGGGGGATCCCGAAGAAGCGACCGCAGCACGCCGTTGGCCAGCCGCGACGCTCCCTCTCCGGACAGGGCGCGGGCCATCTCCACGGTTTCGTGCACGGCGGCCCTCACAGGAATGCGATCGAGAAAGCGGATCTGAAAGAGGCCCACTTCGAGAATCTCGCGCATCGGCTTCTGCAGCCTCTCGAGCGGAAATCGCGAGACGCTCGCGATCTCATTGTCGAGCCGCGCCCGGTGGCGCAGAACACCCAGAACGAGCTCTCGCGTGAAATCGCGCTCGAGCTCCGAGAGGTTCGCCGTGCCGTCCTGCAGGAAGAGGGGCCGACGGTCTCCCGAGAAGAATTCCGAAAGGGTCGCGACGGCACGGCGCCGCGCGGGGCTCGCGGCGCGGCTAGCGGCCAAAACGGCCCTCGGGAGGAAGGCCGCGGAAGAATTCCTCCGCGCTCGCCGGCCTCTTCCCTTCGCGCTGCAGCCGGACCGGCACGATCGAGCTCTCCGAGCCGCAGACGACCGCGACGGATCCTCCGCTTTCGAAGAGATCGCCCGGCGCGCGCCCCCGGCTCTCGGGACCCGCCCGCGCCCCGAGGATCTTGATCCGCTCGCCGTTTCGATACGTGAAAAGACCCGGCCAGGGGGACAACGCGCGGCTCGCGCGAAGGATTTCGTCGGCGGTCCGGGACCAATCGACCTCGCCGTCGGTCCTCCGGAGCGTTCGACAATACGACGGCTCCCCTTCCTGGGGCAGCGCCTCGAGGCTCGCGGTGGAGATCCCCCGCAGCGTTTCGGCGAGAAGATCGGCCCCCTCCCGAGACAGCCGCCGGGAAAGAGATCCCGCGTCGTCGTCGGGCAAGATCCGAACGTGCCGGTGGAGATAAACGGGCCCCTCGTCCAGCCCCGCGGTCATTCTCATTGTCGCAACGCCCGTCACCGGATCTCCCGCGAGGAGGGCCGCCTGAACGGGAGAGGCGCCGCGGTGCCGAGGGAGCAGGGAAGCGTGGAGGTTGACGCCCCCGAATCGGGGAACCGCGAGCAGCGCCGGAGGAAGAATCCGCCCGTACGCCACGACGGCGAAAACGTCGGGAGATTCTCCCCGGATCCGTTCGAGAAACGCGGGGTCGCGGATCGCCTCGGGCTGCAGCAGCGGGATCCCGAGACGGCGCGCCAGCTCCGCGACGGGCGGGGACGTGACCGCGCGGGACCGGCCGACCTTTCGGTCGGGCTGCGAAACCACGAGCGAGACCTCGACTCCCGGCTCCCCCGCGACGCGCTCCAGCGAGGGCTGCGCGAATTCCGGGCTGCCGAAAAAGATCAAACGCATCGGCGCGGAAGCTTCCGACCGGCGTTCAAGGCGGTCGCGCTCCCTATCGAAGGCTCCAGGGGTTCTTCACGATGACACCGGCGACTCGACGAGGGTTTCGGCCGGGTCGCCGGCCGGCCGCTCGGGGGAAACGGCGGCGAGGCCCCGTTCGAGCCAGACGTGCTCACCGCGGAGAATTTCCTGCGCGATGCGGTATTTCGGCGGGTCGTCGTTGGAAGTCATCTCGGCGAACCGCCGCCCGATGCGACGCCGCATGTCCCGACAGAAGAGGTCCGCGAGAGCGACCGCTCGCGCGCCGTCTTTCGATCCCTCGCTCGCGAGCCGCCTGGCGCGGGAGACGGCCGCGGACATCGCGAACAAGTCGGCCCCGATGTCCACGGCTCGAAAGAGAATCGCCTGCTTCTTTTCGAGTTTTGGCCCGTACCGAACCATGGAATGGAAGATCGCCCGCGCGAGCCTCCGCGTGCCGCGCTCGAGAAACCGAACGTGCGGCGCCAGGGCTCCGAACTCGGAGAACCGCGGCCACCGGCCCCAACCCATCCACCGGGACGGATACCACCAGGCGTAAAACGCGAGGACCCGCGGCAACGCCGCGAGCTTTCGGAAGGTCGGAGCCTTCGGATCGACGAGCTCGCCCGCGACCTCGAGGTGCCGGTCGAGGGCCTCCCGGGCGATGAAGAGGCGCATGATTTCCGACGAGCCTTCGAAGATGAGGTTGACCCGGGAGTCCCGCATCATACGTTCCACCGGAATCGGCGGCTCCCCGCGGGCGCGCAACGAATCCGCCGTTTCGTAACCCCGTCCTCCCCGAATTTGAAGGGTGCGGTCGACGATCTTCCATCCTTCTTCGGAGTTCCACATTTTCGCGACCGCCGCTTCGAGGCGGATGTCGCGGCCGCCCGCGTCCGACATCCGGCTCGTCAGCTCGACGATCGCCTCCATCGCGTAGGCGGTGGCGCCCATCTCCGCGAGCAGCTGCGCGATGGCTTCGTGGCGGCCGATCGGCTGCCCCCACTGAACGCGCTCCAGCGACCACTCGCGGCAGATTTCCAGGCAGCGCTTGGCGCCCGCCGAGCAGGAGGCCGGCAGGGTCAATCGCCCCGTGTTGAGGGTCACCAGAGCAAGCTTCAGACCCCGCCCCTCGGACAGAAGGAGATTTTCCTTCGGAACGCGAACGTTCCGGAACCGGATGACCCCGTTTTCGATCGCCTTCAGTCCCATGAAGTGGCAGCGGCGAACGACTTCCACGCCCGGCCACTGGCCCTCGACGATGAACGCCGAGATCTTCCCCGTGTCCGAATGCCGCGCCATGACGACGAAGAGCTCCGCGATGGTGCCGTTCGTCGTCCAGAGTTTTTCGCCGTCGAGAACGTAGTCCCCTTCCGGGGTCCGGGTCGCCGTCGTCGACAGGTTGGCGGGATCCGAGCCGACGTCCTTTTCGGTGAGCGCGAACGCCGAGACGGCGCCGGCCGCCAGGCGCGGCAGGTAGCGGCGCTTCTGCTCCTCGGTGCCGAAGAGCTTGAGCGGCTGAGGAACTCCGATCGACTGGTGAGCCGAGAGGAGTGCGACGAGATTCCCGTCGTGGCTCGTCACGAGCCCGATCACCCGCGCGTACTCTTCCTGAGAAAATCCCAATCCGCCATACTCCGTCGGAATTTTCATTCCGAAAGCGCCCATTCCGGCCAGGCCCTTCACGACCTGCGGCGGGACCTTTCCTTCCCGGTCGATCGCGTCGGCATCGACTTCCTCGAGAAGAAATTTCTCCATGCGCTCGTAGAAAGCGCGAAATTCGGGCCGTTCCGGAGGCGCCGGCGGGAAAGGATGGACGAGGTCGAGACGGAAATTGCCGAGGAAGAGCTCCTTCAGGAAGCTGGCGGCCGCCCACTCGGATTCGCGCGCCTCTTCCGCTACGCGCCGCGCCTCCGCTTCGCTCGACAGCGTTTTCGGCCGGGCACCTTCACTCATGCGCAAACGATTGTAGCAGCGCCGGCAGGCGCTTTCTGCCGCCGACAGACGGACGGGGCCCCGAACCGGTCCGCCTTCCGCGCGGCCGTTCCCGAATCGGCTCGCTACCGAAGCTGCTTGTCCACGTGGTCGAAGTAGTCGGCCGGGACGAGCACTTCGCGAGGCTTGCTCCCCTTCTGCGGGCCGAGCAGGCCGTCGCGGTCCATCATGTCGATGAGTTTTCCGGCGCGCGAGAAGCCGATCTGCATGCGCCGCTGGAGAAAGGAGATGGACGCCATCCGCTCACGGACGACCAGACGCGCGGCTTCGTCGTAGAGCGGATCGTGGTCGCCGCTGTCGGCGCCGCCGGCCGCGCTCGCGCGTGCCTCCTCTTCCCGTTCCCTGGTCACACCCTCGTCGAAAACCGGCCGGGCCTGTTTCTTGAGGAATTTCACCAGTTGCGCGGTCTCCTGCACGGAAATGTACGCGCCGTGGATCCGGTGCAGCCGAGACGTCCCCGGACCCAGGTAGAGCATGTCGCCGCGGCCGAGCAACTTTTCGGCGCCGTTGCCGTCCAGGACGACGCGGGAATCGATCTTTGTCGCGACCTTGAACGCGATCCTCGAAGGGAGGTTCGCCTTGATCACACCCGTGAGGACGTCGGTTGACGGCCGCTGGGTGGCGACGACGAGATGGATGCCGACGGCCCGCGCCTTCTGAGCGATTCGCGCGATGGAGTCCTCGACATCCTTCGGCGCGGTCATCATGAGGTCGGCGAGCTCGTCGATGATGATGACGATCAGCGGCATGGGTTCGAGCTTCAAGTCCGGGTCCTCGGTGTGCTGCTCCCGCACACGCGCCAGGGCGACGGGATCCTTGATCGCCGCGTTGTACTGCTCGGCGTTGCGCACCTGACCGAAGTCCGAGAGCGTCTGGTAGCGCTCCTCCATCTGCGAGACCGCCCAACGCAGGGCGTTGGCCGCCTTCTTCGGGTCCGTGATGATCGGCGTGGCCAGGTGCGGCAGGTGCTCGTACATCTCGAGCT
>JBOGJO010000279.1:0-6159 GCA_050747885.1 Thermoanaerobaculia bacterium
CCAAGTAACTCTCCCGCTCGCCAGCGGGCAGCGCGCCTGTCGTTGAGATTCGCTTGGCCCTGCTCGGGTCAGCTCCAGCGCCGGCTCGGCAAATGCTCCTCGACCCTCGGCCGCAGTTCGCTTTCCCTCGGGATCTCGGAGCCCAGCCTGCGCCGGCGCATTGGCCCCGGCCGCTCCGGCGGCTTCGCTCGGGGATGGAGCCTCGATCTCGGGGCGAAGCCCGGCACAGGGATTCAGCGCAGGCCACAGGCGCTTCCCGAGGGGAGCGTAATTTTTTTCGCCGAAAGGAGGGCGAATCGAGAGAGATGACCACTTGCGAAAAAACTTGCCCGAGGAGCGCGCGTGCGCTGGATGCCACCGACGAGCGCGCTGCGTCTCCTCGAGGGAGGCGCCGAAGGACCGCGCCGAGCTTCCCGGAGGTAGCGGGAGCGGAGCTTTTCATCTATCCAGTTCTCCCGCGATGATGTTGAGCGTCCCGAGTGTCGCGACCGCGTCCGAAACCCGGCCGCCCTTGATGATCTTCTCGAAGGAGGCCATGAGGGGGAAGCACGGCGGCCGTACCTTGATCCGATACGGCGAGCCGGATCCGGTGGAGACGACGTAGAAGCCGAGCTCCCCGTTGGCGCCCTCGAACCACTCGTAGCGTTCGCCCTCCGGCACCTGCATTCCTTCCATCACCCACTTGAAGTGGTAAATGAGCGATTCCATGTCGTGGTAGACGTTGTTTTTGGGGGGAAGCACGACGTGCCAGTCGGGAGAATCGACGGGGCCGGACGCCGGGAAGACCTCGAGCGCCTGCCGGATGATGGAGAGCGACTGGCGCATTTCCTCCATGCGCACCAGGTAGCGGGCGTAGTTGTCGCCGTCGCGGTGCACCGGGACATCCCAGTCGAAGCGGTCGTAGAGGTCGTAGGGGCGAGCCTTTCGGACGTCGTATCCCACGCCCGACGCGCGAAGGCACGGGCCGGTGAACCCCCACGCGATCGCCTGATCGCGCGAGACTTCACCGACGCCTCGAAACCGGTTCCAGACGATCTTGTTCTTCTTGACGAGCCCGTCCACGTCGTTCAGGAAAGGGGGGATCGATTTCAGGAGCGACCGGCATCGCTCGACGAAATCTTCGGGCACGTCCCGCGAAAGCCCGCCGATTCGCCCGTAGGAGACCGTCAGGCGGGCGCCGCAGCACGCTTCGATCAGGGAATAGATCTCCTCCCGGCACTGGAAGAGGTACCAGAAGTTCGTGAGCGCCCCGGTGTCGACCAGGTTCGTGCCGATGCAAACACAGTGGTCCATGATCCGCGAGAACTCGGAAAGGATCGTGCGGATGAAGACGCCGCGCTCCGGCACTTCGATTCCGAGCATCCGCTCGACGGTCTTGCAGTAAGCCACGTTGTTGAGGAACGAAGAGCAGTAATTCAGGCGGTCCGTGTACGGGATCACCTGATTCCACGTGTGCGTCTCCGCCATTTTTTCGAAGCAGCGGTGGAGGTAGCCGATCTCCGACTCGGCTTCCAGGATTTGTTCCCCGTCGAGGCGCGCGACGATCCGAAGAGTTCCGTGCGTCGCGGGGTGGGACGGCCCGAGGTTGACGACCACCGTTTCGAACTGGTCCTGCTCTTCGTTTTCGCGCTCGACCAGCGACGGGACGTAGAGGTCTTCGTCCGTGCACATCCAGCGCTGGCCGGCGGCATAGTCCTTGCGCAGAGCGTGGCCGACGAACGCCGAGTGGCACAGAAGGCGGCGCAGGTTCGGGTGCCCCGAGAAATCGAAGCCGAAGAGGTCGAACGCTTCGCGCTCGAACCAGTTCGCGGCGGGCCAGACCTCGACCACCGAGGGCAGCACGGGCTTCTCGGAATCGAGGATGACCTTCGCGCGCACGTGCTCGTCGCGCGAGGTCGAATAGAAGTGCGACACCGCTTCGAACCGGCTCGGCCGGCCGCGCCGCCGCAGGTTGTCCACTCCCGCCAGATCGAGCAGCAGGTCGAATTTCAGGTCGGGGTCGTCGCGAAGGAACCGCGCGACGGCGGGCCAGCTCGACGGATCGGTCTCGACGGTGGGGAGATCGAGGTCGGAGACCGAAACGGCGGAGTCGGGAAATTTTTCAGCGATCCTTCTCCGGATCCTCTCGGCGGGCGCCGAGAGGGCGGAAACGGCGGTCTCGCTCATGGCGCCTGGATCGACGGAAGGCTCGCGGCGTAGAGCGCGGAGCGCGAGTCGCGGGACTTCTTCCCGGTCTGAATGGCTTCCTGGAGCTGGATGATTCCGTACATCAGCTGCTCGGGCGTCGGCGGACATCCGGGGACGTAGACGTCGACCGGGACGACTTCGTCGATCCCCTGGACGACGTGGTAGGCCCGGTAGAACCCGCCCGAGGAGGCGCAAACGCCCATCGAAATCACCCATTTCGGTTCGGGCATCTGGTCATAGATCTTCCGGAGCACTGGCGCGAGCTTGTCCACGACGGTCCCGGCGACGATCAGGAGGTCGGCCTGCCGGGGAGAAAACCGCACCACCTCCGCCCCGAAGCGGGACAGGTCGTAGTGCGAGGAGACGATCGACATGTATTCGATGGCGCAACAGGCCGTGCCGAACGGAAGCGGCCAGAGGGAGTTTTTTCTCGCCCAGGCGACGAGATTGTCGAGCCGGGTCGTGAAGAAATCAGCCGATCCGGACGGCATTTTGTCGAGGGGCCGCGAAGCCGCCATGCGAGAACTCTATCAGCGGCTCAGGAGAATGTGAAATCGTTCACAAGCGGAGCTCACCCGAACTTTACGGTGTAGCCGAGGCTTTTGAGGTCTTTCATCCGGTCCAGATACACGAGGCCGTCGAGGTGGTCGATCTCGTGCTGGAGGACGCGCGCATGGAAGCCGTCCGCCTCGAAGGCGACCGGCTTCCCGCCGCGGTCGATCGCCCGGACGCGAATGGTCTTCCAGCGGGGGATCTCGTCGCCCCACAGAAACGGGACGGAGAGACATCCTTCCGAATCGGTCTCGATTTCCTCGCCGACGGGCTCGTAGCGCGCGTTGAAAAGCGCCGTCAGCGGGACGGCCTGTTCCTTCTTCTTGCGCCGCTCGGGCACGACCTCGTACAGGAACACCCGAACGCCCGCGAAAACCTGCGGCGCGGCCAGACCGGTTCCGTCGTATTCCCGCATCGTGTCGAGCATGTGCTCGAGGAACGGCTCGTACCTGCCCTGCCGCACGTCTTTCGGATCGACGTCGGCGGCCGTTTCGCGCAGAATTTTGACGCCGAGCTTGGAAACCTTCAGAATCATCTTTTCGCCTGCTCGGGAAGGATAACCGAAGATCATTCAATCCCGTCCGATTCGAGTCATTGGCAATCCGGCTGCCGGGAACGGGCGCGAGCCTCGCCGGCTCGCGAAGGCCGTCGCCCGTCTCCGTGAACGGAAAGCCGATTTCGAGGTCTGCGTGACCACCGCTCCGGGCCACGCGACGGAGCTTGCCCGCGACTTCCTCGCCGCCGAGCCGGACGGCGTCCTCGTCGCGGTCGGCGGAGACGGCACGGTGCACGAGATCGTCCAGGCGATGGGATCCGCGCCTGGAAAGGGCGCTCTGTGTTTCGTCCCCGCGGGAGGAGGCAACGACGCTGCGCGCACGATCGGCTCGCCGAGGGCGCCGGAAGCGGCCGTGGACCTCGCCCTCGAGGGAGCGGAGAAGGTCCTCGATCTGGGCCTGTTCGGACGGGAGTTCTTTTTCAACGGCGTCGGAGTCGGCCTCGACGGCGCGACCGCGGCGAAGTCCAAGGAGTTTCGGCGTCTGCGCGGACTCCCGGCCTATCTCGCGGCCGCGCTGGCGACGATCGCGCGCTATGAGAACCCGGTCCTGAAGCTCGAGGGGGACTCCGGTTGCTGGGAGGGGCGCGCGCTCCTCTGCGCGGTCGGAAATGGCCCCTCGTGCGGCGGCGGTTTTCTCCTCACGCCCGACGCTTCTCCGTCCGACGGCGACCTCGACGCCTGCATGCTGGGCGACTTCGGGCGGCTCGAGGCGCTCGCGAATCTGCCCAAAGCCCTGTCGGGCGCGCACCGGAACCATCCGAAGGCGAGCTTTTTCCGGGGCGCGAGCTTCGCTCTGGACTCCGATCGGCCTCTGTTCGCCCATGCCGACGGCGAGATCCGCCGGCCCGAATTCCCGATGAAATTCACCGTCGTCCCCGGAGCGATTCGGGTCCGGGCGCCGGGATTCCCGCGTGCGCGGGCATGACGAGAGCTCGTGAAGGCGCCGCGTTCCGGCACGAGTTTCGCTACCAGAGAATCGCGATGAGACGAACAGCGCTCCTGACGGCGCTTCTGACCGTGCTTGTCGCCGCTGCGTGGCCTCTTCGGGCGGCCCGGAACCTTCCGCTCGACAAGATTGGGCTTCCGCCGGGCTTTCATATCGCGCTGTACGCCGAGCAGGTCCCGAACGCGCGCGAAATGACTCTCGCGCCGGACGGAACGGTATTCGTCGGTACCCGGCAGGGAAGCGTCTATGCGCTCGTCGATCCGCGGCACGAGAACAGGGCCGAGGTCGTCGTGATCGCCCGCGGGCTCACCGAGCCCAACGGCGTCGCGTTTCGAAACGGCGCGCTCTTTGTCGCGGAAGTCGACCGCGTGTGGCGCTACGACGACATCCTGGCAAAGCTCCGCAAACCGGGGGCGCCGAAGCTCGTTTCCTCGGCCTTTCCGTCGGACCGCTGGCACGGCTGGAAATTCATCGCGTTCGGCCCGGACGGGTGGCTGTACGTACCCATCGGCTTTCCCTGCAACGTGTGCGAGAGAAGCGACGGCCGATACGGCACGATCATGCGAATGCGGCCGGACGGATCGGGCCTCTCGGTCTACGCATCGGGAGTCCGGAACACTGTGGGTTTCGACTGGGATCCTCAGAGCCACGATCTCTGGTTCACCGACAACGGGCGCGACAACCTCGGCGACGAGGTTCCGCCGGACGAGCTGAATCATGCGCCCCGCAAGGGGATGAACTTCGGGTTTCCGTATTGCCACGGGAAGAATGTTTCCGATCCGGAGTTCGGGGCCAGACACCCGTGCTCGCAGTTCGCGCCCCCCGCCCTCGAGCTCCCGGCGCACGTCGCCTCGCTCGGAATGCGTTTCTACACCGGGCCGATGTTCCCGGCGGACTACCGCGGCCGGATTTTCATCGCCGAGCACGGCTCCTGGAACCGAAGCCGCAAGGTCGGGTATCAGGTCGTCAGCGTCCGGATGCGGAATGGCGCGGCGGTCGACGCCTCGCCGTTTGCCAGCGGCTGGCTGCAGGGTGAGAGCGCGTGGGGAAGACCGGTGGACGTCCTGGTCATGCCGGATGGCGCGCTTCTCGTTTCGGACGATCAGGCTGGCGCCGTGTACCGAATTCGTTACGAAAAGTAACTGTTTCCTGGCGTACGCCATTGTGCGTATGTCGGAGAGTGGCGGCCTGTGGTACGAATCGACCGGAGCCCCGTTCGATTCGTCGAGATCGGGTCCTCGGTGGACCCGCGGGAAATCCGCCTGGGCGTCCGTCACATTTTTCCGGATGCATCGGAATTTCGGAGTTGAACGGAGCTCGCCGCGGGGACGGAATGGAGACGGCCGGGAAGTGTAGCCGGCAGTTAGGTGCGGGTTGAGGAAGCAAGACAAACAAGGCAAGCCGGACGCCGTTCGGATCGATGAGGCGCGAGCGAGGATCGAGCACCTCGCGTATCACGACTCCCTTACAGGGCTTCCGAATCGGCTGCTACTCAAAGATCGACTCTCCGTCGCGTTGTCGCGCTCCGTGCGAACCCGGACCCTGGTCGTGGTGGTTTTCCTGGATCTCGACAATTTCAAGCCGGTCAATGACCGGCTGGGCCATGTGGGCGGCGACGGCCTGCTGCGCGAAGCGGCGCGCCGTCTCCGGACCGTCGTCCGGCAGGAGGACACGCTCGCGCGGTTTGGCGGCGACGAGTTCGTCATCGTGGCCGAAGGCCTCCAGGACCTTGCCGGCGTGGCCAGCATCGCGGAAAAAGTGCTCGCAGCCATCCGCGCTCCGTTCGAGATCGACGGGCGCGACCTCTTCCTGACCGCGAGTCTCGGCGTGAGCATCGGGCAGCAGGCCAGTCTTGACGGGGAGGAGCTCATTCACAACGCCGACACCGCCATGTACCGAGCGAAAGAGAGAGGGCGGA
>JBOGJO010000280.1:0-7495 GCA_050747885.1 Thermoanaerobaculia bacterium
GGCGACAACGTGGCCATGGAGATCAACCTGATCACCCCGATCGCCATGGAGAAGGGGCTTCGCTTCGCCATCCGCGAAGGAGGCCGCACCGTGGGCGCCGGAACCATCACCGAAATCATCGAATAAAGAATCGAATAAAGAATCGAGAAGATGATGAACGACAAAATCCGCATTCGGCTCAAGGCGTTCGATTACCGCGTGCTCGACCAGTCGGCGACCGAGATCGTCGACACGGCGCGCCGAACCGGAGCGCGGATCGCCGGCCCGATTCCGCTGCCGACGACGATTTCCCGCTACACCGTGAATCGTTCGCCGCACGTGGACAAGAAGTCGCGCGAGCAGTTCGAAATGCGGACGCACAAGCGTCTGCTCGACATCCTCGAGCCGTCGTCGCAGACGGTGGACGCCCTGATGAAGCTGGAATTGCCTGCCGGCGTGGACGTCGAGATCAAGGCATTTGGAAAGTGACGCCATGATTCACGGTTTGATCGGAAAGAAAGTCGGCATGACGCAGATCTTCAAGGAGGACGGCACGGTCGTTCCCGTGACGGTCGTCAAGGCCGGTCCGTGCCTGGTCGTTCAGAAGAAGACCGTCGAGCGGGACGGCTACAACGCGGTTCAGATCGGCCTGGTCGAGGACCGCGCGCCTCGCAACGTCGCCAAGCCCCTGCAGGGGCATTTCGCGAAAGCTTCGGTGGCGCCGATGCGCGAGCTCGCGGAATTCGCTCTCGACAACGGCGACGAAATCAAGCCGGGCGACAAGGTTCTGGCCGACACCTTCAAGGAAAACGACCACGTGGACATCGAGGGCTTCTCGAAGGGCAAGGGATTCGCCGGAGTCGTGAGGCGGCACCACTTCGCGGGCGGCCGGGCGACGCACGGGTCGATGTTTCACCGGGCCCCGGGCTCTATCGGCCCGTCGGCGTTTCCTTCAAGGGTGTATCCGGGCACGCGCTCCTCGGGACGACTCGGCGGCCGGCATGCCACGAGCAAGAATGTCGTCGTCGCGAGGGTCGATCCCGAGAACCATCTTCTGTATCTGAGCGGCCCCGTGCCGGGCGCGCGGAACGCGTATATCCGCATCGTGCGGTCTTCATTCGCGCCGAAATCGGAGTAGCGATGGCCAACGTGGAAATCTGGAACTGGAAAAGGGAAAAAGTCGGCTCGATCGACCTTCCCGCCGAGGTCTTCGGGCAGCCGTACCGGCGCCACCTCGTGTGGACGGTCGTGAAGGCCTATCTGGCCGGGCAGCGCCGGGGAACTCACAAGACCAAGACCCGCGCCGAAGTTTCCGGCTCGGGCCGGAAGCCGTTCAAGCAGAAAGGCACCGGACGGGCTCGCCAGGGAGGCGGCCGCCCCCCCATCCATCGTCACGGCGGGACGGTCTTCGGTCCGGTGCCGCGCTCTTACGAACAACGTGTCTCGGTCAACGAGAAGAAGAACGCGTTACGCTCGGTCCTTTCCCGCAAAGCGAAAGAGTCGCGTCTGGTGATCCTGGACCGCCTGGCCCTCGGCTCTCACAGGACGAAGGAGCTCCTCGGAAATCTTTCGACCCTCGGAATCGAAGGCAAGGCCCTCCTGGTCGAGTCGCGAGACAACGAAAACCTGAGCCGCGCTTCCCGCAACGTGCGCGGCTTGAAGCACGTGGATCCCCTCGCCGTGAACTGCTATGACGTGTTGAGCCACGGCTATCTCCTGATCACGAAGGATGCCATCGCGAGGGTGGCTCGGAATCTGGAGGCCAAGTCATGAACCTGCACCAGGTGATCCGGCGACCCCTGATCACGGAGCAGTCGACGCGGCTGAAGGATTCGGCCAAGACGGTTTGCTTCGAGGTCGATCCCGGAGCCAACAAGATCGAAGTCAAGGCCGCGGTCGAAATGCTCTTCAAGGTGAAAGTGGCGTCGGTTCGGGTCGCCAACCGCGCGGGCAAGCTCAAGCGGATGGGGCGCTTTGCCGGGACGCGGCGCGACTGGAAAAAGGCTTATGTTCGCCTCGCCGAGGGCGAGAAGCCGATCGAATTTTTCGAAGGCGTGTAGGTGATTCGATGCCTGTGAAATCGTTCAAACCCACCTCGGCGGGCCGCCGCTTCCAGACGTCCATGACGTTCTCGGAGCTCACGACCAACCGGCCGGAGAAGAGCCTCACTGTTCCCAAGCGGAGGACGGGGGGGCGGAACAGCTCGGGACAGATCACGTCCCGATTCATCGGCGGAGGCCACAAGCGGCAATATCGCGTGATCGATTTTCGCCGCGAGAAGACCGACATCCCCGCGCAGGTCGCTTCGATCGAATACGACCCGAACCGGACCGCAAACATCGCGCTGCTCCATTACGCCGACGGCGAGAAGCGCTACATCCTGTCCCCGGTCGGCCTGGAGGTCGGCGCGAGGATCGTGTCGGGCCCGAAGGCGGACATCCTGCCCGGGAACGCGCTTCCGCTGCGCGGCATTCCGATCGGCACCACGATCCACAACATCGAATTGAAGCAGGGGCGCGGAGGCCAGCTCGTCCGTTCGGCGGGTGCTTCGGCGCAGTTGATGGCGAAAGAAGGGCAGTACGCCCAGGTCCGCCTGCCGTCGGGCGAGACCCGGAAAGTTTTCATCGACTGCTACGCGACCATCGGGCAGGTCGGCAACATCGAGCACGAGAACCTGTCCGTCGGGAAAGCGGGCCGCAGCCGGTGGCTCGGGCGCCGGCCGCACAACCGGGGCGTCTCGATGAACCCCGTCGATCATCCGATGGGCGGCGGCGAGGGTAAGACCTCCGGCGGGCGCCACCCGGTGTCGCCCTGGGGCTGGAAGACAAAGGGGTTCAAGACCCGCAACAACAAACGGACGGACGCCATGATCGTCCGCCGGAGGAAGTAGGCAGCGATGTCGAGATCGATCAAGAAGGGCGCCTTCGTGGACGACCACCTGAAGAAGAAGGTGGACGCGTTGAACGCAGCGCGGGAAAAGAAGGTCGTCAAGACCTGGTCGCGACGGTCGACGGTCATCCCCGACATGGTCGGCCACACGATCGCCGTCCACAACGGTCGAAAATTCATTCCCGTGTACATCGCAGAGAACATGGTCGGGCACAAGCTCGGAGAGTTCTCGCCGACCCGCATCTTCAAGGGCCACGGAGGCAAGAAGGCGGACGCGGCGGGGGCCAAGCCGGGAGGAGCCCCGGTGTCCGCGCCGGGCGCGGCGCCGGCGGCGCCCGCGGCGAAGGGTTAAGGAGAGGATTCGATGAACGCCGTCGCCAAGCTTCGCTTCATGAAAGGCTCCGCGCAGAAGGTGCGCCTCGTTGCGGATTTGATTCGGGGCAAGAAGGTCAACGACGCGGCCGCCATCCTCCGCGCCACGCCGAAATACGCCTCGCGCGACATCCTGAAGCTCCTGAAGTCGGCGATCGCGAACGCCGAGCAGAAGGAATCCGGCGTGGACGTCGACACGCTCGTGGTTCGAACGATTCACGTCGACGGTGGTCCGCGCGAGAAGCGTATTCGCCCGGCTCCCATGGGCCGCGCGTACCGGATTCAGAAACGAAAGAGCCACGTCACCCTCGAGGTTTCCGACGAGGCGAGAGGTTAAGATGGGTCAAAAGGTCCACCCGTACGGATTTCGGCTCGGTTTCAATCGGACGTGGCATTCCCGCTGGTACGCCGAGCGCGGCCAGTACCTGGAGCATCTCCATGAGGACATGAAGCTGCGCCGGGAGCTCAAGAATCGCCTTGCCCATGCAGGCGTCTCGGAGATCGACGTTGAGCGCTACGCGAACAAATTGAAGGTTAACGTTCAGACGTCGCGGCCCGGCGTGATCATCGGCAAGCGCGGAGCGGAAGTCGACAAGCTCCGCGACGAGCTGCAGCGGAAAACGAAAAACGAAGTCCACATCAATATCATCGAGATCCAGCGGCCCGAGACGGACGCCCAGCTCGTGGCCGAGTCGATCGCCATGCAGCTCGAGCGGCGCGTGGCGTTCCGGCGGGCCATGAAGAAGGCGATCGAGTCCGCGCAGCGGTTCGGGGCGCAGGGGATCAAGCTGCGCTGCGCCGGCCGGTTGAACGGCGCCGAAATCGCCCGCTCGGAGTGGTACCAGGAGGGGCGTCTCCCGCTCCACACCTTGAAGGCGGACATCGACTATGGATTCGCGGAGGCGCAGACGACGTACGGGAAGATCGGCGTCAAGGCGTGGATTTACCGCGGCGAGCAGCACAAGGTCAAGAACCGTCGCCGCGAGACGAAGAAAACGGCATAGGGAAGAACCGTCATGTTGATGCCCAGCAAAGTCAAGTTTCGAAAACAGCAGCGGGGTCGCATGCGCGGCAAGGCGCTGCGCGGCGGCGAGCTCTCGTTCGGGGACTACGGCCTTCAGGCCCTGGAACCCGGTTGGGTGACGGCGCGGCAGATCGAAGCGGCTCGAATCGCGATGACCCGTCACATCAAGCGCGGAGGCAAGATCTGGATTCGGATTTTCCCCGACAAGCCCTACACGAAGAAACCCGCGGAAACGCGAATGGGAAAAGGCAAAGGGGCTCCCGAAGGCTGGGTCGCGGTCGTGAAGCCGGCGAGGGTCCTTTTCGAGATGGAAGGCGTCGACGACGCGACGGCGAAAGCCGCCATGCGGCTCGCCGGGGACAAGATCGGAATCAAGACGCGGTTCATTTCGCGCCACGCGGGAAAGGTGGCCTGAGGCGATGAAAAGGAAAGATCTGGATCAATTGAGGGGTGAGGCGGTGGACGCCCTTCACGTGAAAGAGCGAGAGTTGCGGGACGCGTTGTGGAAGCTGCGTCTGCAGAAAACCACGGGACAACTGGAGAATCCGGCGAGGCTTCGCAACGTCCGCCGGGACATCGCGCGGGTGAAAACCTTCGCGCGGGCAAACGGAGAGAAAGCGTGACTCAGACGGCCGACACCCAGCAAGCAGCGCCGCGAAAGCGCCAGGTGAAAATCGGAAAGGTGATTTCCGACAAGATGGACAAGAGCGTGGTGGTCGAAGTGGAGCGCACGGTTCTTCATCCGCGCTATCAGCGGTACATCAAGCGCCGGTCCCGATTCATGGCGCATGACGAAAAGGAGATCGCCTCGATCGGCGATCGCGTTTCCATCGAAGAAACGCGACCGCTTTCGAAGCGGAAGCGATGGTCGCTGCGGGAAGTTCTCCGGAAGGCGGAGGCTTAGGTCATGATTCAGATGGGCACGGTGCTGGAAGTCGCGGACAACTCCGGCGCCCGGAAAATCGCGTGCATTCGCAAGAAGGGCGGCTCGAATTCCCGCTACGCCTACCTCGGGGATGTGATCACCGCCTCGGTGAAGGAGTGCGCGCCCGATTCGCCGTTCGTGGAGAAGCATGGTAAGCGGGTCGTCAAGGCGGTGATCGTCCGAACGCGGCGTCAGCAGCGCCGGAAGGACGGCTCCTATATCCGGTTCGACGACAACGCGGCGGTCCTCGTCAACGCGGAAGGGGAGCCCGTGGGCACGCGCGTGTTCGGGCCGGTCGCTCGCGAGCTGCGCGAGAAAAAGTTCATGAAGATCATCTCCCTGGCGCCGGAAGTGTTGTGAGGACAGAGTGAAAAAGGTCAGATTGAAGAGGAACGACATCGTCGTTGTGATCGCGGGCAAGGACAAGGGGCGCGAAGGCAAGATCCTGCGCGTTTTTCCGGGCAAGGACCGGGTCCTCGTCGAGCGAGTCAATCAGGTCAAAAAGCACCTCCGGCCGAACCCGTCCAAGAACATCGCCGGGGGGATTTCGGAGCGGGAGGCGAACATCCACGTCTCCAACGTGATGCTCGTGGACCCCGAGCAGCACACGGGAACCCGGGTGGGCCGGCGCCGGACGGCGGACGGTCGCTCGGAGCGCGTCGCGAAGAAGAGCGGCGCGGTGCTCGGATAGAGGAGTGTCAATGGCAGCGCGTCTGAAGGAACAGTACGAAAAGGAGATCGTGAAAAAGCTCACGAAGGAGTTCGGCATCGAGAACAAGATGGCCGTCCCGAAGCTTTCGCGAATCGTCCTGAACATGGGAATGGGAGAGGCGACCGCGAACGTGAAGCTGCTGGACACGGCGGTGGAGGAGTTGACCGCGATTGCCGGCCAGCGGGCCGTCATCACCCGGGCTAAGAAATCGATCGCGTCCTTCAAGCTTCGAGCGGGGATGCCGATCGGATGCCGCGTCACCCTGCGGGGAGAGCGGATGTACGAGTTTCTCGATCGACTCATCTCGATCGCGTTGCCCCGCGTGCGCGACTTCCGCGGGGTGTCCGCGAAGGCGTTCGATGGTCGGGGGAACTACACGCTGGGCGTGAAAGATCACCTGATCTTTCAGGAAATCGATTATTCGAAGGTCGACAAATCGAAGGGATTGAACGTGACGATCGTGACGACGGCGGGGCGGGACGACCGGGCGCAGAGTCTTCTGCGCGAGTTCGGCATGCCCTTCGCGAAGTAGGAAAGGCAAACAATGGCAAGACGGGCCATGGTCATCAAAGCGGAGCGGAAGCCGAAATTCTCGAGCCGGAAGGTGCGCCGATGCCGCACGTGCGGTCGGCCGCGCAGCGTCTTGAGGAAGTTCGGGCTCTGCCGGATCTGTTTTCGGGAGCGGGCTCTCGCGGGCTATATCCCGGGTGTCATCAAAGCGACGTGGTGAGGCGATGAAAGCGATGAAGGTAGCAAGATGAACACGACGGATTCCATCGCGGACCTGCTCACGGGTATTCGGAACGCGATTCGTGCGGGTCACGAAAAGACGGAGTTCCCGGCTTCGCGGCAGCGCGAAGCGATCCTCAAGCTTCTGTCGGAAGAAGGCTACGTGGGAGGCTACAAGGCGGTGACGGTGGAGAAGCACCCGCGACTGCAGGTGAGGCTCAAGTACGACCACGAGGGCGAGCCAGTCATCGGGGGATTGAAAAGAGTTTCCAAGCCCGGACGCCGGGTTTATCGCGGGGCGGCGGAAATCACGCCGGTTCTCGGCGGGATGGGAATGTCCGTCGTTTCGACGTCGCGAGGACTGATGTCCGACAAGCAGGCTCGCGAGAGCAAGCTGGGCGGTGAAGTCCTGTTCAACGTCTGGTAGGAGGAAGTCGTGTCTCGAATTGGAAAGAACCCGGTCCAGATCCCGAAAGGGGTCGAGATTCATGTCGAGGGGGCGGTCGTGCGCGTCAAGGGCCCGAAGGGTGAGATGCGGAGCCCCGTTCCCGAGTCGGTCCAGGCCAGGGTTCTGGACGGGCGGCTGGAGTTCAGCCGGGCCGGTGAGGAGCCGAACCAGAGAGCGCTTCACGGCCTCGCCCGCGCGCTGGCGGCCAACGCGGTCAAAGGGGTCACGAGCGGGTTCGTCCGCGAGCTCGACATCGTGGGAGTCGGCTTCAAGGCGGAGGTGAAGGGTAAAGCCGTGGCGTTCTCCCTCGGCTATTCTCATCCGATCAATTTTCCGATTCCGGACGGGATCTCCATCACGATCGACCCGAAAACCAATCACATGACGATCACCGGGATCGACAAGCAGAAGGTCGGC
>JBOGJO010000281.1:0-14209 GCA_050747885.1 Thermoanaerobaculia bacterium
CTAGGTGTAACGGACTACTTTTGTATTCGAACCTACAAGCGAGCCCTTTCGTACTCGAAATCTGGTCGGCTCGGAAACATTCGTCTGCTTTTTCCAAATGTCGAAATGCGCCTCACGGTTGAGACGAAGAAGGGAAGAGCAGTCAACCTTCATCTCCTATTTTCCCCCGATGATCCCGATCACGTTGATCAAATCGAACGAATCCTCAGATTTCTAATTTTCAACTTTGACGGCCGGGATTACTGCTGCTCGGAAACCGAACTCATCGAGCTCGGGCGAGCATTTGACCCGAAGCAAACGAGCCCGGAAGGCGCTCTCCGAACGGGGGCAAATCAGTTCAAGGTCGACATTTCGCAGATAAGAAAACTTCTGCAAAGCGACAGCTGGTTTCAAAACAACTGCTTGATCGCAGTAGCAGGGGGCCTCTCAGACGGTACGTCCGGCCTGCAGGAGGACTCGGCCTTCGCCGCTACCAGGCAGGAGATCGAAAGGCTTGCGCATATCATCTTCGCGTCGACGCCGTCCCAGCGTGAGTTCTGGCTTGGGAAGGCCTCGAACTCCAACCTGAAGCACCTTGAAGAACGCTTCGGTGGGCCAAAGGCCTGCCTTCACGGCTCTGATGCGCATACCACCTCGAAGGTCGGAGTACCAGATCTTGATCGATTCTGTTGGGTCAGGGGCGATCTCACATTCGAGACCTTACGGCAAGTCGTGATTGAGCCGGAGGAGAGATGCTGGATAGGCGGTGCTCCTCCACCGGTGCCCGTCTCCGCCATACTACGCATCGAGGCTGAAAACGCCTCATGGTTCAAAAACGGCCAGCTGGACCTCAACCCCGGGCTCGTTGCAATCATCGGCGCCCGAGGCTCAGGGAAGACCGCACTCCTTGATATGGTGGCTACTGGTGCCAAGGCGTCCGGAATCGCTTTAGGCGACTCTTCATTTCTGCGGCGCGCGATGGATCCAGTCGACTACATTGGCAACGGTAGCGTTAAACTCGACTGGGCTGACGGAGTTCCGTCAGAGTCCATCCAACTAAAAGACGCGCTAGCACCTCAGGCACTGGTCGATGAGAGGGCCTGTTATCTCTCCCAGCAATTTGTTGATCGTCTTTGCTCGTCAGCCGGACTCGGTACCGAGCTACGGCGCGAAATGGAACGGGTCGTTTTCGAAGCTACACCCGCTGAGAATCGGTTGGAGACCTCCAATTTTGACGAACTGTCTGGTGTAATCCTTGGGCCGATCCGAGGTAGAAGGTCAGAACTTCAAACTGACATCACACGCAGGTCGATCGAGATTATTGCTCAAGAATCTCTCAGGGCGAAAATCCCACGGCTGGCCAAAGAATGCGGTGAGATCAAGCTGAAGATCCAGGCACTGGCTGGCGAACAGAGCAAGCTTATTCCCAAGGGAAAGGAAGAGCGCGCAAAAACACTTGCCGCGGTAGAAACGGCTTATGTTAACGCCATTACAAAGATTGAAGGCCTACGTAGAAAGCAGAAGGTCGTGGCTGACCTTAGGGCGGACGTCGCCTACATTCGCACTTCTCGCGAGCCGGATCGATGGCGGCAGATGACGAAACAATTTTCAGGGATCGGCCTCTCCCCTGAGCAGTGGACGGCGTTCATTCTAAAGTTTTCAGGCGACGTTGACGCGATTCTCGATGGCGCTGATGCAAATTCCCGGTTGGAAATAGAACGAGCTACCACCGCCAAGGATGATGGCTCTGACTCGCGTGATCTTAGCCTCTGGTCGCTCGAGAGACTCACGCTGCACCGTGACGAACTCCGGAAAACCGTCGGTATCGACGAACAGATGCAACGGCGCTACGAACAGCTTCGTCGCGATCAAACAGCCCTTGAGGTTCAGGGACATAAGAAAGAGGCCGAAGCCAAAGAGGCGACCGAGGCTGAGGCTAGGCGGGCTGAAATCATTGACGAGAGGCGCGCTGACTACGCAAGGGTATTTGACACATTCCGCGCAGAAGAGGTCGAATTAGCAGGCCTGTACGGGCCGTTGAGCAAGGCTCTTTCCTCGGCGACGGGTGCCCTGAACAAGCTAACTTTCGTTGTACGACGCAAGATTGACGTTGAAGGGTGGGTTTCCAAAGGCGAGAGACTCCTTGACCTTCGTAAGGCGTCCCGCTTTCAGGGTCGCGGTGCCTTGCGCTTCGAAGCTGAGGCCGGTTTGTTGCCCGCTTGGCGGGACGGGAGTGCCAACGACGTAGCCAAGGCGATGGACAGTTTTCGAAGCGACTTCCAGGCGGACCTTCTAAAGGCAAGACCCGGCACCGTATCGATCGACCGAGTCTCGGAGTGGCAGCAGGAAATTGCGTCGTGGCTGTACGATACAGGTCACATTCAGATCGAGTACGGCGTTCAGTATGATGGCGTGCCTATTGAGCAGCTCTCACCGGGAACGCGCGGCATCGTGCTTCTACTTCTCTTCCTGGTTCTGGATCGCCAAGACACCAGGCCGCTGATAATTGATCAGCCCGAGGAGAATTTGGATCCGCAATCCGTCTACCAAGACTTAGTACCTCACTTCCGTGAGGCCAGGAAACGGCGTCAAATCATTATGGTCACGCACAACGCCAACCTGGTCATAAACACCGACGCCGATCAGATCTTCGTCGCCGCCGCGAACCGGATTGAGGCCGGCCGCTTGCCAGACATCACCTACGAATCGGGATCAATCGAGTCACCGCCCATACGACGGGCGATCTGCGACATCCTAGAAGGCGGCGAAAGAGCGTTCCGAGAGCGAGAGAAGCGGTACCGCATACGAGGGTGACCGGTCACCTTTTCCTTCCTAAGCCTTAAATCGTTGCTCCGGAAGGCCCTGCACCCCCGCCGCCCACTCACTCCAAAGGATACTCCACCTTTAATCCCGAAACTTCGCGAAATCCCGACCCGACGTGCAAAGCGTCGCCCCGTTCTCGATCAAGATCGCGGCGAGGTGGCCGCTCCTAAGGAACGGCCTGACCCACAATTGGGGTTATCATCGAGAGGAGGCGAACGTCATGAGCTACCTGACATTTCTCGGCGGCATCTTCCTGGCAGGAGTTATCGCCTTCGCCTTCGGCTTTCTCTACAACCGCTTCGAGCAGCGAAAGACGAACTAAGATCTCCCGATGAAGCCCCGTGCCCGACGACCATTCAAGGTTCGCGCCCGCCCGTTGAGGGCTCGCCCGAACGTTGACTTCGACCGCGTCAGCACGGCGATCGAGAGAATCGAAGGCCCCCACAGCCAGTAGGCCGCGACAATCCCGCCAGGTCCCCGCCGCAGCTCTTCGGATACCATTCCCCCATGCCCGCCACCCAGGCCGACAAAGCCAAACGATTCGTGGCCCTCCACGAGCGGCCGGGCGCTTTCGTGATCCCGAATCCGTGGGATGCCGGATCGGCGCGCATCCTGGAGCGGCTGGGGTTCGAAGCGATGACGACGACGAGCGCCGGCCTCGCGTTCGCCCTCGGCAAGCGCGACGGTGACGGGTCCGTGACGCGGGAAGAGACTCTCGGCAACGCCCGGTCGATCGCCGAGGCGACGGATCTCCCCGTCGCCGCGGACCTGGAAAACGGCTACGGCGATTCGCCCGAGGTCGCGGCCGAGACGATCCGCCTCGCCGGCGAAGCGGGGATCGTCGGGGCTTCGATCGAGGACTCGACCGGCGATCTCTCGCGTCCGATCTACGATCTCTCCCTGGCGGTCGAGCGCGTCGCCGCGGCGGTCGAGGCCGCGCGCCGCTTCCCGTTTCCGTTCGTGTTCGTGGGACGCGCCGAGAACTTCGTGCACGGCCGGCCGGACCTCGACGACACAATCCTCCGCCTCCGCGCCTACGAGGCGGCGGGCGCCGACGTCCTGTTCGCCCCAGGTCTCACGACCGCGGACCAGATCCGCGCGGTCTGCTCCGCCGTCGCCAAGCCCGTGAACGTCGTGGCCGGTCTCAGCGGAAAGTCGTTTTCGATGGCCGAGCTGGCGGAGATGGGGGTCAAGCGCGTCAGCGTCGGCTCGGCCCTGTCCCGAGCGGCTCTCGGCGCTTTTGTCCGCGCGGCAAAGGAGATCCGAGACCGCGGGACGTTCGAATTCGCGGCCGAGGCGATCTCCTACTCCGATGCAAGCGACCTCGTTTCCGAAAAATGACTTCAGCCGCGCGCTGACCCGATCCGCAGCACGGCATCTCGCAGGCGCTCATGCTTCTGGAGGAGCCTCACGTAGCGGATTTCCGAGGCCCCGCTCTTCGCGTCCAGGATTGCAGCGAGCGCTTTCTTCTCGTCCGGCCGCCAGCGGGAAAGATCCGGGATCCGATCGAGCACGAGGGCCAGATCCGAGAGCGCGCGATGACGCGTTTCCGGCCGACGCGAAACGCGAAGGGACAGAATCCGCGCCACTCGCTCGGCGCACCGCTCCCTGAGCCTTTCGGCCGAGAGCCCGCTCCGCGCCATCTCGCGTTGAACCGCGAGGCCGAGGTTGCGGATGTGGAAGCGGTCCCAGGCGCCGGGTCGCGAGTCGCGAGTCTCGAGAAGCATGTTGGAGCCTGCGAGGCGCCGAAGAACGCTCGCGGACGTTCGGTGGGATCTGTCGGCGGCGATCCGCGCTTCTTCCCGAAGAGCGAGGCGCTCCAATTCCGCCGAAGCCGGGCGAAAACCGAGCCTCCGGTAGAACCAGAACGCGCCCGATTCGATCGCTTCCTCGTTTTGGTCGCCGATCTGGTATGGCTCGATGGAGAAGGTCGACGAGCCGAGCAGCTGGTTGTACAGCTTCAGGAGCGTGGCGAACACGAACGCCGATTCCCCGTCGCGGTATTCCGGAAAGATGTTGAACGAGAGATCGACGCGCTCAAAGAGCGTAAATCCGTCGCCGTAACCGATCGGCGCGCCGTTGCGGGTCACCAGGTGCGCGAAGCCGGCGCGCAGTGGCAGGCGGCCGTCTGGCCGCAGGCCGAAAAAGTAGATCGCGATCCCGCGGCTCCCGTCCGCCCGAACTGCCCCGCGAGCCTCTCCGTGCGTGAAGCCGTGCAGCTCGCGATAGCGCGTCGCCAGCGCCGCGCGCGCGGCATCGAGCGCCCGCTCCAATGCTGCGCCCGAAAAGTGGGTAATCCGGAGTCTCGGCTTCCCCAGCTCGGCTCGGACGCTCACGTCCCGGCCCGAGAGGAGGCGCGTCCCATGAAAGAAGGACGGTCCGGGCAGGCGCAGGGCCGTGCGACTCAAAGGAAGTCGCCCGAGCTTCCATTCGACCGGCAGGCCGAGGAAATTGAACAGCCTCGCCGACTCCTCCCTCGGCATCGGGAGGCCCTCGAATCGCCGGAGGAGCCAGGCGAGACTCCTTGATCGACCCCTCGCGGCATCGATCCATGCCGGATACGGAACGTTGGCATCCGCAAGAGCCTCCTCTTCGAGAAGCGGAAGGAAATACGGCAGCGTCGCGCCCAGGCCGTCCGAATCGTCCTCCTCGTCTCGATCGTCCCATGCGATTCGGAGGCTCTTGCCGCAGCGACGGTCGAGCCATCGGAGCATCTCGTAAGAAAACGCCATGGTGACTGCGGTTCCCGCCGCCCCCGCAACCGACGAATCGTCGAACGCCGAGAGGTCGGCTCCCGCGGCGCGAAGCTCTTCGACGCGAGACCGAAAGCCCGACAGAGCTCTCCTGGCCCGCTTCGAGACCGCCCGCCGGCTGGGAAACGCGCGGAAATAGAGAAGCACCTCGTGGAACCGCAGCAGCCGGGCCGCATCGCGGAAGGCCGCTTTTTCGAGTCTCGCGATCAAGGACTCCACCCGGGCCTGCGGGCCCTTGCCGGCCCGCGCTTCCTCCAGGCGGAGCAGGACCCGGTCGATCGTCGGCGCGTTCACCGGCAACGTTCTATCGGAAATAGCCGTTGACGTCGATGATGAAGTCGGACGTTCCGGTGACCTGGCCGTCGTTCACCACGATCGCGCCGTCGGCCCCGAGGAACACGATCGCGTTGTTCGCTCTCGTCCGGCCCGAGGCCAGGCTGGCCGCCGTCGCTGTCGTCGGCGCGAGGCCGGTCGGGTTGATCTTGAGGGATCCCGCGGAAGTCGGCGTGACGGCCGTCACGTTCATCGACACGGCCTTCGCCGTGGAAGGAATTCCACACTGACCGCTGAGCAGGAAGACCCGGCCCGTGCCGGCCGCCAGCGCGGGGCCTCCGTAGGGACCCGCCGGATTCCGCGTGTCGGCGACCCGGCACGGAGTGAGACTGTAGAACTTGACGGCCGAGGAGACGGGCGGGGCGACGCTGACCCGAAAGCTCACGGTCCCAAACGGGCCGCAGGCGGAATCCGCGAAACCTCCGCTGCACGCCCGCACCGCGAACGTGTGGGCGCCGCCGGGCAGCAGAAGGGCGGCCGAAGTCGTCGCCGCACCGCTCAGAGGAACCGAGGACTCGATCAGGCCGTTCGCGCCGAATACCTTCACAAGGTACCCGTCGGCGCCCGAGATCGCGCCCCAGGAGAATCCCACGCTGCTCGAGTTGACAGTCTGGCCCGTCCCGGGCGCGCTGATCACGGGCGCCGTGAGGGACGCTCCTCCCGGCGGGAGCACGTTGACAGCCGCGGGGGCGCTCGCGCTGCCGCCCGAACCCGTTGCAGTCAAAATGTAGGTCGTCGTCGAGCTCACGTTGACGCCGGTACTCGCGTTGGCTCCGAACGTCCCCGCCACACCGGAGATCGTCACGCTCGTCGCGTTGCTCGTCGTCCATGTCAACGTCGAACCGCCGGCGGAAAGGAGGACCGCGGGCGAGCAGGTGAACGACGTCACGGACGGAGGACCGCCCGAGGGGGCCGTCGGCAGAGCGAAGGCGGTCAGGTGAAGCGATTCGTCCGTGACGTACACGACGCCGTCGACGACGATCGGGCTCTCCCAGTGAGTCCCCCCGATCTGCGTGCTCGTCCACAGCACGGCGCCCGTTTCGGGGTTGAGCGCGCGGATCATTCCGCTTCCCGCCTCGAAGAGAACGCCATTGGCGACGACGGGCGACGAACCGCCTCCGGACTTCGACCACTGGGAATGGAGCGACGGATTTCCTCCGCCGTCGAACAGGAGCTTGATTCCGGAGATCCCGCCGCCGTTCGCGACGAAAAACCATGTCGAACCGTCGGCGGGATCGACCCAGACGGCGGGATGCGTCAGCACGGCGCCGCCCTGGGGAACGCCCAGAAGCCCGAGCTCGCCGCCGAGGTGACCCGGCCCGGACTGGCCGCTCAGGTTCGCGAGGTTGACCAGCCGGAGCATCGCGTCCTTTCCGGCCTGAACGGCAAGGGGCCCTCCCGCGAAGGCCGAGGGAAGAACGGCGGGGGCCGTGCTCCCAAGGTCCGCATCCTGATCCTGGAGCTGCTGAAAGTTCGTCGGGGTGTAGCTGTCGACGGGGTTTCCGGAGACGCCCGACCCGTCCGGCCGAATCGCGAGAATCGAATCGCCCCAGTCATGGTTCGGGGGCGAAACGCTGCCGGCGTCGAAATCGCCGTTTCCCGTTGCGAAAAAAATGTGGTCGAGGGACTGCTCGTAGACGACCGCCGCGCGCGCCCAGACCGCCGTCTGGACGGCCGCGCAGTCGGGCGTTCCCGGGCTCACGGCGAAATGAACGGCCTGGTCGCTGCAGTTCGCGTTGAAGACCTTTTGCGATCCGTCCGAGAGGTCGATCGACGTGACGTGTCCCTGGTAATCGCCCGCGTCGCCGGGGTAGCCGCCGTTGGCGACATAGAGACGGGCGTGCCCGTCGGCCGCCACGGCGACGGCGAGGGCGGAGGACCCCTTTTCGACGAACGGCTTGAGGGTCGTCGTCTCGGGCCAACCTCCGCTCACGGTCTCGACACCGTCCCCGACCCGATATTGATGGACCTTGCCGTCCAGGCCGTAAGAATAGACGAACGCTCCGCTCGGATCCAACGCCGGCGAGGAGGTCGTGTAGCAGGTGACGGATCCGTTGTTGATCTTGCAGCCGCCCGCGGCATACTGGTGCGACCAGACGGTGGACCCATTCGAGGCGTCAAGCGCGAGAATGTGACCGGCCTTCGTCGTCAGGAACAACAGATTTTTCGTCCCACCCGCCGTCGCGACGCCGGGCAGGTACACCGGAGCGCCGTCGGCGATGCTGGGAAGCGTCACCTGATAGCTCATCGCCAGCGACGCAACGCTCGTTCGATCGATCGCCGTCTCCTGGGTGTTGTTCCCGCTGTGCCGGGAATCGAAATCGAATTGAGGCCAGGTGGTCGCGCACCGGGCAACCGGGGAAAACGAGGCCGCGACCGAGAACGCGAGGATCGCGAAAACCCGGCGTGGCGGCAGAATCGGCGGCACGTCTGGAAGGGTGCCACATCGCCCCACCGGATTCCAGCGCCTTAAGAAAGGGCCGCGCGCGTCCGTCGTCGAGCGAGATTCCCGGGTCAGCGCTTCGGCCTCAGGAGCAGCGCGGCGAGGAAAGCCGCCACGCCCAGGAGCAGGACCGTCTGGCCGAATCGCAGGGTCCGGCGCGGCCGAGCGCCGTCGCCCCGCCGCTGGCGCATCATCTCCACGGCGGTCGCGATCGCGAACGCCGCAAAACCCGGGGCGCGCCGCCGCGCCTCCGCCCCGATCCGCCTTCGCTGGGGAGCGGTCTCCTCTTCGAGCTTCCGAGCGTAGCGGCGAGCCTGCTCCAGCCCACCCCGGACCTGCCGCCGCGTCTGTTTCCGAATCTTCTTCCAATCACTCATACCGCCTCCGAACCCGGTTCGCTCACCGCTCCCGCAACGCTTCGCGGGTGAGCTTCCAGCGAAGCCGCGTCTCCCCAATCCTATACTTGGCGAACTTCTCGCCGTTGACGAGAAGGACCGGGACCTCCTCGCCAAAGTGTCCCAGCAGCTCCGAGTCGAGGTCCACATCCACGACTTCCAGCCGGACGGAAAACCCCTCCGACGCCCGGGTCACGACGTCCTGCATTTCCTCGCAGAGATGGCACTCGCGCCGCGTGTACAGGCGAAGCTGGATCACCCTCTCTCCTTCTCCGCGACGCGGTGGGAGACGAGAACCGCATAATGAATTCCCGAAACGACCGTCGAGGCGCCGACCGCCCCGAAGGGGACCCACACGAACGGTCCCGGGAGTTTCCAGACGTCGGCGCACAGGACCGCGAGGACGGCCAGAATTTCAACGACCGTATTGGTCTTTCCCACGAACGTCGCCGGGAAGTCCTTGATGCCGGTCGTGAGGATCACGAGGAGCGCCACGAGAAGCATGAGGATGTCCCGTGAAAGGACCAGGAGCGTGACGCCGAGGGGAATGTGAACGCGGGCCGGATAGGAGGGAATGCTCAGCATCACATACGAAGACATCATCAGAAGCTTGTCCGCGATCGGATCCAGCACCGCGCCGAGCGCGGATTTCATGTTCAGGGCCCGCGCGAGATAACCGTCGAGCCCGTCGGAGATTCCGGCCACGACGAAGAGCGACAGCGCAACCACCGGGTGAACCGTGGCGATCGCGTACAGAAACACCGGAAGGACGGCGAGCCGCAGCAGGGTGATGAGATTCGGAATCGTCCAAGGCCCTCGAAGCCTTTCGCCCCTCATTTCCGATCACTTCCCGCCGTCGAGAGAATCGCGGCGATCCCCCGGCGGAACTCCTCGCCGGACACCGCCGAGCCCTTGCCCGCCGGCAGGACTCCGCACTCGGCGGCCGCCGCGAGGAGGCCCTTTCCGGCGACCTTTTCGTCGACGCAGGCGGGCGCCTTCCCGAGCCCCGAGAGCGCCGCCGCGCGGAGAAGGAAGCGAACCGCTTCCGTCCGGGTCAGGAGAAAGTCGGGCCGGGCGCGGTGGGTCGCGGCGTCCACGGTCAACAGGCCGATCCCGAGGCAATGCGCCAGAACCTTCTGATCGTCGCGCGAAAGAATATCCGACGCGATCGGAGCCGCCGCCGGAACGCGCACGGACCGGATGTCCGGCAGCATCCTCCAGAGAAGCGCGGCGGCCTGAGCCCGGGTGAGCCGGGCCGCGTGCGCGCTCTGTCGGTCCGCCGCGGGCCAGTTGGAAATCACGAGCTCTTCCTGGCATTCCTGCGCGCGCGCCTTGAAACGGGGATCGAGGAGAGAAAGCGCGGAGAAGACTTCGTATCCGGCGTCGTATCGCCCGATTTTCAGCGCCACGTCTCCAGCCTTTTCGCCCGAATCCCTGTCCGACCGGTCGAGCTTCCACGCGCTCCAGAAGCGGGTGAAGGCCTTTCCTTCGTCGTCGTGGGCGAGAGCCGCGGCTCCCGAGAGCCGGAGCGCCGGCCGGTTTGCCGCGTCGATCGCGACGGCACGATCCGCCGCGCTCTCGGCCTCCGCGATCTCGCCGTCCGACAGGGCCTCCTCGCCCTCGATCACGAGCTCGGAGGCGGCTTTCGCCGCGGTCCGCCGTTTGAGCTCGGAGAGTTGGGGAAAATCGGGGGCACGCAGCGCCGCACCCTCGAACAGGTCGAAAGCCTCGGACCAGGATTTCCGCGCGAGCGCGGTCTCTCCGCACGCCGCGAAGAGAGGCGCGGTTCCGATTCCTCCCTGCAGCGCCTTGCCGCACGCGGATGTCGCCTCCTCGATTCGGCCCGCTTCCACGAGGGACTCGATCCGCCCCACCTCGCCCGCCGGCGATGCGCCCGCATCCCGGAACGCGCGCAGAGCATCGACCGGGCGACCCCGCCGAAGGAGCTTCCATCCCGTTTCGATTTGAGCCGGAAAAGGGCCCTGGAGGCCGAGTCGGGGGTCGAGGAGATAAGGAGGAGGCGCCCCCTGCGGGGCTCCCGAGCGACAACCGGCCGAGACGAGCCCGAACAGTACGAGCGCGCCCGCGGCGCGAAGCCTCACGGCCCCGGGGACGCCGGCGCGGAAGGGCGATGGGCCTCCGCTCGAATGCACGCGATCGCGTGCTTGTAGATCATCTCTTCGTGGCCGGAGACTTCGAGCACGACGCAGAACTTGTCGAAGCGTTTGAGCCTTCCCAAACGCGTCCCGCCGCTCAACAGAACGATCTCGACGAGCAACTCCTCCTGGCGAAGGGAGTGGAAGAACGAATCCTGAACGTTGATCGGCTCCTTGTTCACGGGTGAATCCATCTTCGCGCGCTTTCCACGGCATCCTCCGGAGGAAGGAAGACCACGCCTGGCTCGGACGCGAGCCACGTTTTCTGCCGCTTGACGAGGTGGCGCGTCTTCTTCGTGATTTCGGCCAGGGTCTCTTCCTCGGTCTTCCCGCCCGACAGGAACCGGGCGATCTCGCGGTAACCGATCGCGCGGAAGCAGCTCGCCGTGATCGGAACGTTTCGCCGTAGAAGCCCCTCGACTTCCCGGGGCCACCCCGCTCTCCACATCTCCATGATTCTCCTGTCGATTCGAGTATAAATGGCTTCCCGGGGGATTTGAAGGGCGATCTTGAGCCAGCGTCGCTGCCCCGAAAACGCCGCGGGCGGTCTTTGGCGCTCGCTGACTCGCCGGCCCGTGGAGAAAACGATCTCGAGCGCGCGTTCGAGCCTCGACGTATCCCCGGCCGGAACCGTTCGGGAGTACGAGGGGTCGAGGAGGTCGAGGGCGCGCTTGCGCCGCCCGTTCTCCTCCGGGCCCTGCCGGGCCGTGAAGTACGAACGAAGGCCCGGGAAAGCCACGGCGGCCCCCGGAAGCTCACCGAGAAGCGAGCGGAGGTAGAAGTGCGAGCCCCCGGCAATGACGGGAAGCCGCCGGCGTGCTTCGATTTCCATCACCGCGGCTCGCGCCTGGAAGGCCCACTTCCCGGCCGAGTACGGTTCCGAAGCGTCCACGACGTCGATCAAGTGGTGGGGCACTTCCCGCCTCCACGCTTCCGGCGGCTTCGCGGTCCCGATGTCGAGGCCGCGGTACACGGCGAACGCGTCGCCCGACACGATCTCCCCGGACATCGCCCGCGCAATCTCGAAGGCCGCGGCGCTCTTGCCGGACGCGGTCGGCCCGAGAACGAGGACGACGGGCGAGAGGGTCAAGGAATTCCCCTTTCGAAGAGGAAAAGATGGGCGGCGGTCACCGCGAATCCGACGTCGGAGCGCAGGTCGGTTCGAAACGCGGGGATCCGAAGCCGGGCGAGAGTCTCCATCGTCCGGGCGGCCGGATGACCGAAGCGGTTGTTTCGGCCGCAGGAAATCAACGCTGCCCGCGGCGACAGCGCCTCCAGAAACGCGGGCGTCGAGGAGGTACGGCTTCCGTGATGCCCGACCTTGAGGAGATCGACCTTCGGAAGCGGCGCGCTCCCGCGGAGAAGGTCCTCTTCCGCGGGTGCCCCGGCATCCCCCGTGAAGAGAACCCGGCGGCTCCCCTTTTCAAAAACCGCCACGACCGACTCGTTGTTGATCGGGTCCTTCTTGAAGGGCCGGCCGCCCGAGCGCAGCACCAGAAACCGCCCTCCTCCCCAGGGGATCTCGTCGCCCGCCTTCAACCGCCGCACCGGAACCGAACGCGCGGCCGCGGCGCCCGCGAGCCGGCCGAAGAGTCCGCCGTCGTCGATCCCCTCTCCGAGGTAGAGCGTCGAGACGGGAATCTCCCGAAGCACGGAGAACATTCCCAGGGCGTGGTCGGGGTGCGGGTGCGACACCAGCGCCCCGTCCAGCCGAACGACTCCCCGATCGAGGAGCTTGGGCAGAAGCCGCGTCCGTCCGAATTCCTCGTCCGACGCGTCGAAGCGCCCACCGCCGTCGATGAGGAACGCCGAGCGGCCGGAACGCAGCAGAAAGGCGTCGCCCTGTCCCACGTCGAGCCCCTCGACCGAAAAGTCGCATGCCGGCCGTCCGACGGGCGCGCGCAACGCGAGAACCGTGAAAAGGACGACGTACGCCGTTGCTCCCGCCGCGCGGGCCGCGCCGGTTTGCCGCGACGCCAGGACCAGGAAGGCGGCGAGAAGCACGACCGCCGCGATCGGCGGCGTGGCGGCGAGAAACGTTCCCTTTGCCGTCAGCATCGCCAGGCCGAGCAGGAGCTTTTCGCCGGCGAGAAAGCCGGCCGCCGGCACGAAAGGGGACGCGTGGAGCGCGAGCAGCAGGAGCACAGCGGACCCGAGCAACAACATGGCCGCGCCGAGGGGAACCACGAGCGGCGCCGCGATCCAGGCAAACGCCGTCACGAGGTTGAACCGCCACAGAACGACGGGCGCGATGGCCGCCTGCGCCGCGAGGGCGACGGCGAGGGACAGCCCGACCGCCCGGGGAAGGCGCCTCAGCGCGCGGGCGAGCGGCGGCGTCAAGAGCACGATCCCTGCCGCCGCCCCGTAAGTGATGAAGAACCCCGCGCGCCAGAGGTCCGCGGGATCGATCGCCAGAACGGCCAGCGCGGACAGCCCGATGGCCTGGAGCGGCGCGATCGGCTTTTCGAGAATCCGCGAGACGACGAAGATCGCAAGGGTCAGAGCGGCGCGCAGGACCGGCATCCTGCCGCCGACGCCAATCGACAGCGCCACGACCGCGAGCCCCACCGCCGCGTCGCGCGCGCGCCGGGGAACTCGCGCGATCCCCAGGACGAGAAAAAGAAACCCGGCGACGAGCGCGACGTGGAGCCCCGAAATCGCGAGCACGTGCAGGAGCCCTCCACGCCGAAATTCTCCCGCCAGACCCCGGTCGAGCGAACCCGTCCGCCCGAGCAAGAGGGCCGCGATCGGCTGCTGGAGCGTCGTCTTCGGCAGACCCGATCCGACGAGGAGACCCTCGAGCCATTCGTTCGGCCGCGAAATCCAGGTCAGCGGGGTGCTTCCCACCCGGCTCATCAGGAGAGCGCTCTTGGCGGAGAGCTCGTATTCGACGAACGGTTGCGCGATGTCACGGCGCGAGGCCGGCAAGTCGGGAAGAGAGATCGGGGCCGTCAGGCGGAAGCGGTCTCCCCGAAGAGCGGGGACCGGAACCGATCCGGAAACCCAGACTCTCGCCGGCGCAGAGAACGGAAACTCGGCGTTCCCCTGGCGGCAGCTCTCGAGCCTCGCCGTCGCGAATCGGCCGTAGTCCGTTTGGGTCCAGAATCCGTCGAGACGCCCGGTCCATTCCGCGCTCCGGGAGCCGTCGAGCCTGCCGAGCGCGCGGGCCGCGGTTTCCGCCGGGGCCGCAATTCGCGCCCGACCGACCGAGAAGCCCGCGGCCAGAAAAGCCGCGACGATGAACGCTCGGGCCGGCCGGCCCGAGGACCGGGCCGCCGCGCACGCGAACAGGACGACCAGGAGCGCCGCGAGCGATCCTCCCGACAC
>JBOGJO010000282.1:0-4866 GCA_050747885.1 Thermoanaerobaculia bacterium
CCCGAGGGGTCGACGTCGGCGGCGGAAAATGGGCCGTCCTCGGAGAGGGAATCGGACAGCAACAACTCGATCATCGTGCGAAGACATTTCTCGCAGCGTCCGCAGTTGGACCGCGAGGGCGCGAAAGGCCCTCTCGAGCAGACCACCGCGTGGGGGAGGATTTCCTTCCACCGTGCGATGGACCCGACTCGTTCCAGCCGGGTAAAGGCGGTTCCCTCGTGGCGGATTTCGAGCGAGCTGCTGCTGTAATTGGGATCGAGCAGGGGATGGCTGCCGAGGGGGTCCAGAGCGGTACAGTCGTGGGAGGCGGCGATGGAGACCGAGCTCAATTCGGGAAGGAAGTGAGCGATCGCCGCGAGATGGGCTCCGTGGGAGCTCATCGTGAAGAATTCGTCGCTTTCCCCGAGGGTCCCCGAATGATCCGAGACGCTGAGAAGGCGGACACCGGCTGCCGGCGCAATTTTCTCGAGCGCGCGCCGCTGGCGAGCGAGGAAGTCCATCGCCCGGGGAGAGGAGACGGCTTCCCTCAGCGCTCCGAAATCGGGCACGAAGATCGCGGTGCGAAACGATGCCGGATGATCCGCCGGGAAGCTCGACCGGTTCGATTGAAGCACGAAGAGAGAGTCAAAACCGCACGAGAGAAACAGGGCGGCATGGGGCCGCGGAGGGTACCGGGCTCGAAACCCCCCCGAGGCTTCCAGCGCCGGAACGGCCTTGCCGGGAGCCCACCACGCCCGAAGGGTGCGAAGGGAGGCTCTCAGGCCGTCGCGCAGGCGCGGGCAGAGCGGCCCCTCCACGAGCACGCGGGATTCGTTCCGATGGAGCGCGGCGAGGGCGCCCCGAATCGCAAAGCCCTCCGGACTCGGAACCAGCTCGCGGGGCAGCACGCCTTCCGCGACGAAACGAATCGATTCGGCCGGAAGGTCGTTGTCCTCCCAGTCCACGTCGGCCGAGACCATCACGCGGTCTTCCCGGACTTCCTGTTGAAAATTCGAGATTCTCACTTCCGCTGACCCCGCGACGCCCGCATCGCGCGGAGGCGGGAGGTTCCTGCCCCCCCCAGAACTCTCCGATCGAAACGACGAAGTGTTCCCTTCCAGTCCCGTTGCTCGATCCACGCCTGAAGCCGGGACGCTTCGCGGACTCGCCGGTCGATCGCCGTGGCGAGGCCGCGCCGCCCCTGTTCCCGCAGAGACGCGGCGATCGGGCCCCAGTAATGGCGAAACGCGTGCAAATGGTAGCCCATCGGCATGGAGAGGATCGCTTCGGCGTCCAGCCGGGCCCGGCCGAAGACCGGAAAATGGTCCAGCCGGCCCGCGACCAGAAGCCCCGCCATCGTTCGAAGGCATTTCTCGCACTCGCCGCAATTGAGCTGCCCCGAAGGAAGAGGCCCTTCGAAGCAGACCATGAGCAGGTCGCGGGCGAGGTCCCACTCGGCGAGTTGCCGAATCTTGTCCAGGCGGCTGAGACCGATGCCTTCGTGAAAAACGTCGAGGCAGGAGCTCCCGTAAAGGGGGTCGAGCAGGGGATGGGAGCCGTAGGGCAGGAGCGCTCTCGGAATCTCGAAAGAGGTCGCCAGCGCGACGGTTCCGAGACGGGCGGTCAGCGCGTGGGCGGCGGCGATGAGCGAGGCCCCGTGCGACTGAGCGACCATGAAATCGAAGTCGGGCTCCACGGCGGCCGAGTTCGTGTCCACGATCGCCAACTCGAGCTCCGCCCGGGAGGCAAGGGACTCGACCGCCCGCTGCTGTCGGAAGACGACCTGCCGTGCCCGTTCGTCGGGGGAGGGGTCGGGAAAGGACGCGTACGGAACGAACACGGCGGTGCGGAAGGACGCGGGATGGTCCCGAGGGTAAATCCGGCGGTTCTGCATCAGGACGTGAAGAGAATCGACTCCCCCCGACAGGAACATTCCGGCGCGGGGCGCGCGGGCGGGAAAGGTTCGGAACCCCTTTGCGGCTTCGATGGTCGAATCCGACGCGCCGCCGTACCAGGCGGCGAGCAGCCTCGACGCTGCCCGAACGCCGTCCCGAAGAACGGGGCAGAGAGCCTCTTCGACCCGGATTCGCCGCTCACCTCGATGGCGCGCGGAGAACGCGCAAGCCACCAGAAAGGGATTGCCACCCGAAGCTGCGAGAACGTCGAGGGGCGCGTTGGCGGGAAACCGAAGCTCGAAAGGGTCGCGGTTCGAGTCCTCCCAGACGACCCGCGCTCGAATCCCCACGAGGCCCCCCCGAGACTCGTGACTAAACTCCTCGATTCTCACCGGAGAGTCCATCGCCGGAGGCGGGAGACCGCGCTTCCGAATACGATCCGGTCGATCTCTCTCAGCCGCCCTTTGAGGCCGCGGCCATCCTCCCATTGACGCTGTCGCCGGGTCCGGACCAGGAACCGCCGGGTGGCGCCGGCGAGGTCTTTCCGTCCGGCGGCCTCCAGCGGAGCGGGGAGATCGCCCCAAAACCGCTCGGTCCGAAGTTGAGTGGGCGCGAGCGCGTCCAAAACTTCGGCGGTCACCCGCCGGACGGGAAATGCCGTCGCGCGGTCGAGGGCTCCCGCGATCAGGAGCTCGGTCATCGTGCGAACGCACTTCTCACACCGGCCACAATTGAGCTCGCCCGGAGGAAGCGGGCCCTCGTGGCAAACCAACATGTTTTCGAGAGCCAGCGGCCAATCGGCCAGGGCGCGAATCTTCTCGAGCCGCGTGAACTCGTCGTCCCGGTGCCGAACCTGGACCGAGCTCGAGCTGTAGAGGGGATCGAGCGATGGGTGCGATCCCCAGGGCGGCAATTTGCGCGAATCCCAGGAAGCGGCGAGCGAGGCCGATCGGATCGGCAATCCGAGAGCGGTCGATGCCAGCATGGCGCCCTGCGTGTGCGTGGCCCAGAAGAGGTGGTCTCCGCTGAGAGCGGCGACATTCGACGCCACGCTTCGAAGGGTCAGGCGGGAGGATCGAGCGATTTCTCGCGTTGTTTCCAGGGCTCGTTGGGCGAGATTGCGCGCGGCTTCGCCGGGATCCTCTTCGTAGAGGGCCATCCCCAGAAAATGAATCGCATCCCGGAAGGACTCTTCACTCGTCTCCGGATGCCGGGAGCGATTCTGGAAGAGCAAATGCAGGGAATCGGCACCCCCCGACAAAAAGAGCGCCGCGGGACCGGCCGGAAGCATTGGCCGAGAGGCCGCCGGGGCCTCGATCTTCGGGATGTTCCGGTGGCCGTACCAGCTCCCCAGCAACGCCGCGGCGGAGAGCAGTCCCTGGACCAGCACGGGACAAACGGGCAGGTCCTCGATTCGAACGCGCAGCTCCCCGGCGCGAAGCGCGGGAATGAAGGCGGCCGTCAGGAACGGATTCGGGTCGATCCCTCGCGGCGCGCCGATGCCCTCGCCTTCGAAGTACGCGTCGAACGGGCGGCGGCTCGAATCTTCCCACACGATTCGCGCGGAGGCCCGCGAACGCGCTCCGGTTCCCGCGAGCCGGAAGTCGAGGATCTTCACTTGCTCCGCCGCCTTCGACTGTCCCCGAGGAAGCGGCGCGCGGCGAAGATTCGGCCGCCCAGGAGCTCTCGATCGAATCTGCGCATCCGTCCTCTCACGCCTCTTTCCTCGATCCAGTCGCGGTGCCGGGCTCCCCGCTGGAGGAGGCGCGCCACCGCCGCGTCGAGATCGCGCCGGCCTTTCGCGCGGAGGGGCTCGGCAAGCTCGCGCCAGAAGGAGAGGCTCCATTCGGGCGGGGGAATCGCGTCGATGTCCTCGGCCCGCATCCGGCGGGAAGGAAATGACTCGGCCTCGGTGAGAACGCCCGCGATCTCGAGCTCGAGCATGGTGCGAACGCACTTTTCGCAACGCCCGCAGTTGACGGCTCCTTCGGCAACCGGTCCCTCGGAGCAGACCATCAGAAACTTCAGGACTTCTTTCCGTCGGGCCAGCGCTTGCACCAGCTCAAGCCGCCGCCGGCCGATTCCGTCGTGCCGCACTTCGAGAGAGCCGCTCGAAAAGCACGTGTCGAGCAGCGGATGGCTGCCCCACGGGAAGAGATCGCCCACGAAAAACGACGACGCGATCGACACGGTCGAGAGGAACCCGAACATATGGGCCGCCGCGGCGAGCCTTGCCCCGTGGCCCTGAGTGCGGACGAAGAGGCGATCCTCGTCGAGAACGTCGGGATCGATCGAGACGGGCAACAGCCTGAGGCCCCCGAAGCGACAGAGCTCTTCCACGCATCGGCGCTGCCGTCGGATGAGGTCTTCCTGATGGGGGACCGGCGTTTCCGGGCGGCGGGTGACACCGCACAGGAAAATGCCGTCGCGGAAGAAACGCGGGTGGCCGGGAGAATAGTCGCGTCGATTGTCGAGAATCAGACCGATCGAGTCGAGGCCCCCCGAGACGAACGCGGCGGCGCGGGGAGACGGAGGCAAGCGCGCCCGGACCCCCCGGGGGCTTTCGATCCGAGGAGGCGGCCGGCGCCGCGGGTTCGGAAACCATGCTTCCAGAATCTGGAAAGCCCGATCCAGACCGTCCCGAAGGCGCGGGCAGAAAGGCGCTTCGACTCGAATCCGGCGTTCGCCCTTCCGTCTCGCGGAGAGCGCGCAAAGGACCGTGAAAGCCTCCGCGGCGGCCTCGAATCCTTCGGCGGCTTCGGATTCCGTTTCGAAGGACACGTCGCCCGGGGGCCGGTCGGAGTCTTCCCATTCCACGCGGCTCAGGGCCCGGATCTTCGAGCCGAAGGTTTCGAGACGAGGGGCCAGGATCTTCATCCCCGCGAATTCCCCGGCCGAACGGTGCGAAAACCGCGGTGAAGAACACCCCGGAACCGGAGATTGTCGATCTCGGCCAGGCGCCGCCTCCACCGCCGGATTCCGCTCGAGCCGC
>JBOGJO010000283.1:0-27051 GCA_050747885.1 Thermoanaerobaculia bacterium
CTGCGCTCCTCCTCGTCCAGCGACCCGGGCTGCTGGCCGCCATGATTGAACGGATCCTGGCGCTCCCGGTTGCTCAACCGGGCAAAGAGAGCTCTCGCGCCCGGGGGAACGGGCGCTCCGCCGGCCAGCAGGTTGCGCCACTCGCCCGGGTCCTGTTGGAGGTCGTAGACCTCGGGAATCGGCGCCTGGATCGCCTTGTACCGTTCGTCGCGCAGGGCGCGCAGTTCCGCCCAGCCATGGTCCAGTCGCGGCGCGAGCGATTCCATGTAGACCGGCTCGTGTCTCGGCGTCCCGCCTTTCCACCGCGGGACGAGGTTCTCTCCGTCGACCGAGCCGGATGGTGGAATCCCCAGAAGCGCCAGGATCGTCGGGAAGATGTCGACGCTGCTCGTCAGGTTGTCGACTTTTTTCCCCGCCGGCACGCCCGGGCCGTGGAAGAGGAGCGGAACGCGCGTCGTGGCCTCGTAGACGAAGATCGTGTGCGTCGTTTCGCCGTGCGCGCCCAGGCTTTCTCCGTGGTCCGACGTGAAGACGACGAGCGTTCGTCCGAATTGGCCGATCTGCCGGAGCGCGTCGAGAACACGGCCGAGCTCCCGGTCGGCGAACGCGATTTCGCCGGTGTACGGGTCGCGAGGGAATCTCGCCGCGACGTCGGGTGGGGGCTCGTAGTCCGCGTGGGGGTCGTAGAAGTGAACCCACAGGAAGAACGGACGGTCCTTGGGTCTCCCGGCCGTCAGCCATTCGACGGCTTTGTCGGCCGCCTGGTTCGCCTTGATCTCGCGAAAGAGGAAAGGGGCTCCCGGGTCCCCCGACGAGAGGTCGGAGTCGTACTCGTCGAACCCGCGGGTGAGGCCATAGCGCTTGTCGAGCACCGCGGAGGAAACGATGGCGTGGGTGGCATATCCCCGCGCCTGGAGAATCTGCGACAGGGTGACGTCGTCGTGGGGGACCGTGTACGTGCCGTTGTCGCGGACGCCGTGGCGATACGGATAGAGACCGGTCAGGATCGAAGTGTGGGAAGGGAGAGTGATGGGCGCGGCGGCGACGCACTCCGTGAACCACGTGCCCGACGCCGCGAGCGCATCGAGGGTCGGCGTTACGCCCTTCCGGCCCGTGGCATATCCCATGTGGTCGGCGCGGGTCGTGTCGAACGTCACGAGCAGGACGTTGGGGGCGCGTTTTCGACCGCAGCCCGGGAACGCGAGGCAAAGGGTGGCGAGAGAGGCGAGATGTAAGAAGCGGGCAAACCTCACAGGGGGCGAAGTGTATCAAGGCCCATGGCTTGACTTTGGGAGCATTCAGTAATAAGAATGATTATTGATATGGAGAATGACCGCGGGAACCTGACTCGCCAGACGCGCCAGCGTGAGATCGTTTTTCGGATCGTCGCGGCCACGAGCCGCCATCCCACGGCGGATTGGATCTACGCCGAGGCGAGAAAGCTTCTCCCGAACGTTTCGCTCGGGACGATCTACCGGAATCTTCAGGTGCTGGAGCGCGAGGGGCGCCTTCGAGCCATCGATTCCTGGGGAACGCCGACGCGCTACGATGCTGACCTCACCGAGCACTACCATTTCGTCTGCCTGGGATGCGGATCGATTTCTGACCTTCCCAAACCCGAGAAAGGCGATTCGCGCGTGGAGCCGCTCGTTGCCGCGCCGGGCTTCGTGGTCACCGGGCACACGCTGGAATTTCGCGGCTATTGTCCGAATTGCGGAAGGAACCGTTCAGCAACATTTGTTTCAAAAGGAGAAGAACATGCCCAAGCTCGCCGACACCAGGACCCACGAGAACCTCAAGCACGCGTTCGCCGGTGAATCGCAGGCCAACCGCCGCTATCTTTATTTCGCTCGCCGAGCGGACATCGAAGGCTTTCCCGACGTGGGAGGTCTGTTCCGAGACACTTCGGAAGCGGAGACGGGGCACGCTTTCGGGCACCTCGATTTCCTGAAAGAGGTGGGAGACCCCGCCACGAATTTTCCGATCGGCGACACGAAGTTGAACCTGAAGTCGGCCGTCGAAGGCGAAACCTACGAGTACACACAGATGTACCCGGGGTTTGCGAAGACCGCGCGAGAAGAGGGATTCACGGAGGTCGCCGAGTGGTTCGAAACCCTCGCGCGCGCCGAGAAGTCCCACGCCGGGCGGTTCCAGAAGGGGCTCGACACCCTCGGGATGTGAGGCGGTGAACCTGCCATGCATCGGGCGGCAGATCGCTCGCTCGGGAATCGCAACTCGCGTCATCGCTGTGCCCCTTTCAGCGGAGTACCCGGAGTTCTCCTGTCGTTTCGAGTGGAAGAACTCCAGCTCAGACAAGGCCGATTCCCGAGCGTTCGACCGCCGCCCTCGCACGGGCGGTGACCGCCGGGGGCTCGCGTCATGACGTTCGATCCGTCCGCCCCCGAATTTGCGGAGCCCGTTGCCCTGGAAAAAGAGTACCGGCGGATCATGGACATTTGCCACACTTGCCGCCGTTGCTACAACCTTTGTCCGTCTTTCGACACGATTTTTCGGGCGCTCGACCGGCCCGAGGTCGACGGAGAAGTCGAGCACGTTCCGAAAGCGGATCTGGGCGAGTTCACGGACCTCTGCTACGAGTGCAAACTCTGCATTCCGCATTGCCCGTACTACCCTCCGCATCGGTGGGACGTCGACATCCCGCGGCTGGTTTTGAGGGATCGTGCCGCGAGAGTTCGCTCGGAAGGCCGGCCGCCGGCGCGCGACCGGATTCTCGGTTCCGCGGACGCCCTCGGCTCGCTCGCGTCGCTCGCGGCTCCGCTCGTCAATTTTGCGAACCGGACGGGTCCCGTGCGCTGGGCGATGGAGAAGACGCTCGGTGTCCATCGCGACCGGCTCCTGCCCGTTTTTCACGGTGAAACCTTTGAGAAATGGTGGACCCGCCGGGGAGGCAAAACGTCGATCGCCGAGGTTCAAACGGGCGATGCCGTTGCGTTCTTCTCGACGTGTTCCGTCAATTTCAACAATCCCGATGTCGGAAAAGCTGCCGTCGCCGTTCTCGAAAAGAACGGCGTCGAGGTCGTCGTTCCGGCTCAGAAGTGCTGCGGCATGCCGTTTCTGGACTCCGGCGATCTCGATTCGGCGCTCGCGAACCGGCGGGAGAACCTGACCTCGCTGCTGCCTTTCGTCCGCCGGGGAATCCCCGTCGTGACGCCCGGACCGACGTGCTCCCTCACGCTCAAGAAGGAGTATCCCCTCCTGGGGCGGGATCCCGGGGCCGATGAGATCTCTCGTGCCACACTCGACCTCGGGGAATACTTGATGAAGCGGCACGCGGCCGGCAAGCTCGCCACCGACTTCGTCCGATCGGCCGGGCGGATCGCCTACCACGTGGCCTGCCACCTGAAGGTGCAGGACATCGGATTCAAATCGCGCGACCTCCTTGCCCTCGTGCCGGGCAACCACGTCGAGACCGTCGAAAAATGTTCGGGCCACGACGGCACGTGGTCGATGAAGACGGAGTACTTTCCCCTGTCCATGGAAATCGGAAAAGGCCTTTTCGAGAGAGTTCGCGAGCTCGAAAGCGACGCCGTCGCGACCGACTGCCCGCTGGCCGGCATCCAGATCCGGCAGGGCGCGGGCGTTTCCCCCCGGCACCCGATTCAGATCCTCGCCGATTGTTACGGTCTGGACGTGCAATGATGGATCGGGACGCCGCGAGAGGGGGCACGAGGGTGAGGTCGGGAGGTTTGGAAGTCGGATGAAGAAGATCGCCCTCGCCGATCTGAAGAACCTTCACGAATACGAGCTCGCGCGTCCTGAGTTTCGCCGACGGTTGATCGAGGTCAAGGCCCGGCGGCGCGTGTCCGTGGGCCCCCTCGTGACGCTCGTCTTCGAGAACAGGGACACGGTGCTGTGTCAGATCCAGGAGATGCTGCGCGCGGAAAGAATCGTCGAGCCGGCAAAGGTCCAGCAGGAGATCGACGTGTACAACTCTCTCCTTCCGGACTCCGGAGAAGTCGCGGCAACCCTGTTCATCGAAGTGACGGAGGAAGAGCGGGTGAAGCCGATCCTCGATTCCTTCATCGGGCTCGACGAGGGGCGGAGTCTCTGGATGGAGATCGAGGATCGGAAAATTTTCGCGACGTTCGAGGCCGGCCATGGCCGGGAGGATAAGATCTCGGCTGTGCACTACATTCGGTTTCTCCTCGGGAGCGAGGGACAATCGTCGCTCGACAGGACCCGGAGGGCCCGCCTCATGCTGTCGCACGGGGAGCATCGGGGAGAAGCCGACCTGTCTCCGGAAACCGTTTCGGAGCTTCTGAGGGATCTGAGCGGCTGACGGTTCGATGTCGCAGGACCGGCCGACCAAGATTTTCCGGCGCTGTCTCCTGCACCGGCGGGGGAGGGCGATCGAGTCGTTGTTGTCCTCTCTCCCGGGCGAAGGCATCGAGGCCGGCGAGTTCAACCTCGGCAGCCTCTCCCTCGGCGGCGACGACGTGGCGGTCCTCCTTCTCGACCGCGCGCTTCATGGAGAGCTTGCCATGCCGCCGGCGGAGGGCCTCGGGGAAGGCGCCGAGCGCGTCGGCGTGATCGTCGTGGGCGAGCGCTCGGGAGCGACGGACCCGTTCTGGCCTCCGAGGGTCTACTTTTCGATCCCCGAAAACGCGGCCGACCATCACGTGGCCCGCGCCGTGAGGTCGGTCTTTCGCTTCCTCGAGGAGCGCACGATCTCTGCGCGTTCCCGACGCGCCCTGGCGGAGCGGACCCACGCGGTCGAAAACCTGAACCAGATCGGGATCTCGCTCGCCGCGGAGACCGATCCCCGGATTCTGATCCGGGAAGTCCTGTCGCGGGCTCGAGACCTCACCCAGGCCGACGCGGGGAGCCTTTACCTCATCGAGCCCCAGGACTCGGGCACCCTGCGGTTTCAGGCGGCTCAGAACAACTCCGTCGCTGTCGACTTCGAAGACCATTCGGTCCCGGTCGACACGTCTTCGATCGCGGGATATGTCGCGGCGAAAGGAGCCGTCCTGCGTCTCGACGACGTCTACCGGCTGCCCGACGATGCACCGTACCGGTTCAATCGGAGCTGGGACGAGGCGAATCGATATCGCACGAAGTCGATGCTCGTCGTCCCGATGAAGAATGGGCAGGGGCGAGTTCTCGGCGTTCTGCAACTGATGAACCGGAAGCGCCACGTCGTGCCCGATCTCGCGACGACGGCGATGATCCGTCTGGAGACGGTGCCCTTCGACGATCAGAACGAGGAGATCGCCAGGTCGTTGGCGTCACAGGCGGCCGTCGCTCTCGAGAACGCCCGGCTGACGGAGCACCTCAAGCGGCTCTTCGAGGGGTTCGTGGGCGCGGCCGTGACGGCCATCGAGCAGCGAGATCCCACGACGTCCGGCCATTCGGAGCGGGTCGCGGTCCTCACGTGCGCTCTGGCCGAGCAGACGCAAACGATCACCCGAGGCCCGTATTCCGATTTCCGGATCTCGCCCGGCGAGATGACCGCTCTCCGGTATGCGGCCGTGCTTCACGACTTCGGCAAGGTGGGAGTTCGGGAATGGGTCCTCGTGAAAGCGAACAAGCTGCCTCCCGGACGGCTGGCGCTCCTCGCCGAAAGGATCGAGAAGGCCCGTTTCGCTGCTGCGGCCCGGGTCTGGGAAAAGGCCTGCCGGAACGGCCTGCCGGCGAAGGAAGCTCGCGCTGAGATCTCCCGGGAGATTCGAGACCTCGACATCGCCTGGGATTTGATCGTCGAGGCCGACCGTCCCACGGTTCTCGAGGAAGAGACCCGCTCCCGGATCGAGCAACTGCGAAAGTTGAAATGGACCGGCGCCGACGGGGTCTCGAACCCTCTCGTTCTCCCGGACGAGGAGGCGTACCTCGGGATCGAAAAGGGGAGCCTGAACCCGGTAGAGCGAAAGGAAATCGAGTCGCACGTGACGCAGACCTACCGGTTCCTCTCCCGCATTCCGTGGACGCCCGAGCTCTCGGGCGTTCCGGAGCTCGCCTACCTCCATCACGAGAAGCTGAACGGATCGGGATATCCGCGCGGCCTCCGGGCCGACGATTTGCCGTTGCCCGCCCGAATGATGACGATCTGCGACATATTCGACGCGCTGTCGGCTGCCGACCGGCCCTATAAGCGGGCGCTCGCGTCGGAGGGGGCGATCGACATTCTTCGCGCCGAGTCGGCGCGGGGCGCTCTCGACGCCGAGCTGCTCGCGATCTTTATCGAAGCGAAAGTGTACGAGTCGACCGCGTCCTGGAATTCGCCGCGGTCCTGACCCGGAGCCCGCGGTCAGGGTCCGCTCTTTTCCTCCCGGCCCACCTTTCCCGCGGCGAGCATCCTCCGGTCGACCCGCGCGAGCCGGCGTTCTTGAGCGGGGGTCAGGAGCTTGACGTGCGGGATGTCTTCGAGAAATTCGGGAATGAACCAGAGGTCTTCTTCCGAGGTCATCCAGTGCCGGCCATCGAAGCGCGACAGGTCGACCGGTCGTCTCGCGTGGCGCCGGAGCGTTTTCTCGCGTTGGAGATTGAAATACGACTCGAAGTACGACAGCGCGAGCTCGCGAAGAGTTCGGTGGATCGGCTCGCGGAACCGAAGTCCCGAGTAGTTCGACCGTCCGATCGCGCCCCAGCAGCCCTTCTCCCGGAAAACCGCCAGCACGTGGTCGTCGTCGTGAACGGCCTCGAGGTCGAAGATGAGGGGAGGGCGCCCCTGGAGCCGGAGCGCCGCCGCGGCGAAGAGCGCTCCATCCATGCACTGGGCCGTTTTTTCGCGAAGCACCCTCCGCGGAGAGCGGCAGTGGGCTCCCTTCACGTCGTAGTCGATCCCGTCGAGGTACTCCTGAATCTTCCAGGGAGGGGCGAGGCTTCGCAGAAACCTCGATTCGGGCTTCGTCAGCCCGAACGGCCTTTCGGTCAAAACGCGCTGGTGTCGGCCCGTCCGCAAATGTTTCCCGGGGCGTTATGGTAACCCCGAAGGGCTCCGGTTTGCGTGTCGGTCACCGTCCGCGCGGATTCGACGTCGGAGAGCGCGCCGCGTTTTCTGAGATCATGGGCCCGATGTCGTCTCTTCTTTCGCGCTACGCGAATTGGCTCCACACGCGCTGGCCGGCGGGGACGGTCGAGCCGCTTCCCGAGATTCGGGAGGACGGCACGACCTCGATTCCCGGCGTCCGGATCGTGGGCGACCTGACCGGGGTTCCCCTCTTGAAATTCGCGTCGGACAGCGGCGCGAGAGCGGTGCGGGCGATCCTGGCCGAGCCGGATTTCGCGTCGGTCCGGACCCCGGAACCCGATGTCCTGGATCTCGCCATCGTGGGAGCCGGGGTCTCGGGAATCGCGGCGGCGATCGAGGCGAAAAGGGCGGGGCTGCGCTTCCAGGTTTACGAGGCGGCGGAGCCGTTCTCGACGGTCGCGAACTTTCCGAGGCGAAAGCCGATATACACGTACCCGACCGGAATGACTCCGACCGGGGAGCTGCAGTTCAAATCGGCGGTGCACCCGAAAGAGGAGCTTCTGGAGCGGCTGGAGACGACCCGGCGGGCCTCGGGCATCGAGTCGATTCACGCCGAGATCGAGCGGCTCGAGGAGAAGGACGGCAGAATCCTGCTGCACCACTCCGGCGGGGCGATGACCGCCTCCCGGCGCGTCATCATCGCGATCGGCCGCAACGGGAGTCATCGAAAGCTGAACGTGCCGGGCGAAGATTCGGGCAAGGTCTACAACCGGCTTTTTGATCCCAACGACTTCGCGGGACAGGACACCCTGGTGGTCGGCGGAGGGGACTCGGCCCTGGAAACCGCGATCGCGCTGGCGGAAGCGGGAGCCCGCGTCATCCTTTCTTACCGAAGGAACGAATTCGCGCGCCCGAAGCCGGAGCTCGTCGAAGAGGTTCACAAGCTCGAGAGGGATCCCCGCGGCTTGCTTCGGCTCGCGCTCGGAACGAATGTGACCCGGATCGATCCCGCGGAGGTCTTTCTCCGGGACGCGTCGAGCCGCGAAGCCGCGGTCGCCAACGACGTCGTCTTCACGATGATCGGCCGCGAGGCGCCGCTCGACTTCTTTCGACGTTCTCGAATTCCCGTGCGCGGCGAATGGGGGCTCGCAACCTGCGCCGGTTTCTTCGCATTCGTGGCTTTCTGCCTCGTTCTTTTCAACTGGAAGGGCCGACACCCGGAAGTTCCGGTTCAGAGCTGGGCGGAAGCCCGAAACGCGTTTCCGTTCAGCGTTCCGGCCGCGATCGGAGCGGCCGGCGGGAAAATCGCCGAATGGTCGAGCCGCGAGTCGAACATCCTGTTCACCGTCAAACGCGGGCTCGGAAACCCCTCTTTTTACTACACGCTGGCGTACTGCGCCGTCGTCGTGGCGTTCGGAATCCGGCGGATCCGCCGGCGCCGGACGCCCTACGTCACGCTCCAGACCTGGACCCTCATCGCGATTCAGTGTCTTCCGCTGTTCCTGCTTCCGGAGATCCTCCTGCCCTGGATGGGGCGAAACGGATTCTTTTCCCACGGTGGCGCGCCTCAATGGCTGGCGGACCATCTTTTCGAGCGGTACGACGCTCTCGGCCACGAGCGGGCGTACTGGCGCTCTTACGGGTTCATCCTGGCGTTCCCGTTGAACGTCTACAACGTTTTCACCGATCGCCCGATGTGGCTGTGGCTCGCAATCTGCTTCGCGCAGACCTTCGTGATTCTTCCCCTGTTGATCCGAAAATGGGGGAAGGGCGCGTATTGCGGCTGGATCTGCTCCTGCGGCGCGCTCGCGGAAACGCTCGGCGACGAGCACCGACAGAAAATGCCGCACGGCCCTCTCTGGAATCGCTTGAACATGCTTGGACAGGCGGTGCTGGCGTTCGCCATCCTTCTCCTGGGTCTTCGAATCGCGGGATGGGAAGCGGGGCCCGGCTCGATTCCCGCCCGGCTCTTTCGCCGTTTGTTCGAGGGGATTCCGTTTCTCAATTATTCATGGTCGGTGGACGTGCTCCTGGCGGGAATTCTCGGGGTAGGCCTCTATTTCTGGTTCTCGGGCCGGGTCTGGTGCCGCTTCGCCTGCCCGCTCGCGGCCCTGATGCACATCTACGCCCGATTTTCGAGGTTTCGGATTTTCCCGGAGAAGTCGAAATGCATTTCTTGCAACGTGTGCACCTCGGTCTGCCACCAGGGGATCGACGTCATGAGTTTCGCCAACAAGGGCGCTCCGATGGAGGATCCGGAATGCGTTCGCTGTTCGGCCTGCGTGCAGGCCTGCCCGACCGGCGTGTTGAGTTTCGGGCGGGTCGGGACCGGAGGTCTCCCCGTGCTCGACCGGTTGCCCGCCTCGCCGGTGCGGATGGCCGAAGGCGCGGAGCGAACCCTCTGATTGTAGAATCGGCAGAGAGGAGGGTCCGATGAAATATCGATCGTTGTTCGTGCTTGTGGCGGTGCTCGGCGTGTCCGGGAGTGCGTTTGCCGACTCGAAAAAGATGGAAATGCCGAAGCCCGCGCCGGAGCTGCAAAAGCTCGCGCCCTTTGCCGGGACCTGGCGTCTGACGGGGGACATGATGGCGAGCCCGATGGGGCCGGGTGGGAAGATGACCTCGACGGAGCGGTGCTCCTGGTTCTCGGGGAATTATTTTCTCTCCTGCCGCGTGGAGGGCAGTGGGCCGATGGGCAAGAGCACGGGCCTCGAGATGTTCGGCTACAACGCCGACGACAAGGTGTACACCTACACCTCGTTCGACAGCATGGGAATGCACGAGACCGCGACCGGGACCGTGGACGGAAACCGTTGGACCTGGAGCAACGAACAGAAGATGGGCGACAAGATGATGAAGGGCCGCTTCGTCGTGACGCAGGTCTCGCCGGACGAAAACACGATGTCGTGGTCCATTTCGCCCGACGGGCAGACGTGGTCGGAGCTCTTCAAGGCGACCGAAAAGCGCGAGAAGGGAAAGAAGCCGGCCGCGAAGAAGTAACGAGTCGCGAGCCGGCGGGGGTCCTGTCACGGGACTCGACCCACTTTTCCGCTCGCTGCGGTTTGAGGACTTTGCTACGACTCCGCGCCGCGAGCGGCAAAAGGGGTCTCGCCCCATGCTCGCTTTCCCTCGGGGTCTCGGAGACCAGCCTTCGCCGACGCCTCGGCCCGCCTGCTTCTGCGTCTTCGCTCGCAGACCCCTGAGCTTGGGTCCGCTATGCTTCACGGAGCCGCATGTCGCATTCTGTGACGCTCCCGCTGTGGGCCGCGCTCGTCGTGCTCGCGCTGGCATTGTGGGCGGCGTTGGACCGGATCTTCATTCCGAGCGTTCGGTGGTTTTTCCGTCGCCGGGTCAACCGGATGCTGGAGGAGCTCAACACGCGGCTGCATCTGCGGATCCAGCCGTTCAAGTTGACGAAGCGCCAGGTCCTGATCGACCGCCTCCAGTATGACCCGATGGTTCAGGAGGCGGCCGAAGCGTTCGCCCGGGAGCAGCAGATGCCCCGCTCCGTCGCGATGGAACGGGTTCGGCGGTATTCGCGGGAAATCGTTCCCGCCTTCAACGCGTACCTGTATTTTCGGGTCGGGTACTCAGTGGCGCGCCGCGTTGCGCGAATGCTCTACCGAGTCCGGCTGGGGACCTCCGATGATGCCGCTCTGGCGGCGATCCCTGCGGACGCCACCGTCGTGTTCGTGATCAACCACCGCAGCAACATGGACTACGTCCTCGTGGCGTATCTCGTCGCGGAAAAAGCGGCGCTCTCCTACGCGGTCGGCGAGTGGGCGAGGGTCTGGCCTCTGCAGACTCTCATCCGCTCCATGGGCGCCTATTTCGTGCGGCGAAACTCGAGAGACGCTCTGTATCGCCGCGTGCTCGAGAGATACGTCGCCATGGCCACGTCCGCGGGAGTGACCCAGGCCCTGTTCCCCGAAGGGGGGCTGTCCCGGGACGGGCGCCTGCAGCGGCCCAGGCTCGGGCTGCTCGACTACATGCTCAAAGCGTTCGACCCTTCGGGATCCCGCGATCTCGTTTTCGTCCCCGTCGGCGTCAACTACGACCGGACCTTCGAGGACCGGACTTTGCTGCGCGGCCTCTCCGATGCGCCGCCGCGGGGCCGGGCCGCCGCCCTGAGGACAGCCGCGGCTTTCGCGTCCCGGAACCTCGCGCTGATGATTCGGAACCGCTGGCACCGGTTCGGTTATGCGTGCGTCAACTTCGGAGCGCCGATCTCGTTGAAAGCGTACACGGCGCGCGCTCAGGTCGCCTTTCGGGACCTGCCGCGGGACGAACAGTTTCGTCGCGTCGGCGAATTTGCCGACGAGCTGATGAACGCGCTCGGTTGCGTGATCCCGGTTCTTCCCGTCTCGCTGGTCGCCACGGTCTTCGTGCAGGAACCCGAGCGCGAATTCGGCGAGCTGGACATCAAGGCGCGAGTCTCCGAGCTTGCAGCGCAGCTGGAGTCGCGCGGCGCGAATGTCTACGTTCCCCGGAAGGACCGGGACTATGCGATCGCCGTGGGGCTCCGCGCGTTGACGCTTCGTCACCTGGTCGACGAGCGCGAGGGCCTTTTTCGCGCGCGTCCCGCAGAGCTCCCGCTGCTGAGCTACTACGCGAACAGCATTCGCCATTTTTTCGTGCAGGGCGGGGGAGGAGCGGCTTCGGCCGAGGGACGAGATCTCGCGCGCTGAGGGTCCGGCGGTCACCGGGAGCTGGGGACTTCCGCGGAGAGCTCATCGAAAGCCTTTTGCATCCGGTTTCGGGCCCGCTCGACGAGCTGATTCATCTTCATCGGGGTTGCAGCGGAGCCGGTCGGGATCGGTTCCAGAACGCGAACCCGGAACACGCCGCGGCGCGCGAGCATTCTCTTCGTGTCGGCGACGGCGGAAATCGGCTCGGCCACGACGGGCACGATCGGCACTCCCGCCGCCGCCGCAAGGCGGAACGCCCCGCTGCGGAACGGGAGGAGCGTCTTCCCGTCGTTGCGGTGTCCCTCCGGCATCATCCAGACGGAGACTCGATCTTCGCGGATGATCCGGGCCGCCCGGTGGAGGGCGGCCGTGGTTTGCGAGGGATTGCCGCGGTCGAGGAGGATGTTCCCGGACGCGCGGAAGAACCAGCCGAAGAACGGAATGGACGCGATCTCTCTCTTTCCCGCGGCGACGGTTCCCTTCGGCACGACCATTCCATAGAGGACGACGTCGACGAAACTCTGGTGATTCGCGACGAACACGCACGGGCGGGCGGCGACGAGACCCTCCGGGTTCTCGACCTGAACGCGCCAGCCTACGGCCGCAGTGATTCCGCCGCACAGCAGTTTCGCGAAGAGATGGACCGGGAGTCGTTCCCGCCGTCCGAACGGAAGCAGGAGAAAGCCGAAGAGGCAGCACACGACGAGCCAGATCGCGCCCATGAGAAAGCCAATCAGGTATCGAGCTCTCTGCACGAAGGAAGGCCGTCTCAATGTTGCCGGGACGAGCGATCCGGACCGCCGTTGAGGTAATTCTTCCAGAAATTGCCGAGCACGGCCGGGTGGAGGTCGAAGATCGCGCGGTTCTCGTTGAGCCACGTGTTGTAGCAGGAGAAGCAAGAGTGATTTCCGGCATGACGCCAGGCGCGCTCGACCCCGTCGCGGGCGGCGTTCATCGGTTGGAAAGTTCCGACGTGGAGCACGCACGGGTAGATGTCTCCGTTGGGCTCCATCTGGAGGAAGTAGCGGCCGGCCGTGCAGGGTGAGCGTTCACCGGGGCGTTCCACGCGCTCGAGCCCGAAGTCGGGCCATGAGAGGGTGCGACGGTACGAGAGGCTCGTGAACAGGACGGGCGCCCCGCCTTCCTTCGCGGCGATGATCTCCGAAACGATTCGCCGGATCTCATCGGGGTCCGGCATCCAGGAGCGGGCCTGCGCCCCGTACATTTCCTCGTTGAATTGGGGAATCTGAAAGTTGACCATCACGCCGAATCGGGAAGCGGCGTCCAGGAGCCAGGGGATTTGGTCCGCGCTCCGGCGCGTGACGACGGCGGTGAGGAAGAAGTCGAGACCTTCCTTCGCACACAACTCGATCCCGCGCATCACTTTCTTCCAGGATCCCGGTCCGCGTTGGCGGTCGTGGGCTTCCTCGCTTCCGTCGATCGAGATCACGATCTCGTCGAGTTTGCGGACGGTTTCAAACCTCTCGGGGATCAGGAAGCCGTTGGTGACCATCGCCGCGCGCATTCCGAACCGCTGCACCTCGTCGATCAGAGCGGCGATGTCGGGGGAGAGAAGGGGCTCCCCCCCGAGGAACTTGATCCTCACCGCGCCCAAACGCGCGAATTCCCGAAGGATCGCGAAGTGCTGGTCCCGCGTGAGCGGGTGGTCGGCCCTGTCGGGGGAGTTGCAGTACACGCAGCGGGCGTTGCAGCCGTTCAAGAGGGAATACTGGACGAAGAAAGGCTTCGCCCGGCCGGCGATCCGCGCCGCGAGGATCCGCGCCCCGATCTCGATCTTCGCCCCGTTCTTCATGCGCCCTCGACACCGGGAACGGGCGTTCGTCGGGCGTCGACCTTGCGATAGGGAGGCCGACGGGGGACAAACGCCAGGGAGACGGCCGCCGCGAGAAGGACGCCCGTCAGGAGCACGGCGAGCCCCGCGCGGCGGCGCCATTCCGAGGAGAAGGCGGCCAGACATGCGGCGAGGCCGGCGGCGAGCGCGGCGCGGGTGGTGGGTCCGGGGAACGCCAGGATCGCGGGAACCGCGAAAAGCGCAACGGCGGCCGCGAGGGGCGGGACGACAACCATTTGAATGGCATGTCGAACAAAATGCCGGCGGGCGGGCCCGCGCATTCCGGCGGCGAACGGAAGGAACCGAAAGATTTCCCGAATGTAGGCCCGGGCCTTGCGGTACTTGTGAGAGATCAGCTCTCGAAGCGACTCGGGGGTCCGGAGCTCGATCACGTCGGCGGCGATGAAGCCGGTTCGAAAACCGGCAGCGGCGGTCCGAAACGCCGCATAAACGTCGTCCGCCACGACCCCCGCCGGAAACCTGTCGATCAGCCCGCGCCGAACCAGGTAGCAGGGCCCCGTCACGATCGAGGCGCTGCCGACGGCAGCCTCCCTCAGCCGAATTTCGTCCGAAGCCCTCCAGTGGAGCGCTTCCCACGGGTGCGGCCGAACAGGAACCACCGTGGCCCCGACCGTTCCAGCGGGGGGAGCCGCCTCTCCGTCGCGAACGAGCTCCCGGAGGGTCTCGGTTCCGAGCCGGGAATCGGCGTCCGTCACGAGGATCCACTCTCCGCGGCAGCGGGGAAACGCGAGATTCAGCTGCCGGGCCTTGTCGGCGACCCCGAGGCGCAGGATCGCGAAGCGAGGGTCGCCGGCGGCCGCCGCTTCCGCGATCGGGCCGGTGGCGTCCTTTGAGTCCCCGTCGACGATCCAGAACGCGATCCGGCCGGGAGGATAGTCGAGGGCGCGGAGATTTTCGATCTTCTCCGCCATGTGCGCGGCCTCATCGTGCACCGGCACGACCACGTCGACGAACGGCAACTCGGAAAGGTCGGGCGAGAAATGCATTTGCGGATCTTAGCCGAACGCGCGGCTCACCATCGGTGGAAGGCGGGATGTCCCTCTCGCACGACGACGAAGGTCCCCCGGCAGGTTGCCGTGACGGTTCCCCGGGACTCGAGGCTCGTTTCCACGGTTGCGCGGTCTCCCTCCGACTCGACGACCTTCGCCCGCAGGCGCAGAGGAGCCTCCATCGGCGTGGGACGGCGAAGGCGAACGTGGAAATCTGCCGTCACCGTGCTCGGAAGCTCGTCGGTTCCCGACTTCTTCAGGAAATGGTGCGCCGCGGCCCAGTTGCTGTGGCAGTCGAGAAGCGAGCCGCAGATTCCACCGTTGAGCGCGTTCGGGAACGCCTGGTGATGCGGCTCCGGGGTCCAATCGCACACGAGCTCGTCCCCCTCCACGAAACTCTTGATGCGCAGCCCTTTCTCGTTCGCGGGCCCGCACCCGAAGCAGCGGTTGTTCGGAGCGTATGTGTCCTGGAGGCTCTTCATGGGAACAACCCTCGGATCCGGGTGGTTTCGGCGACACGACCGACGGCGAGGACCATGGCGCCAGTGCGCATGTCGGTCTTGTTCTTCCGAGCCGTCTCGTGGACCTCCTTGAACGCATTTCGAATCGTTTTCGTCAGGTGGGCGTACACGAAATCGGTTTCCCAGAAGAACGAGTAGAGATCCTGCACCCACTCGAAGTACGAGACCGTCACGCCTCCGGCGTTGGCCAGAATGTCGGGAATCACGAGCGCGCCGCGTTTCAACAGGATGTCGTCGGCCTCGGGTGTCGTGGGCCCGTTGGCGGCCTCGGCGATGATCTTTGCCTTCACCCGGGGAGCGTTCTCGGCGGTGATCGCGCCCTCCAGCGCAGCGGGCACGAGCACGTCCACGGGAAGCTCCAGCAGCGCCGCGTTGGAAATCTGCTGGCACGCGCCCGAATAACGAACCACGCTCCCCGATTTCTCTTTCGCAGCGAGGACCTTGTCGATCGGCAGACCCTGGGCGTTGTAGATTCCTCCGCTCGAATCGGAGACCGCGACGACTTTCGCCCCCTGGTCCCAGAGCAGCTTCGCGGAAATCGAGCCGGCGTTGCCGAATCCCTGAACGGCGACCTTCGAGTTCTTGACCTTGATCGATTTTTCGTCCGCGGCCTCGCCGATGGCGACGACGCAACCCCGGGCCGTCGCCTCGTGGCGCCCCGCCGACCCGCCGACGGCGATCGGCTTCCCGGTCACGACGCCGAGCGTCGAATAGCCCATGGTCATCGAGATCGTGTCCATCATCCAGGCCATGATCTGAGGATTCGTGTACACGTCCGGCGCTGGGATGTCGCGGTCGTGCCCGATGATGATCGCGATCTCCGAGGTGAATCGACGGGTCATCCGTTCGATTTCGCCCTGAGACATCGACTTGGGATCGCAGATGACGCCGCCCTTCCCGCCGCCGAAGGGGATGTTGACAACGGCGCACTTCCAGGTCATCCAGGACGCGAGCGCCTTGACTTCGTCGAGGGAGACTTGCGGGTGATAGCGAATGCCGCCCTTCGCCGGGCCGCGGGCGATATTGTGCTGCACGCGGTAGCCCTCGAAGACCCGGATCGAACCGCTGTCCATCCGAACCGGGATCGAGACGATCAGTTGTCTTTTGGGACGGCGGAGGGTTTCTCGAGTTCCCGGGTCGAGACCCAGGATGTCGGCGGCGCGGTCGAACTGTTCGAGCGCGACTTCGAAAGGATTTGGAGCCGACGACTTCGGCGAGGATCTGGCCTTTCGCATGGTGCCTCCTTCGTGTCGTGCGTGATTCTATCCATCCAAAACGGCTCAGCGGATTCTTTCGAACAGGACGAAACCGGGACCCCGGAGGCGCTCCCGAAACCGCGCCCGGAAATCGTCGTCCTCCCGAAACGGGGACGGCAGCCGCGCGAGATTCAGCAGGAGATATCGCGCCCCGAGGGACTCGAGGTTCCGGTCCAGCGTTCGGGCGTCGTAAGCGGGGCTCCCATAGATCCGGGCGTAGCTGTACGGGCCGAACCAGTCGCCGAGGTAGTTGCCCTGCGCGTAATAAGCGAGGTTTTCCGAGCCGACCGAGTACAGCGTGTACGCGGATCCGCGCGTGCGGTTGAGATAGTCGATTGCGGCATAGGCGGGAAAAGCCCGGCGAAGATAGGCTCGGCGGTCGGCTTCCCGCACCGGGATCGGGCCGAGGCGCAGCACGCGGTGCGCGGTCCAGACCGTTCCCGGAAGCACGAGGGCCGCCGCGACCGCGGTTCGAAGCGCGACGGAACGAAGAACTCCCGCCCTTTTGAATCCGTCCAGCGCCACGGCTCCCGCGAAGGCGACGACGGCGGCGGCGGGAAGAAGGAATCGGACTTCGGCGCCGCCGCAAGCGACGGCGTAGGCGGCCGCGAACAGAAGCGCCCGGGCAACGGTCGGTCTTCGTACCGCGTCCACGGCGGCAAACGCCGCGAGAAAGAGGAGGAAGGGCGACAGGGGAGCCTGGGGGGACGAGCCGGGGATCGCGGCCAGGGATCGAGCGACCCGAAGGGGAGCGCCGATCCATTCCCCCGCTGCCTGAAGAAGGCCGATCCTCGCGTCGTTGCCCGCGGTGCCGCCGGGAGTCACGGCATCGAGGGCGAGGGCGTACGGGGACGGCCCGAACACTCTGGTGAAAAAAGGAAAGACCGGGTTTCCCGTCGCCTCGAAGTTTCGGACGTACCAGATCGATCCGGCGCCGATCGCGCCGGCGGCGAGGAGAAAGACGGCCGTGGCGCCTCGCCGGAGCCGGACGCTGCTCCCGATCGTCATCACGCCCAGCAGAAGCACGATGAAAAGACCGTGGTATTTCGTGCCCGCGCTGAAACCGGCGAAAACTCCCGAGAGGACGGCCCACTTGTTCCCCTCCCCGTCCCGCCATCGTTCCCACGCGAGCAAGGAGAGCACCACGAAGAGAGCGAACCCGACGTCGACGTAGGCGGTCGCCGCCAAGAGCGCGACGGCCGGGCAGCCCACCCACGCCGAAGCCGCCCACGCTCCCCCCGCCGGCCCGGATTTGCGGCCGGCCCATCCCGCGAGGGCGGCGAGACCGGCCAGAAGCGCAAGCAGCTCGACCCGTTGGGCGTCGGTGTCGCCGGCGAGGAGGAGCATCGCGGAAAAGATCGATTCACTCAACTGGGGAAAGACCGGGAATCGCCTTGCCGGAAGAGTGACCACCCGGTGGGCGTTGGCGAACGCGCGCGCGAAAGGAAGGTGGTAGAGCGTCGCGTCGAAGCCGGTCGGCGGATAGCAGGAAAGAACGGCGACGAGGAGGCATGCGAAAGCGACGGGAATCCAGGGCCGCACCTCTCGCCGGAGCAGGGGCGGCTGCGCTCGGACGGCCCGGCGGAAAGTCTCTCTCCAGACGGGGAAACACGCGGCGTGGATCGTTCCGAGGGCTCCGAGCACGACGGGCGCCGTGAGGAGGCCGAGCAGCCCGATCCCGAAAAGGGACGTCGCGGCCACGCCCAGACCCAGACCGGCGCAGAGGCCGAATTCCTCCCCGATGCTGCCGCACCCGACACCGTGGAGCAGCGATCGTCCGAGCACGTAGCACGTCCCCGCGAGCACGACGAGGACGATCGCGTGTCGCGCAAAAAAGAGGGCGCCGTCGTAGGAAAGCAATCGCAGATCTTTCGAGCCGGATCTTAGTTCAGTCAGCGCAGGAGGATCGAGAACGACAGGCCGTTCCCCGAGAAGTCGACCTTTTCGGGCCGGATCTGAACGACGGTGTAATCGCCGACCGCTCCGCCCGGCGCGACGATTTTTCCGTTGATCAGGGCGACCGGGGTTCCCTCGCTGAAGACGATGCCGCCCAGCTCGATGGTTTCGCCGCCCGGGAGGGTCGCCGTGCGGACGAACGTGTTCCGCCCCGGGGAGGACGGCGCCGGAGGTCTCGCCGGGGCCGCGGCGGGCGACGTCTCGGGGACCGCGAGGACCGTTTTGGCCGACGTGGACGCCGGACCCTTCCGCGCGCGGGGAGCGGGAACAGGAACGGCGGGTTTCTGTTGAGCCTTCGCCGGCGGCTCGGACGGGATCGCGCGCGCGGACGGTAACGGGGCCGCAGCGACGGGAGAAGGTGCCGGCTGAGTTCGAGCGGGCGCCCGTCCGACGAAGATCCAGGCCACCGCGCAGCCGGCGACGAACACCGCGGCCAGCGGGAGCGCGGATCGCCAGGTCGCGCGCCGGCGGCCGGGCACGTGCGACGGGGCCCACCGCGACGCTCCCGGCGGCCTCGCGCTTTCGCGCCGGACGGCGTCTTCCCGGGCCTTTTTCAGGGCGTCGTCGATCAGGCTCACGGAAAGTTTCCTTCCAGCTCGCGAACCGCGCGCCGAACGTGCCCGGAGGTCAGATGATCCGCTCCGGCGACGAAGCCGCAGAGGAGCGTTTTGTCGCACACCGCGTTGATGAGCCGGGGCACCCCCTGCGAATGGCGGTGAATCATTCGAATCGCCCATCCGCTGAAATCGGGCCGTCCGTTCCCGCCGGCGATCTGAAGGCGGTGGCGGATGTAGCGATCCGTGTCCGCGCGAGAGAGGGGCTCGAGGTGATAGCGAACGGTGATGCGCTGGCGCAGCTGCCGAAGACCTCTCGCATCGAGTTTTTCGCGAAGCTCCGGTTGTCCAATCAGGACGATCTGGAGAAGCTTTCGACGGTCGGTCTCGAGGTTGGACAGCAATCGCACCTCTTCCAGGAGGTCGTCGTCGAGATCCTGCGCTTCATCGATGAACAGGACCACGTCGCGGCCCGCGTCGGCCTGCTCGAGCAGAAACCGGTTGAGCGCCTCGAGCCCCGCAGCGCGGTCGGCCCGTCGGGGGGGAAGCCCGAGCTCGGCCAGGATTCCCCGCAACAGCTGGGCGCTCGTCAGCCGGGGATTCAGGATCAGGGCCGTTTTGTAAGTCTCGCCGAGCTGCTCCAGAATGGCCCGGCAAACCGTCGTCTTCCCGGCTCCGACCTCGCCCGTGATCTGGACAAATCCCTTGCGCTCGCGGATCCCGAACAGGATGTGGTTGAAGGCCTCGCGGTGCTGGTCGCTGAAGAACAGGAAGCGGGGATCCGGCGTGATGTTAAACGGGGCTTCGCGAAAACCGTAGTATTCGTTGTACATCCGAAACCCATTTTCTCACGGCTTCGCGGACTTCCGGATTTCCTCCAGCTTCTTCCGAAGCGACGGAACCATGTTGTCGGTTCTCTGCTCGGCCGGAAGGGCTTGCACGTATGCGATTGCTTTTTCGATCGTCGACTCCGCTTCCTCCCGTTTTCCCATTCCCTGATAGATCTCCGAGCGGGTGCGCAGAATGCCGACTTTCCGCGGACCGTAGGCCTTCTCGAGCGCGCGATCCGACGCGGCCAGCGCGTCGTCGAATTTTCCCATCGCCTTGTACGCCAGGGCGAGCCGGGCGGGCGGGTTGTAGTCCTGCGGCAGGTCCCGTTCGGACTGCTCGAGCATCGGTACGGCTTTCTCGGGCTCCTTCAACGCGAGATAGGCGACCAGCCGATGCGGGTCGAGCGAAGTCCGCTGCTCCGGTGTCTTCGCGCGGCCGGCTTCGGCGTCGAGATAGCTCGACCACTCCTGCGTGAGCTTCTTCTGGCCGGCCTCGTCTTTGGCGTCCTCCCGGGCGTCGATCAGCACCTGGTACATTCCCGACCGATCGTCGGCCGTCATGACGAGCCGGGGATTCGTCATGGAGTCCTGTGCCCACTTCTCGAGGAATCCGACGAGGTCCGCGCGGCCGGGTTTGTCCGCGGGCAGTTCGAGGGCGCAGGCGAGGCCTCCGGCCGCGATGTTTCCGGCCGAAGGCGATCCCGAGACCTTCGTGGAGGCGTCTCGCGCGGACCGGGCACAGGTTTCGGGGTCGTGAGAAACTTCGAGCGCGAAGAGGTACGACTCCATCGCCCGTTCGTAGCCCTCCCAGCCCTTCGGCGCGAGGGTAAAGACCCGGGGATAGGCAGCGGCGGCGTCGGCGTTCTTGCCTTCGCCAAAAAGCCGGTCGGCCTTCGCGAGCGCGATCTGAAACTCGCCGCGACCGGGGCGGACCGCGCGGCGTCCGTCATCCAGGATCCGGTTCAGCTGAGGAACGGTGGCGCCGCCCATCCAGCGGTAAGCGGCCTTCTCCGTGCTCGCATCGATCACGAAGAACGAGGGCCACGCCTGAACGGGGTATTTCTTCAGAAACGGCGCGTTCGCCGCGAGCTCAGTGTTGATCGAGAGCCAGACGAACTGTCCGGCGCGCTTTCCGAGGGACTTGTCCGTGAAGACGAAGGCCCTCATCGAGCGGCAGGTGTGTCACCAGGGCGCCCAGGCCTCCGCGAAAATCGGCAGCTTCCGGGACCGCGCCTCCGCGAGCGCTTTCGGATAATTGTCCGCGAGGAACGGCAGCGTTTCGTTCCGGATCGGGGCAGCGCCGAGCGCCGGAGCCGCGACCGCGGCCGTGAGAAGGATGGAAAGAATCGGCTTCATTTTCGGGATCTTAGCACCGAAGCCCGGAGGGGCCGGAGCACGGCGAGGTGGATCCCCTCCCGTTGGACCCGATTCAAAAGGGCGTCCGAGGCGAGCAGCTTGCGAAAGTCCTCGATCACCCAAAGGCGCGGCCCGGTCCCTTCCCTGAGGAGCGACCGCGCCCGCGAGTCGGACAGGGCTCCCTCGATCCAAAGAGCTTCGGCGCCGCCGGAGGGTGAATGTTGTGCTGAATTCCGGGTTCTGGTCTCTGGTTCGCTGCGGCGGGCAATGCCCCCGATGGCGTCGCGCAGGACAGAGGGCGCTCCCGGCAGCCAGTAGCGGCGGCGCACGAGCGTCCAAAATGCCGAGGCGTCGCGGGGAGCCCAGAACCGGACCGGGAGGCCCTGCGCGAGAGCCCGGTCGAGCGCCGTGTCGCTTCGGGGCGAGGCCGACAGGAACTCTCGAAAATTTCCGCCGGCCGTTCGAGCCGCGGCGATCGTCGGGGCGAAGACGACCGGGATCAATGTTTCGGCCCGCCTCGGCTCCGGCGCCTCGTCGCCGAAGGCGGCGGCGGAAGGGCGAGGCGCGCGAGGCCGGCTTCGGAAAGCATCTCGTAAACAGCGCGGGCGGGAAGCCCGACGACGTTGCTGTAAGAGCCCCGAATCTCCTGAATGAATCTCGCGCCGAGGCCCTGGACCGCGTACGCTCCGGCTTTATCCCGGGGCTCGCCGGTCGCCACGTACCAGGCGATCTCCTCCTCCGAGAGCGGGGCAAACCGGACCTGGGAGGTGGCGGTTCGCTCGATCAGGTGGTCGGGCGTGATCAGGCACACCCCCGTCGCGACGTAATGAAGCCGCCCCGCGAGGTCTCTCAGCATCTCGGCCGCGCTCTCGGGGCCGGACGGTTTTCCGAAGACGTTCGCTCCGCGATACACCAGGGTATCGGCGCCGAGGACCGCGCGGCCGCCTGAATGGGCGAAGACCTGCTGCGCCTTTTCCCGCGCCAGACGCCGCACCGCCGAAACGGCATTTTCCCCCGGGCGAAGCGTCTCGCGGCGCCGCGAGACCATGACATCGAACGGGACTCCGAGCGAGTGGAGGATTTCAGCCCGGCGCGGCGAGGCCGATGCGAGGATGAGCGAAGCGGCCCGTTTACGCAGCGAGGCTCTTCAGGGCCCGCCGCAGTTTCTCGACGGCTTCGTCGGCTTCCGCGGTCGAGAGCGTCAGCGGCGGGCGCATCCGGATCGCGGTGGATCCCGAGGCGAGCGCCATGAGGCCATTGTCCAGACAGGCGGAGAGAGTCTTTCCCCGGAAGTCCGTGTCGGGCAGATCGAAGGCCAGGAAGAGTCCACGGCCGCGGACGTTCGAAACGGTCTCCGGCATTTCCTCCGCCAGCGCCTGGAGCTTCAGGAGGAGATGCTCCCCGACCTGCCGCGCGTTGTCCACCAGGTTCTCCGCGGCGATGATCTCGAAGTATCTCGTTGCCCGGAACATGTCCACGAGATTGCCTCCCCAGGTCGAGTTGATCCGCGACGACACCTTGAAAACCGAATCGACGTCGTCGACGCGGGAATTCACCGCGATTCCGCAGACCTGAGTCTTCTTTCCGAAGGCGAAAATATCCGGGGCGACGCCCGTGTTTTGCCAGCCCCACATGGCGCCCGTCAACCCCACGCCCGTCTGGACCTAATCGAAGATCAGGAGGAACTCGTGTTCGTCGGCCAGATCGCGCAGCTTCCGGAAGAACTCGGGACGGAAATGATTGTCGCCCCCTTCCCCCTGAATCGGCTCGATGATGAGGGCCGCGATGTCGTCCTTGCGCTCTCTCAGGGCTGCTTCGATCTCGGCGACCGCCCGGCGCTCGAGCTCGATGACCCGCTCGACGACGGCCTCGGTCACGGGGAAGGAAAGCTTCGGGCAGGTGATCCGCGGCCAGTCGAATTTCGGAAAGTACTGGGTCTTCCTCGGATCGGCGGTGTTCGTGAGGGAGAGGCAGTAGCCCGTTCGGCCGTGGAACGCGTGCTGAAAATGGAGGATCTGGTGGCCCTTCTCTTCCCGAATTCCCTTTGCGAAGTTCTTTCGGACTTTCCAGTCGAAGGCGGTCTTCAGAGCGTTTTCGACGGCGACGGAGCCCCCTTCGACGAAGAACAGGTGCCGGGAATGGCTTTCGGGGATCGCGATCCGGTTGAAGGTTTCCACGAAATTGGCGTACGTCCGCGTGTAGATGTCGCTGTTGGCGGGTTTGTTCGTCGCGACGTCCGCGAGCCGCTCCCGAAACTCGATCGTGCGGAGCTTGGGGTGGTTGTAACCGATGGGGCAGGTCGCGAAGTTCGTGAAGAAGTCGAGGACGAAGCGTTCGCTTCTCGCATCGTAGAGATAGGAACCGCGGCTCCGGGCGAGGTCCATGACGACGTGGTAGCCGTCGACGAGGATGTGCCGGGAGAGGCTGTCGAGGACCTCCCGGGCTTCGAGCTCACGGTGATCGGCCAGAGACGTCATGCATTCACCTCAAACAAACGGCTCAAAATACCATGCCGGATGGGGTCGTTCAAACCGGGCGCGCCGGGGCCCGGAATTCGTCAAATGGCGCTGACGGCCGCCCGCCGGACGCCCGGGGGGGACATCTGGCACTGGTTTTTTCCGCCTTCCTTCGCCCGGTACATCGCGGCGTCGGCGGCACGGAGCAACTCGTTTTTCTGCTGCTCCACGGGGGCCCCCAGCGTGGTTTGACCGCGAACCGACGCCACGCCGAGCGAAGCCGAGAGCTGGCGAAGAGACAGCGCGGGCTCGTTGAACCCGTAAGGGCGAGACAGATAGACGGCGGCGGCAATCGCTTCGCGGACTTCCTCGGCGAGTCGAAACCCTTCCTCGAGCTGGAGACCGGGAAGAACGAGGACGAATTCGTCACCTCCGTACCGGGTCAGCGTCGCCCGATCGTCAGTGATCGTCTTGCTGAGGATGTACCCGATTTCCCGGAGCACCTGGCTGCCGGCCAGATGGCCGAATCGGTCGTTGACGGACTTGAGATTGTCGAGGTCGAGGAAGATCAGCGACAGGTCGCCGCCGTCTCTTGCGACGCGCGAGAGGTCCTGCGAGAGCTTGAGGTGAAGGAAGCGGTCGTTGTACAGGCCGGTCAAACCGTCGCGCTTGGCCACTTCGTGCGCGCGTCGGGCGTCGAGGAGATTCTGAATCGAAATCGACGCGTGGTCGGCAAAGATTTCCAGGAGGCGCCGGTCCTTTCCGACGAAACCCTGGGGACCTTCGCGGTTGATCAACTCGAGGACCCCGCACACGGCGGACTCGATCTTGATCGGCACGCACAGGACCGAACGCGTTTGCTCCTGGGTCGTCATGTCGATCGAGGGATAAAAGTAGGGGTCGTCGACGACATCGGGCGTCATGTAGCCGACTCCGCTCACGTAAACGTGTCCGACGATTCCGATGCGGGCGCTCATGCGCTGCCCGAGAATCTTGGTGGCGTGTGCACCGAACGTTGCGATGAAGACGAGGTCGCTCTCGGATCGGTCATCGTTGTTCTTCGTGGCGGGGTCGTCGAGCAGGATGGAGCCGGCCTCGGAGGGAACGAACTCGTTGGCTTTCTGGAGAATTTCGCGGAGGAACCGGTCGATCTCGATCTCTCCGGAGTAGGGATAGTACGCTTTGTGTCTCTCGAGAAAGTCCTCCAGGCGGCGATTTTCGAGCGTGCAGACCGAGGACATGTCCGAAAAGTTTAGCACAGGCTAAATACGGACCTTCCAGCGTCTTGCCAGCCGCCGGATCCGAGTCTCGAGCTTCGCGAGCGCTTCCTCGCGGGACGAGAGCTGGGGCGAAAACGCGACCCGCGCAAGCTCGTCGCGAAGGCTTGCCACCTCTCCGGGAGCCTGCCCTCCTCGCTGGCCCGCTCTCTGGGAGAGGGCCGAAAGGATCGTTTCCATTCGAGCTTCCGGCGTCCCCTCGAAACGTTCCGCAGCCGCCGGCGCGGAACGGAAGCGCCCGAGGCGATATCCGATCGCGAGGAGCATGAGCCCCGCGACCGCGAGCGCCGGAATGACCACGGCCGGCGTCGGGAAGGGAGTCCGGGAGACTGCCGGGGAGGATGGCGCGGCGGCGGCGGCCGGCTCGGGAGGCGCCGGAAGGGCCGCGGCAACGACTTCCCAAGGCTGGGAAACGACCTCGGCCACCCGTCCCGTCACGGGATTGAACGTCGAAACCCGGAGCGCGGGGACGGTCACGGCGCCCGGCTTTTCCGGGGTGACGACCCACTGCCACGTCCGAGTGGAAAGCAGCCTCTGGGAGGTCCGCCGGATCGAGAGCCGGGCCTCGGGCTCGCTGATCCGGGCCCCGGCGATCGTCAGCGCGGGCGCGGGCACGTCGGCCAGCCTCCCGTCGCCCGACAGTGAGGCCGTGACGGAGAAGGAACCTCCCGGTGGGACGTCCTGCCGGTCCACCGAGCTTTTGAGCGTGAATGCGCCGACCGGAAACCGGGCGGCGTTTTCAGGAAGGGGACGGACCACGGCCGCCATCGGAGCCGATTCGCGCTCGACGGGCCGCGAATCGGAAAACGGCGAATCCCCGAACAGATCGAAGAAGTCCGAGCGAATCGCGATCAGGGCGCGAGCGGCGGCGACGGGAATCGTTCCGGGGCGATCCGCGAAGAGCGCTTTCCGGATCATCGGGTAGGCGTGCCAGTTCCCTCCGGCGAGGGTCCAGAGCTGGGGCTGAACGTTGGGCTCTCGATCGAGGTCCTCCGCCCAGAAGCCCTTGAAGTCGGGCAGCGACTTGATTTCGCCCTGGGTGGCGCGTCCTCGGGTCACGAGGTACAAGGTCCAGATCATCTGCTGGCCGGTGTATGCCTTCGCGGGCTCGATTCGCGCGACGAGCGCGGGGTCCGACGAGATGGACGCCGTGCGGGAATCGACGGACTTCTCTCCCGGCTTTTCGACGATTGCCGCGACGCGGGGCGCCTCGAGCGTCCGTCCCAACGCGTCCAGCACGCGGACCGGTCCGACCGACGCGGGCCCCGGTCTCAGCGCCCGGAGCCGGTAGACGAGGATCGTCTGGTTCGAGCTCTTTCCGTTGATCCATTCGAAACGGTTTTCGATCGAGGGACCGGCGACGACTTCGAGGTTCTGGAGGGCGAGATCGGGAGAGCCTTTCAGGCGAACGGAGCCGTTGAGGGTGACCGAGAGGCTCGTCATTTCTCCCGCGGCCAGGCGGTCGGGATCGAGCTGCGCCGAAAGGGAGGGCATCTCGGCCGCAGCGCCGCTCCGAGCGATCCCGAACCCGGACAGAGCGAGCCAGGATACGAGCCCAAAAAAGACGGTTCGGGTTTTCACCAGTCCTTTCCTTCCGCGCGCGCGGCGACACGCTCCCTCTGTTTTTGCTCGTCCTCGAGGCTTCGCAGAAGGGCTTCGGCTTGCGCCCTCGTCATCCCCGCTTTTCGCTGGAATTCGGAGTCGTTCGGGGCGCCCTGCGGCTTGGAGCCCGGGGGCTTCTCTTTCGCGCCGCCTCCGCCTTTCGGCGGCGGCGGGGGGTGTTGCCGGCGGTTTCGCGAGGCGATCTCGAAATTGCGCTTCGCGTCGACGTCTCCGGAGGAAAGCTCGAGGCTGCGTCGGAGCTCGTTTGACGCGTCTTCGTACTTTCGGGCTTGAAGGTCCAGTGTTCCCATCTGATAGAGCGCTCTTGCCGCAACCGCCGCGTCGGGGGAGGCGGCGGCCCGCGCGAGCTGGGATCGCGACTCTGCGCCCTCCCCGGCGGCCGCGAGGGCCGTGCCCAGGTCGAAATTCCATGTTGGATCGGCTGGCTCGCGGCTCGTCGCCTCGCGAAAATCCCGCTGGGCTTCGGCATATCGTTTCGCGCGGAATTCTTCGACGCCCTTTTTCGCCACCCGCCGAGCGGGCGAGAACACGGAACCAAGGGCGAGCAGGGCGGCGGCGGCCTTCTTCATGTTCGATCCCGGTCGGGCAGCTGAGCGGCCGTCCACGCGAGGATCGCGAAGCTCAGGGGCCAGGCCGAGCGGTCGGCGGGTTCCCGGTTGGCCGGGCCGCGCCCCGTCCGTCCGGGCGAGCGAAGGTTCGCGGCCAGGGCCTTCGGCGAGGAGTCGGAGGAGAGGAAGACGC
>JBOGJO010000284.1:0-1084 GCA_050747885.1 Thermoanaerobaculia bacterium
ATCTACCTCTCAGCGATCGAAGGCGAAAGCGGCGGGGAGTTCCCGGTTCTGACCGGGCCGACGTACGATTCCCACCCGCTTTTCACGGCAGACGGGTCCGCTCTCGTCTTCGCCAGCTTGCGGACGGGAAGTCCCGGTCTGTGGTTACAACCGATCAAGGACGGCCACCCCAATGGTCCGCCCCGGCTTCTCGACAAGGACATGGGGCCCTTCCGGCCAATCACGCTGACGAATCGAGGATCTTTCTTCTACGACCACAGGGCCGGCCTGATGGACGTTTATACGGCTCCCATCGATCCCGCGACAGGGGCCATCGTCGGAGGGCCGGCGAACGCCGCCGCGAGTCACTTCGGATCGAATCTCGCGGCGAACTGGTCTTCTGACGGAACGAGCCTTGTCTTCGCCTCCTGGCGGACGTTGTTCGGGCCGGGGCGAAACATTCTCGTCTTCCATTCCCTGAACTCCGGCCGAGAGCGAGAGCTCGCTGTGGACATGGAAGTGGTCAATGGCCCTCTCTGGTCTCCCGACGGGCGGCTCGTCGCCGTGAGCGGGCCGGACCGGAAGGGTGTCCGCGCGCTCCGGCTGATCGACTCCGAATCGGGAAGCATCGTCTCGACGTTCTTCCCTCTGCCCGGCGACGCCCCTCCCGTCGCCCCGCTTGCCTGGACGCCCGACGGAAGACAGCTCTACCTCAAGCGCGCCGGCAAGCCGGGATTCCTGAGGTTCGACGTGATGACGGGGGAAGAGGAAACCGTCTTCGTCCCACCCCCGGATTCCATTCCGGGTGGCCTTTCCGTTTCCCCGGATGGCCGCTGGCTTGCCATGCCTCTGGTCATGCGCTCGGATCAGAGCACTCGACTGTGGGTCGTCCCTTCCACGGGAGGGAGCCCGCGAGAGCTGGTCAACATACCGTCGCCGGGCGCCGCGCTTCGGCTCGGAGGGTGGACACACGACGGGAAACAGGTGCTTTTTGTCCGCGTGACCCCGGCCTCGGCCGGGCAGAGGCAGTATGGCGAGCTCTGGGCTGTGCCGTTCGCCGGAGGTCCGGCGCGGAGCCTCGGCCTCTCGATGCCCGCCTTGCGAG
>JBOGJO010000285.1:0-8071 GCA_050747885.1 Thermoanaerobaculia bacterium
CATTTCTGGGACCCGCACGTGAAGCCGCGCACGGAAGGCGAGCGCCGAAAAGCGCGGTAGGGGCTCGCTCGGCCCGGGAGCGGCGGCCGCAGGATTCGCGGGAGTTCACCCGCGCTTTTGCTCCGGAGGCGGCTTCGGCCGGCGGGGTCCTGTCATGGGGCTCGACCCGCTTTTCCGACTCGCTGCGGGTTGAGGACTTTGCTACGACTCCGCGCCGCTCGCGGCAAAAGGGGTCTCACCCCATGCCACCCATCCGGCCTTCGCACCAGGGTTCGCCGCCCGGCTCCGACGGCCGCGGGGCTCGGCACTCGCCCGCCGGCACGGCGCGGTCGACCGCGATGGAATCACTCCGCCGCGCCTCGAGCGTTCGCCGCGATAACTCTCCGCTCAACTGAGACGCTGGTTCTTTAGTGCGGCTCACTCATGGCCTGCGGGCGAGCGCCTGCGCCCCGCAGCCGAGCCCCGAGCAGGCTGCTCCCGGGCCTCGCTCGTAGGGTGGGGGGCCCAAAACCCCCCGAGCGAGGCGGGGGGCGGCCTCCGGGCTCGGCGCGAGCGTCGAGACGGCGGCGACGGGCAGGGGTCCCTCGGCTTACGCGCGCGTCGCATGTCGAAGCCCCTCCGCCAATGCGGCGCGCGAAGTCCGGGGGTTAGCCCGGAGCAAGAGCACGGCGTCGACGCTCGCAATCTCCCGGCCTCCGCCGCGGCGAGCGAGGCTCCCGGCCGAGGTCGGGTTGCTCACCGGGCGTTCCGGGAGCTAGGCTCTCTTTACGCCCGAAAGTCGGGCGTCAGGGGAGGCGCGAGATGAAAGTCGGAATCCTCGGGTCCGGAGAAGTCGCGAAGTCTCTGGGGGCGGGATTTCTCCGCCACGGCCACGCGGTCATGCTCGGGACGCGCTCGCCGGCGAAGCTCTCCGAGTGGGCGGCGCAGCACGCGGGTGCGAAAGTCGGGAGCTCCTCCGAGACGGCCGCGTTCGGCGAGATCGTCGTTCTCGCCGTCAAAGGGCATGCCGCCGCCGACGTGCTTCGCGCGGCGGGCAAGGCGAACGTCTCGGGAAAGCCGGTCATCGACGCCACGAATCCGATCGAAGACGCGCCGCCGACAAACGGCGTCCTGAAATTCTTCACGGGCCCCAACGAATCGCTGATGGAGCGGCTCCAAAAGGAGTTTCCCGAGGCTCGGCTCGTCAAGGCGTTCAATTCTGTCGGCAGCGAGCTCATGGTCGATCCGAAGTTCGACGGCGGAAAGCCGACGATGTTCTTTTGCGGCAACGACGAGGGCGCCAAGAAGACCGTGGCGAAAATCCTGGAGGACTTCGGCTGGGAGACCGAAGACATGGGCAAGGCCGACGCCGCCCGCGTCATCGAGCCGCTCGCCGCGCTCTGGTGTATCCCCGGCTTCCTGCGCAACGAGTGGTCACACGCGTTCAAGTTGTTGAAGAAAGGATAGAGCTGCAATGGTTCGAACGCACGGACTCACCCACCTGAACCTGAAGGTCGGGGACCCGGACCGGTCGCTCGCCTTCTATCGTAAAGTCTTCGGTGTCCGGGAGTACCACCGTGATACGCAGAGCATCCAGGTGCTTGGCCCGGGCCCGCACGACGTGATCGCCTTCGAGCGCGCGACGATGGGCGCAGGAGAGCCGGGCGGCATTTCGCACTTCGGTTTCCGCCTCGTCGATGCGAAGGATATCGATTCGGCGGTCGCTGATGTCGAACGCGCGGGCGGCAAGCTCCTCCGGCGTGGCGAGTTTGCTCCCGGAGTCCCGTTCGCCTACGTCCACGATCCCGACGGCTACGAGATCGAGATCTGGTGGGAGCCGGGCGAGGCCTGACGGTTGCAGAGAACCCCGAGCGGTCAGCTCTGAGTCGCGGCGAGCGGCCGAGTCGGGTTCATCGCCCCTCGTTGCCGCAAGCCGCTGCCGCGACGCCCTGATTCTTTCCGGGACGGGCCCCTAGGGTTTTCGGCAGGTTTCCTCGTCCATTTTGGTCCACTTGCCGTCGGGGCCCTGCGTCTCTCCCATGTGCTGAAATTCGCTCGCGTTCTTCTTCGTGAACGTCTCGCGCTGGTTGTACTTTTTCCCCATCATGTGCACCTCGCCGGTGAAGACGATGACGTCGCCCGACCAGCCGCTGGATGCCTCCGGCACGTAGCCGCCGAAGTTGTCCACGTTGAGATCGAGGTACTGCTTGCTGCCGGGGTCGTAGCCGAAGAATCCGTTGTTCTGGTACGGATTCGGGTTGACGTCGGTCTTTCGCTCGAGGTAACGAAACGAGTGCCAGAAGCCACCGAGGCCGCGGACGGCCGAAACGCTCGAGGTGACGGCGTGCGCGGGCATTCCCGGCATTCCCATGAAATTCCCCGTGCAGCCCCATCGGCCGTCGAAGTAGTCGAAGGAAGAAATTTCCGCCGGGGCCTTGGGGGCTTCCATCTTGGGCTTGGAGTCGGCGGCGCCGGCCCGAGCGGCCGCGGAGAGCACGAGGCCCGCCGCCAGGAGCAGAGCGATATTTTTCATCATCAAAAATCCTCCTCGGCGGCCATTCTACCGGACGCGGCGAAGAGCGTGTCCCTCAAAACCTGTTTTGCAGATTCACGGGCGGAATGTTGTCGCACGGAACGCGCGTTTCGCTGGAGCCGCTCCCGCTGCCGCGACCCTTGAAGTTCGCCGGTCCGCATTCCGCCGTCAACGAATAGAGCGTGCTGACTCCGATCGCGTGGCCAAGGCCGAAAGACGCCCCCTCTCGCGACAGGCCGAGAGGAAAATTCCCCGCGCCCGCCGCGAAGTCGTAACCCAGCGTGAATTTCGTGTAGGTCTCGAGGTCGAGGTAGTCGAGCTGCAGTTTGTATTGGTTCGGGGTGGCCGAGGTCGAGTAGCTCCCGTAGAGAGCGTTGCCGTCCCGGCCGTCGATTTGAAGCGTGCGTCCGAAACCAAAACCCGGGGCGCCCGGGCCGAGCAGCCAGGCGACCTTCTCGACCGGCGATTCACGGAAATCGATCACGTCCGCGACGTTCATGCCCGTGTGCAGGTCGAAGCGCCCGAAAATGCACAGCCCGTCGCGCGTGCAGTCGCCTCCCATCCTCGTGGCGAGGTTCGGGTTGAACCCCGCGGGCGGGTCGTCGGTGTCGATGGCATATTTCCCGACGACGGTATTGCCGCTCAAGACCTGCGCCTCGATTGCGCCCGACGTCGTCTTGTATTCGTATGCGACACCGAGCTTGAAAGAACGCGCCTGATACCAGTTGAAGCCGAACTCGGGGCTTCCGATCGACGGCGTGGCCTGGACCGGATTCCTCGTCTGCGAAGTCCATCCCGACCCGTTGTATTGCAGGAACGTCCGGTAAATCTGATCGGCGGGCGCGTTCGCGTACGAGGCCTCGAGCCCGTTCTGAACTCCCGCGATTCGCGTGTAGCCGCCGGATCCCGCCTGGAACCCGGGGATGCTGTGGCAGACGAAGTCCGTCGCGTCAAGCGGCCGCGTGCAGAAGTTCCATTGATTGCCGCCGATGTAGGAGAACGCGGAGAACCTCGTCGTGCCGTATCTCGTTTCCGCAACGCCGTCGAGGCCCGTGCCGGGCGCGGAGCCGATCCTCCGGATCCGAGCGAAGGAACCGGAATAATCCCTCGCGGGGAACGAGTCGGAAGGCCCGCTTTCCGCGTAAAGCTGGTAGATGCCCTGAGATCCGAGGTTGATCTGCTCGTAACCCGCATCGCACTTGTCCGACACGATGTCGGTGGTGCCGGGGATCGCATAGCGGACCAGGCCGCCGGTCTGGTAGCGGCCCTGGTACTGGGAGTCGGCCGAAAGGAAGAGGCCGCGGATCGCCGGGTTCACGACGAGCTTCTGGCAGGGGCTTGCCGCCTCGCACCCGTACACGTCGGAGGCGGGAGAAGTCGCCGCGCTGTCGAAAGGAAAGTACGTGGGATTGGTGGAAGGGTTCAGACGCCACCCCGCCCAGAATGTCGGCCCCACATTGAGGCTCACGTTCTGCTGGACGATCCCGATCACGGGAAACGCGGGGAAGTCCGAATACTGAAAGACGGGGCTCTCGTAAACGGGCGATTCCGCCGGTTTTCCCTGGTTGTCTTGGTGGACGACGAATTGGAACGACAACCCGCCCGCGCCGTTGCGGGAGAGCCCACCGACGAGGCGCGTGAGCGATCCGCCGAAATCGGAATTCAGGGAGTACTTTTGCAAAATGGCGTACTGAGTCGCGTTCGAGCTCAGCGGAAAGGCGTGATCGGGCAGTCCCGACGTGTTGATCGTGCCCTCGTTGATTCCGCTTTCCGCGGCGCACGAGGAGCAGTCGCTGTTGTCGTTGACGTTGGGATCGTTGATGGAAATCGCCTTGAAGCTCGCCTGGGTTTCGCTCGAGGCGTTCAGGTAAGCGGAGCCGACTCCGGTCGCCGTGTTGACCGTGGCGTGCGCCGACTCAAGCCCCGGGAACCGGTTGCTGAGGAACATCCGGGAGAGGGTGATCATCCCGTTGGCCGATGTGACGATTCCCGTCCCCTGTTCGAACGTTCCGTCGGCGCCGCACGCGACATAGCTGCCGGTGCTCGCGTTGAAGCGGAAGACCGCTCCGTTGGACGGGTCCTTCAGGCAGTAATCGAACTGCCCGAAGGATGTCTCGTTACCCGCCGTCGAACCGAGCCGGACGATCCGTGTTTCATTCGAGGCAACAGCCGGGATCGGGTTGCCGGCGCCGAGGACCGGCGTGGCGAGGACGGCAGAAAGAAGCAGGATGCGAATCCCGTGAGCCATGGCGCACCTCCGAATCGTTCCTGAACCGAATGTTTCCTGGAGTTATTGTACTGCAGACGGTGAATCCGAGCCCCCCGCCCAGGGGGTTTTCCGGTTGGAGGACAATACGCTTCATGTTTTCCCTGCGATCGATCGGGACCGTCCGAAGCCCCTATCGCGACCCGTCCCAGATTCCGAAAGGGCCCGGCGCGTCCCACAGCGCGGAAGGGGTCCTGGAAATCGCCCCCGATCTCATCGACGGGCTGACCGACATCGAAGGCTTCTCGCACCTCTTCGTCGTATGGGTTTTCGACAGGTCTCCGAAGAAGCCCGAGCTGCTGGGCACGCCTCCGACGGACGACCGTCCGCACGGTGTGTTTGCCACCCGGTCTCCTTACCGCCCGAATCCCGTCGGGTTGACGGTTGTCGAGCTGCTCGAGCGCGACGGCGCGACCCTGCGCGTCCGCGGTCTCGACATGCTCGACGGCACTCCGATCCTGGACATCAAGCCGTACCTCTCCGGTGTTCCTCCGGAAAAGCTCCGGAGGGGCTGGCTCGACGAGGCGGAGAAGCGGCGCCGGGAGGCCACGTAACTCGAGTCGCCTTCGCGAAGGGGAGTCGCGCGCCCCTACTCGGTCGGAGCGCGGCGGTACTTCGTGGGCGGCCCGTTGCCCGGATCGATCGTGAGAATCCCGTTTTCGATCGTGTAATTCGAGACCTGGCTCGGCGTTCCCTCGTAAGCCAGGTTCAGGAGAGTCCCGATCACAGACCATTTTCCGGAGAACGTTCGAAGGGGATACCGAAACAGTTCGTTGCCACCCGGCGTGAAGGTCAGATAGGCCGTGCCGCGGGGCGGCTTCGGATAGCTCCACGTCCCGACGATCGGCGCGGCGCCCGCTTTTTTCGGGGTCTCGCGTTTCATTCGAATCTCTTCAGCGCCCGCGGCGGGGCTCTTCTCGACCAGCGTGTCGCCCTCGAAGCGGATCTTCATCTTTGCTTCCTGAAACTGGCCGGTCCTTTCGTCTTTGTGTGTCGTGATCAGGGTCCCGTCTTCGACGCGGTACGTCGCGTCCACCATCGAACCGAGGCTCCCCGTCAACGTTCCGTCGGCGTGGAGCTCGAGGGTCTTTCCCAGCTCGCTGCTCGTTCGAACCATGGCCTCCCATTTCCCCACGAGGGGCGAATCGGCCGCGAGGGCGACCGCCGACGTTCCACAGAGCAACAAGGCCGCGCCCGGTTTCCACATGAGTTTTCTCCTTCGCATCCGCAGGAGAGCTTAGCACCGGGCGGCGGATGGGTTCGAAAGCGTCGATTCGCGGCGGCGGGCCGCCCTCGATAGAATCGCGAGCATCTGTTCGAGGAGGGCCGATGAAGGGAATCGACGCAGCGATTTTCGCCGGGGTGGCCGCCCTCCTGATGGGAGGTGCTCTCATGGCCGACGGGTCTCATCCTTCTTCCGCTTCTCCGGCGGAAGACGCAAAGGCTTCTCCCGCAGACGACGCGAAGGCGGTCGCCGCGCTCGACACGGCATACCAGGCCGCCGTCGAGCGAAACGACGCGGCGACGATGGACAGGATCCTCGCCCCCGACATGGTGCTCGTCGTCGGCAAGGGAACGGTCTACACGAAGGCGGATCTTCTCAAGTCCGCCCGCGACCGGGACGCGATCTACGAGCGCCAGGTGGAGATCGAGGACTCCCAGAAGGTCCGCGTGTGGGGCGACACGGCGGTGGTCACGGCCAAGCTCTGGCTCAAGGGCAAGCAGGGGGACGAGCCCTTCGACCGCAAGCTGTGGTTTTCCGACACGTACGTGCGCACGAAAGACGGCTGGAAATACGCTTTCGGCCAGTCCTCGATCGCCCTGCCGCCGACCGCGCCTTGACGACGCCGGCTCTCTCGGATGCTCAGGTCGGGGCGTATCGGCGGGAAGGCTACCTCTCGCCGGTGCTCGCGCTCACGCCGGACGAAGCCGCGGCCGCGCGGGTGAACCTCGACGCCCTCATGGGACGGACCGCTTCGCTGGCGGACCCGGCCACGCGCCACAAGCCGCACCTCTACGCCCGGTGGGTGAGCGATCTCGTCCGCCATCCCCGCGTGCTCGATGCCGTCGAGGCGATCCTGGGGCCAAATCTTCTCGTCTGGCGCTCGGTGTTCTTCGTGAAGAAACCGCGCGATCCGCACTACGTCGCCTGGCACCAGGACTCCGCGTACTGGGGCTTGAGCTCGGACGACGAGGTCACGGCGTGGATCGCGCTGACCGAGAGCACGATCGCGAACGGATGTCTCCAGGTCGTCCCGGGCTCCCATCTTCAGCCCGACGTGCCGCACGCGATCGAGTTTGCCGAGAACAACGTCCTCGTGCGAGGCCAGAAGGCGGTGGCGGAAATTCCGGAGGATCGTGTGAGGTCCCTGGAGCTGTGCCCCGGTGAAATGTCGCTTCACCACGTTCGCATGCTTCACGGGTCGCGCGGCAACGCGTCCGACGGCGCCCGAGTCGGGCTCGCGGTTCGCTACATCGCCACGAGCGTGCGGCAACGCGGGCTGCGGGGGTCGGCCATGCTCGTTCGCGGGGAAGATGCGTTCGGCAATTTCGACGCCGAACCGGAGCCCAGGGGCGACGACGATCCCGCGACACTGGCGTGGCACCGAAAGTCGCGGCGCCTCTTCGCGGTGGAGCTCCTCCATGAGACGTTCATCCGCCCGTTTCCCAGGAACCTGGGGATGCTCTTCCGGTGGGTCGCGAATCCGTCCCGCCTTTTCCGGGCGACGCGCACGCTCGTGTGGCCGAGCGCGATGAAGAAGAAGTGATTTCCCTCGCGTTGCTGGCCGTCGTCATCGCTCGAAGCCTCATGCCGGCGATCGGCGTGCTCTTTCTCGGGTGGGAGCCGGGCCGGGTTCTCCTGATCCTGTTTCTCGACACGATGCTCGCGATCGGAATGGTGATCGTGGCTCTCACGTACTTCTTTTCGCGGACGACGGGCGGCGGGAGCCTCGGCGCCCGGGCGAAGGCTCTCATCTCGGCCGTGGTTGCCGCCGTGTTCCTCGTGGCGTTCCTGTCGATTCCCCTGGGAATCCCCCTGATCTTCATGCTGGCCGACACCGGATTCTCCCTGCGGCTGACCTGGGCCGACCCGCAGTTTCAAAGGGCGGCAGAGATTCAGGCGCTGATCACTGCGGCCTGGGGCATTCCCCTGATCTGGCAGCTTCGCAAGAAGACGCCGGAGGAGCTCGGGCTGAAGCCCCTGTTCGCGATGAATTTTCTCCGGTGGCTCGTCCTGATCTTCGTGACGTTCACGGGTCTGCCCCGGATGCTCGGCGCCTACGGCCCGCACC
>JBOGJO010000286.1:0-5939 GCA_050747885.1 Thermoanaerobaculia bacterium
CGGCGCCGGGTCCCTGGTCGCCTACAGCCTGGCGATCACCGATCTCGATCCCCTCCGCTACGACCTCCTGTTCGAGCGCTTCCTGAACCCCGAGCGCATCAACATGCCGGACATCGACATCGACTTCTGCCAGGCGCGGCGCGGCGAGATCATCGACTACGTGACGCACAAGTACGGACGGGAGAACGTCGCCCAGATCGTCACGTTCTCCCAGCTCCGGCCCAAGGCGGCCGTTCGCGACGTGACGCGCGTGCTCGGGTTTCCGGTCTCGCTCGGAGACAAGATCTCCAAGGCGATCCCGGGAGGTCCCGACGTGACGTTCGAGTCGGCGCTCAAGGACTCCAACGACCTCAAGGCCCTCCTGAAGGCCGACGAAAACGCGCAAAAGGTCGTTCAGATCGCGACCCGGCTGGAGGGACTGTCCCGGCACGCGGGGATGCATGCCGCGGGGGTCGTCATCGCTCCGGGGCCGATCACGGACTACGTGCCGCTGTACCGGACGGCGGACGATCAGATCACGACTCAGTTCGACATGGGCGTCGTGGAGAAGATGGGCCTGCTGAAGATCGACTTCCTCGGGCTCATCACGCTCGACATTCTCGGCGAGGCGGTGGAATCCGTTCGGCGCACCCTCGGGCGCGAAATCGATCTGATCCACCTGCCGCTCAACGACGAGCCGACCTTCGAGCTGTTCCGGGAGGGAAAAACCGGCTGCGTGTTCCAGTTCGACTCCTCGGGAATGCGAGACTTGCTCCGCCGTGCAAAACCGGCGGTCTTCACCGACCTGGCGGCGCTGAACGCGCTCTATCGCCCGGGGGCGCTCGATGCGGGGACCGTCGAGGATTACGTTCGGCGGCGCAGCGGCTCGGCGAAAGTGACGTATCCACTTCCCGAGCTCAAGGAAATTCTCGAGGAGACTCTCGGCATCCTCGTCTATCAGGAGCAGGTGATGCTCATCGCGCAGCGAGTGGCCGGCTATTCGCTCGCGGAAGCCGACCTTCTGCGCAAGGCGATCGGCAAGAAGAAAAAAGAAGTCATGCAATCCGAGGCGGAAAAGTTTCAGCGCCGCTGCGTCGAGGCAAAGACCCCGCGAAAGAAGGCCGAGGAAATCTGGTCGCTGATCGAGCCGTTCGCCCGGTACGGGTTCAACAAGTCCCACGCGGTGGCGTACGCCCTTCTCGCTTACCAGACGGCATACCTGAAGGCGCACTATCCCGTCCATTTCATGGCGGCTTGCCTGACGGCGTCGATCGGGTCCACCGATGAGATCGTGCGCGTCATGGGCGAGTGCGCGATCGCGGGAGTTCCCGTGCTTCCCCCCGACATCAACGAGTCGCAGCGGACGTTTGCGCCCGCGGGCGAGGCGATCCGTTTCGGTCTAGCCGCCGTTCGCGGCGTGGGGGAAATGGCCGCGCAGTCGATCCTCGATGAGCATGCGCGGGGCCCGTACGGGTCCTTCACGGATTTCGTCTTTCGCGTGGATTCGAAGCTCGTCAACCGCAGGGCGGTCGAGGCGCTCATTCACGCGGGCGCGTTCGACTCGTTCGGAAGGAGCCGCTCGTCACTGCGGGAAGCGTACGAAGACATCTCTGCCCGCGCCGCCCGGAGCCGGCAGGACCGGGAAAACGGCCAGACCGACCTCTTCGGAGGGGCGGAGGTCTCCGGGCCGCCGTCCGACGATTTTCCGGACATCCCCCCCGACACCCTGGACGAAAAACTCCGCCGCGAGAAGGAGTCGCTCGGGTTCTACGTGACGGGGCATCCCCTCGCGAAATATTCGGAAGAAATCGAGCGCTTTGCGGAAGTGAAGGTCGAAGGCCTCCGGGAATGCCTCGAGCGCACCGTGAAGATCGCCGGCGTCATCACCGCGTTGAAGAAGCAGAAGATCAAGAAAGGCGTCAACACCGGAAAATTCATGGCGAAGTTCCAGCTCGAGGACACGACCGGCACGGTGCAGGTCGCCGTCTTTTCCTCCCTCTTCGAAAAAGTCTCCTCCCAGCTCGAGGACGACCGGCCGATCCTCCTGACGGCTCTCGTGCGCGAGGGCGGCGGAAGCGTCGAGCTCAACGCTCAGGAGGTCGCTCCTCTCGCCGGCCTGAAAGACCGCCGGGCCCGGGGAATCGAGATCCGCCTCGACCTCACTCTGGCCGACGAGGATGTCCTTGCGAAGGTCCACGACCGCTTGCGGCAGCACCCGGGGCCGGTCCCCGTTTCGATCCGTCTCGTCCGCCCGGGGGAATTCGAGGCGACCCTCCGGGCAAACGGCACCCTCTCGGTCGCGCCCTCGTCGACCCTGACCGAGGAGATCCGAACGCTGGCGGGCGAGCGGTCGGTCGAATACGTGTATGAGTGACGGGCGCCCCCCGACCGTTCCGGAGATTCGAAAGGCAATTGCGGCTCAAGCGGACGGCGCGGGCGTTCGGGCGTACCTCGTGGGGGGGGCCGTACGCGACGCGATCCGCCGGCGCCGTGTTCGCGACCTCGACGTTGCCATCGAGGGCGACGCGATGGCGTTTGCGCGCGGATGGGCCCGGGCCTTCCGAGGACGGCTGACGGCGTCCTCCGAGTTCGGGACGGCGGCCGTGGAGCTCGGAACGGGGACAGCGGCCGTGCGCGTCGATTTTGCGGCGACCCGCGCGGAAACGTACTCCTCGCCGGCCGCGCTCCCGCGCGTCCGGCCGGCGGGGATCGGGGAAGACCTGGCGCGGCGCGATTTCACGATCAACGCAATGGCGATTCCCCTCAACGGGCCCGCGGCGGGAAAGGTCCTCGACCCTTTCGGTGGCCGCCGCGATCTTTCCCGCGGGCTCATCCGGATGCTGCACGCCGGCTCGCCTGGGGACGATCCCACCCGGGCTTTTCGGGCCATCCGTTTCGCGAGGAGATTTCGCTTTCGAATCGAGCCGGGCACCCGGCGCTGGATCGCCCGGGCGATCGCCGCCGGCGCGTTCGAGCGACTGAGCGGGGACCGGCGACGCCGGGAGGTCCTTCGAGTTCTGTCCGAGGGGGAGATTCGGGGAGCGGTCCGGGCGATGGCCGCGCTCGGGCTCGCGCGGACGATCGCTTCGGGGCTCGGCGCCCGGCCCACGACCCTGAGAAGGCTCGGCCGGTTGGAGAGCCTTGCCCGGCGGGGCCGCCCGTCCGGATGGGCCGCCTTGCTCGCGTGGTCTCTCGACATTCCCGTGTCGGGCCGCCGAGAAGCGGCTCGGCGGCTCGGACTCGCGGGCGGCGCGGCCCGGGACTTCGAAACGATCGGGCTCCGGGTCCGCGAAGCGCGCGCGGCGGAGGGGTCGGGAAAGAAGAAGGTGTCTGATCTCGCTGCGGCCGTCCGCGGCTGGCCGGACGACACGGTCCTGGCGGTGGCGTCGGCGCTCGAGCCGGCTGCCGCGGCCCGGTTGCTCCGGGCCCGGGCGCTCGCGGCACGGGTCCGTCTGAAGATCAGCGGCGACGACTTGACGCGTTCCGGCATCGCGCCGGGACCGGCGATTGGCCGGGCGCTCGATCAAACCTGGCGCGCCAGGATCGACCGGCGCATCGCCGCCGCGCAGGAGCTGCCCTACGCTCTCGCCGAGGTTCGGAAGTGATCGCGGTTCTTCTGTTCACCTTTCTCCTGGCCCTGACGGGGACCGCGCCCGCCGCGAATTCCGCGGCGCCGGCGCAGCGGAGCGATCCCGCGGCGTCGACCTACCTGTTCGAGTGGACCACGCGAACCGGTGCGGCCCTGCGCCGGCTGACCCTCTTTTCCGACGGGATCCTCGTGCGCAAGACGACTTCCTCCGATGCGAAGGTCGAATTCAAGAAACGCAAGCTCTCGCAGGCCGAATACGACTTCTACGCGAAATACTTCGGCAGTCCGGAGTCTCAGGCGGCGGGCGGCAGCTACGAGACCGGCCTGGTCGGAGACGAGACGGCCCTGTCGGTGGTGTCGTTTGCTCCGCCCGACGCGCCGAAGTGGTCGTTCTCGTTCGATTCGCTTTCCGCATTTTCGGCTCCCGCGGCGCGGGTGAAGTCGGCCCTCGACGGACTGCTGGATTCTTTTGGAAAGGTCCTCCCGAACGAAGACGACTTCCCGATGGCGAAGCTCTTGCCCGGCACGATTCTTCGCCGCCGGGACGGGCAGGAATTCCGAATCGTCCATGTCGACGAGAACGCGAAGATCGTCGAGGCGAGGGCCGTCGGTCAGCCGTATTCCCAGTTCTTCCCCTGGGCGAAATTGCGATTCTCCTTTCTCCCTCCATGAAGGCCGGCGTCCGCGTCGTCGGGGGGGCGCTCCGGAGCCGCCGGCTGGCGGTCCTGCCCGGATCGCGGCCCACGTCGGAGCGCGCTCGCGAGGCCCTGTTCGACATTCTCGGTCCCTGGATCCAAAGGAAATCCGTCCTGGAGCTCTACGCTGGCTCGGGCGCCGTCGCGATCGAGGCCCTGTCGCGCGGCGCTTCTTCCGTTGCGGCCGTCGACCGTGACGCGGCCGCGCTCGAGGAGAACCGCGTTCGTCTCGGAATCGCGATGGAAGTGATCGAAGCCCCGGCCGCTCGCGCAGTGGAACAGTTTCGCCGGATGGGTCGGGCCTTCGACTTCGTCTTTCTCGATCCGCCCTACGCCGCGGCGGCCGAAGCCGTGAGGGGCGAGGCCCTCGCGCGCCTCCTTCGCCACGGGGGGCGCCTCGTGTGGCAGACGGATTCCGGCGAGGCTCCCGACGCTGCGGGGGATGGGCTCGAGCCCGAGCGCGTCGCGGAATACGGGCGAAACACGTTTTCCTTCTTCCGAAAAGTCGAATGAAGAGCCGCGCGCTCTTCTGGGTGCACGATCCCGCCGCGCCTTCGTTCCGGCACCGTCTCGCCGTACACATTCCGGCTCTCGAGTCGGAGGGTTTCGCGTGCGAAGTCGAGACTTTTCCGCGGCGCCGATATGGTCTCCGGGTTCTCGAAAGGCTGGCCCGCGCGCGTGAGTTCGATCTTCTCGTCGTCGCGAAGTTCAAGCTCGAGATTGGAGAGCGCCAGGCCGTGCGGCGCGCCGCGAAGAAGATCGCGTACGACTTCGACGACGCGATTTACTACTCGAAGCCCGCCCGCCCGGGCGACGAGCCCGGCCGCGGCGCGCGGCGAGTCCGGAAGTTTCGAGCGATGTGCTCGATCACCGATGTCGTGACGGCGGGCAACGAAACCCTCGCGGCGGCGGCGCGTCCTTTCGCGCGCAGGGTCGAGGTCGTTCCGACCCCGATCGACCTGTCTTCATACGGCCAGCCGAGGCGGGCGAGCAACGGCCTTCGCCTCGTCTGGATCGGTCTGCCCGGAAATCTGCCCTACCTGGACATCCTGCGGGGGCCTCTCGCGACTCTGGGGGCGGAATTTCCGGACCTGTCGCTGAAAGTCATCAGCGAGCGCCCGCCCGCGGGCGTTCCGATCCCGGTCGAGTTCGTGCCCTGGTCTTCCTCGACGGAGGCCGGCGAGCTTGCCGCGTGCGACATCGGGGTGATGCCGCTCTCCGACGACGGCTGGACCCGTGGAAAGGGAGGGTTCAAGCTTCTCCAGTACATGGCCGCCCGGCTTCCCGCCGTCGCCTCGCCGGTCGGCGTCAACCGTGAAATTGTGGTTCAGGGAGAAACCGGGTTTCTCGCGCCGGACGCCGCGGCATGGGAAACTTCGCTCCGCGCGCTGTTGCGCGATCCCGGCCGCGCTCGCGAGATGGGGCTCGCCGGGCGCCGGCGGGTCGAGGAGCGATACGAGAGGTCGATCGTGTCGCGGCGGCTCGCCAGGATCTACGGGAGCCTGTAGCCCATGGGCTGGATTCTCGTCGCCCCATCTCAGTCCCGATGCGTCCGAGACGCTGGCTCGACAGGTCCGGGCCTGAATTCCGGGGCGTAAAGAGGCTCCGTGATTTCGTTGCAAGCGGCGGGTCCCCTTTGATACGCTTTCCGCTTTCGCCGGGAAGAACCCGAAAGG
>JBOGJO010000287.1:0-20138 GCA_050747885.1 Thermoanaerobaculia bacterium
GCTTTGTAGTCCAGGATGAAATTCTGAGCGTCCGCGTCCGTCTTGACCTGTTTCCACTGAGCGCGCTCCGTTTTCGTCAGAAAGTACGCCTCTGGCGACTTTTCCCAGGTCTTGTACTTCCTCGAAAGGACCGCGCCGAACGCGATCGGGACCGCGGCCAGAATCAGAACGAGCATGAGAACAGTCTTTTTCATGGTTCGTCCCCCGTCGAAATTCTATCTCGGGCTCGAGGTCTCCGGAGCGGTGACGGAGCCCTGCGCGGCGGCCTCGAACTTCTCCTCGAGGTCGCGCGGATCCGCCGGCTCCTGGTCGACGGCGGAATACATCTTCAGCTCCGCCCGAAAGGCCTTTCCGATCGCCTTCGGAGCGTGCTCGGCATCGTAGACGAACGTGAGGGCAGGCGTCTCGGCCCCCAGGGAGTGCGGTCCCATCGGCGACGGCGCCCCGGAATTCGAGAGCGCCGAGCCGTCGCCCTTCGCGTCCACCGAGTTGATCCGACTCAGGTCGGCTTTCGACGTCGCGGCCTGCTGCGGATCCCTCTCGATCGAAAGCGGGGGACCGAACACGATGACGACCTTTCCTCGCAGCGTCTCGGAGCCCTTCGTTTCCCCGGAGGAGAAATACTTGTCGGCGATCGCAATCCGTTCGTTCAGGAGCTTCTCGAAGCCCGGTCCCCGCTTCGCCTTGTAGTCGAGAATGAAGTTCTGGGCGTCCGCGTCGGTTTTCACCTGCTTCCACTCCGCGCGCTCGGACTTCGTGAGGAAATAGGCCTCGGGCGACTTTTCCCAGCTCTTGTATTTCTTCGAAAGGCCTCCCGCGAGAGCCGAGGACGTGGCCAGAACGAAGACGAGGGACACGGCGACTTTCTTCATGACCCCTCCTGTCTTGTCTATTCGATCAAAGACGGCGGGAGACCATTATCAAAATCCTGCGGTCGGGGTGTCGCGCCGCGAAACAGGGCCGATCTGGCGGCAGAAATCCTCGACCGCCCGGGCATAACCGTCCCACGAGTGGCGCCGGGCGAGCGCCGAGAGGGCCTCGCCATAGCTTTCGACGCCGCGGCGAACCACGCGAATCACCGCATCCGCCAGCCCGGCGGGGTCGTCCTCCGGCACGAGCGCTCCCGAGGCTTCCGAAACGAACGGGAGAAAGCCGGAGAGGTTCGAGGCGACGATGGGGCGGCGGGCCGCGATGGCGCGGGCCGCGATGCCCGACCCCGAGTTCTTCCGGTAGGGACAAACCACGACGTCGCAGGCCGCCAGCCACAGGTCCATTTCTTCCTCCCCGACGTAGCGGTCGACGAGCGTGACCCGGGAGGCGACCGGCCGTTTCATCCATTCGTTAATGGATGCACGCGAGTCGGGAAAGACCTCTCCCACGAGCGCGATTCGGGCCCCGGTCTCCTCGGTGATGCGCGGCGCCGCATCGAAGAGAACGTCGACGCCCTTGTACGGGCGAATCAAGCCGAGAAACAAAACGAGCGGCCCGGTCACACCGAGCTTGCGGCGCGCGTCTTCCCGGCCGGGATGCGGACGGTCGTCGATCGGGTGAGGCAGGACCAGGATCGGTTTGCCACGAAGGCGGCTCTCCAGGATCTCGCGATCCTGCTCCGACTGGGCGATCGCCGCGTCCGCGGATTCCAGCCCGATCCAGGCGAGGGACTTTTTCCACACGACGCTCTCGTGGTCAAAAACATGGTGACAGAGAATGACGTTTAGAAACGATGGCTCGAGCCGGCGCGTCTGCCGGAAGACGCTCCGCAGCGGCATCGCCCAGAACGCCGTCCACCACGGGGCAATCAGCGCGCCGGCCCCGGACTCGACTGCCGCTGTCCCCGCTTTTTTCCAAGAGAGCGGGTTTGCCCAATCGAGGATCGGAGTCGCGCGAAGCGAATCTTCGGCGTTTTCCAGGGTGTCGAAGCGCCTGGGGTTCAGAAACCTCGGGTACGCCCGCGAGTAGGAAAAATATCCCGCGAGGCTCTCGCCGAGCGCCTTCGCGAGCAGGTGCGTCTGGTGCGCGATCCCGCCCCGGTCGGGCGGCGCGGGCCCCAGCACGGCGAGCTTGAAGTCGGGCGGCACGCCGGGATTATGCCCGAACGAGACGACGGGACCGCGTCAGCGCCTCAGGGACACGGCATCGCGGCCGAGGTGTCCTGGATCGGCTCCATGGGGGTCAGGTCCGCGTTCGAGTAGACCCGCTGGAACGCGGTCTTGGTATCGGTCACCGTGATGGTCAGGCCCACGTTGGTCCCCGCCGAAGCGAACACCCAGTGGGCGGAGCTGAAAGAGCACGTGCTCAGGATCTTGATCAGGAGCTCCGGATTGTCCGCCGAGAAAAACCAGAACAGACCGCCGCGCGAAACCCCGAGGCTGCTGAGCGGAATCGCGTGCCCGTTTCCGGAAGACCCGCCTCCCTGGCTCGTCGCAAACGCAACTTGCACCGAATAACGCTTGTCTCCCGGAGCGTCGTCGATGCACAGCGTCGTCGAATTCGCCTGGCAGGCGGTGGCGGGAGGAGGCGAGGACGTGAACGTGAAGTTTCCCGGCGTCGTCGTCGTGTAGATCGCGTCGTTCGGGTTCGTGTCGTTCCAGTCCTGCATGTAGACGGTCAGGCTGGAAACCGTCACGGGCGAAGTCGCGGTGAACCAGCCGCTGCAGGTCCCGCTCGGAAACGCGCAGCGATTGTTCACGCCGGCATACCAGGAAAAATTTCCCCCGAAGTACACGGCGACACCGTTCGTATCCGTCGTCGTGTAGCTGAACGTCACGTTCACTCGCTGGTTCGCCGGCGGAACACCGGTCGTGGACGGATAGACCCCCACGGTCGCGGGAGAAGCCGGGCTGAACACGATGTTGGAGACCGAGTTCGCCGCGAGCAGCGTTCCGGGCCCCGCCGCGACGAGGAGGAGCCCGAGAAGAGGGCCGACGAGCGCCCTTCGAGACCTCGAGGTTGGAAAACGATTCTGACTGGAAATCCCCATTTTCGGCCTCCCCTTTGTTTTAAGTCGTTTGCTTCGTCCTGCCTCGTTCTGCCGTCCTCGGCGAGAATGAGGTTACCGCGTTTCGCGCGGCGAAGGGAATGCTCCGAACGATCCGGCATCGCCTGATCTGACCAGGAAAAACGCCTTCAGGTACTCCGTCTCCGGGCAGTCGAGGGAGACGGGATGGTCGGGCGCGGCCCCGGCTTTCTCGAAAATCGAGAACGTCGTCTTCGAATCGAGGGCGGCGGAAAAGACGATCTTCTGGAAAAGGTCGGCCGAAACGCGGCCCGAGCAGGAACACGCGACGAGGATCCCTCCGGGCGCCACGAGCGACATGGCGAGACGGAACACGTCCTTGTAGCCGCGCGCGGCGCGGTCCACGTCGCGCTTCTTTTTCGCAAACGCCGGAGGATCGCAGACGACGATGTCCCACGACTCCCCCGTGCCGACGCGGCGGCGGAGATCCTGGAACACGTCCGCCTCGACGAAGTCGTCGGAAGCCGTCGGAAACCCGTTTCGCGCTCGGTTCTCGCGCGCCCACCCGAGCGCCGGCCCGGAGGAATCGACATCGACGGCCCGCTTCGCGCCCCCGGCAAGAGCCGCGACCGAGAAGCCGCCGGAATAGGAGAAGAGGTTCAGGACCGTTCGGCCCGAGGAAAGCGCCCGCACGCGATTCCGATTCTCACGCTGGTCGAGAAAGAATCCCGTCTTCTGGCCGCTGGAGATTTCGGCGGAGAATTCCAGGCCGTGCTCACGAAACGATGCCGCCTCGGGTTCCGCGGTCTCGCGCCCTTCTGCGCCACCGTCCTCCGATCGAACGACGAGACGCCCGGGCGCAAAGATCTCCCGATACGCGTCTTCGATCTCGACGCGCCGCCGGACAGCGCCTTCCGAGGTGAAGAGTAGGACGTGCGTGTCGCCGTAGCGGTCCGCGACGAGGCCGGGCGTGCGATCCCCCTCCGAGTGGAGCAGGCGGGAACCCGTCGTGTCCCGCGGAATGAGACGCTCCCGAAGGCAACGCGCCGCCTCGAATCGCGAGCGAAGGAGCCGCCCGTCGAGCGGCGTGTCGGAGAACGTCCAGAGCCGCGCCTCGATCTGCGACAGCGGCGACGCGAGTCCGAATCCCAGCGTCCGGCCGGAGGCGGATCGAACGCGGGCCAGGCCGTCTCCGGGATCCCCTTCCCGGCCCGCAACGGCCCCCGAGAACACCCACGGATGACGGCGAAGGACCGATTCCTCGCGGCCGGGCTTGAGCGTCAGGACCCACACGCCGGTAAGCCTAGCAGGCTGCGGATCGGAGCTTCGCGGGGCAAAATGCGAGGCGCCGCCGGGCACGGCCAGAATCACAGATTGGGGTTGACAGAACCGGAAAGCGGGTCTTAAATAGCTGTAATGGCGGATGAAAGCACGGATCTCTACGCCGAATTCACGGTGAGGGATCTGCTGAAGCTCGGCCTGGCCGCACTCAAAGCAAAACGGGTTCCCGAGGCGAGCGCCATGCTCTTCGAAGTGTGCGAGCGCTTCACCCGCAACGGGGAGCGCGTCCCTCCGACGGCTCTTTCGCTCTACGCCCTGACCCTCGCCCACCAGAACCGGATGAAAGACGCCATCGACACCTGCCGTCTCGCATTGAGACGGGACCCCGACAACGCGACGTCGCGCCTGCACATGGCACGAATCTACCTGCTCGCCGATTCCCGGCGGCGCGCGGTGGAGGAGATGCAGAAAGGGCTCGCGATCACGCCGCGCCACCCGGAGCTCCTGGCCCTCCAGAAAGAGCTCGGCGACCGGCGCAAACCCGTGATCGGGTTTCTTGCCCGCCAGAACCCGCTCAACGTCAAGCTCGGGAAGGCGAGGTCCCAGGCTCGGAAGAATCCGGCGAAGTCGGCCTGACCTCGGGAAACACCACTCGAAACACGGCGCCTTCTCCCGGCTCGCCCCCGACCTCGACCTGCGCCCGGTGGAGCAAAACGAGATGCTTGACGATCGCCAGGCCGAGACCCGTTCCCGGTCTCGCCTTCGAGCGCGAAGGATCGACCTGGTAGAAGCGTTGAAAGATTCTGTCCCGTTCCGACCGCGGGATGCCCGGCCCCCGATCGGAAACCGTCAGGACCGGGTGCCCTGCGCGCATCTCGACGCGGGCCTCGACCGGTGTCGAATCCGGCGAGAACTTGACGGCGTTGTCGAGGAGGTTGTGGATGATCTGAACGAGGCGCCGGCGGTCCCCCGAGACGAGCAGCGCCGGGTCGCCCGACACGACGATCGTGACCCCTCGCTCTGCCGCCCGCGGCCCCACGTCCTGGGCTACCTCCTCGACGATTTCGCGCAGGGTCACGTCTTCCCAGACGAGCTCGATCGCGCCCGACTCCATCCGCGACAGGTCGGTCAGGTCTTCGATCAGCTCGTGCATCCGGCGCGTCTGGCGCGCGATGAGGGCCGTCAGATGAGCGCTCTCCTCCCGGTCGGATTGCCCCTCGAGGAGCGTCTCGGCCGCCGCCGCGATCGAGGCCACGGGAGTTCGAAGCTCGTGCGACACATCGGACACGAAGCGGCGCCTCATCGCCTCGGTGCGAGCCAGGCGGGTCACGTCCCGAAAGATCCCGACGGCCCGCCCGCGGGTACCCCGCGGGAGCGGCAGGACGTCGACTTCCCACGTCACCTCGTCCGGCTTTTTCCAGACGAGGGAATCCTCCCGGTTCGAATCGGATTCGATCGCTTCCCGAAAAAGGGCGTGAACCACCGGATCGCGAACGACATCGACGAGCGGCCGGCCGGCCGGGTCAGGACAATCGAGCATCCGCGAGAACGCCGAGTTCGCCTGCACGATCTCGGACTTCTCCCCGACGACGACGAGACCGACCGGCAGCCGGTCAAAGGCGGCCGCGGTGAGCCGGCGCTCGGTCTCGGCTTCGGCCAGGGAGGCGAGAAGGGAATTTTTCATTCGCCGGACGGCTTCCGAGAGCGCGGCCGCCTCCGGTTCGTCCTCCTCGGGAGCGTCCCGGGCCAGATCTCCTCTCGACACGGCGAGCGCGGCCTCCGTCACGCGCCGCAGCGGGGCGGAAAATCTGCGGGACGCGAGGTGCCCGACCAGGAACAGAACGAGGCAGGACCCGAAGATCGCGGCGCGCCCGAGCCAGAGTGTTCGAGATTCCTCCTCCTGGAGCTGGTCGAGGGGATAGGCCAGACGTATGAACCCGGCCGTGCGCCCCTTCCCGTCGATCCGGTCGGCCAGGTAAATGAAATCGAGATCGAGGGTGGCCGAGAACCGACGCGAAGAGCCAGTGCCGACGGCGCGCGCCTGCGCGATCTCCGGTCGGTTCGCATGATTCTCCATGAACGGGACCTGGGACGGCGCGACGGCGCTGTCGGAGATCACGCGGCCCGACGGTTCGATCGCGGTGACGCGAGCTCCCAGGGCTTTTCCGGACGAACGGACGAAGGCATCGAGCCCGGCCGGATCCGAGAATCGAGGCCCGGCGAGGTCCGCCAGAAGGGAGCATTCGGAAACGAGCCGGCGAATCGCCCGGTCCTGCGACGCGCGAACGAGCAGGCCCTCCCAGAAGACATTGAGCAGGACCGCGACCCCGAGCGCGAGGAGACCGAAGAGAAGAGAGAACCGGGAGGAGAGCTTCACGTCCCCGGTTGACGAAAGCGGTAGCCGAGGCCGACGACGGTCTCGATCCGGTCGTCTCCGAGCTTCTTGCGCAGCGAGCGGATGTGCACGTCCACGGTCCGCGTCTCGACGTCAGCGTCGTAGTCCCAGAGCCTCGCCAGAATCGTGTCGCGCGTGACCACCCTCGAGCGATTCCGGATCAGCAGCCAGAGAAGGTCGAACTCCTTCTTCGTCAAATGGACCGGCGCTCCGTCCTTGACCACCTCGTAGCGCGCCCGATCGACCCTCAGGCCCGGCTGCTCGAAGACCTCCTCCTCCGAAGTCTCGAACGAGGCGACCCGGCGCAGGTGGGCGGAGACCCTCGCGACGAGCTCCTTCATGGAAAACGGCTTCGTGATGTAGTCGTCCGCGCCGATTTCGAATCCCAGCAACTTGTCCCGCTCCTCGACCCGGGCCGTCAGCATGATGATCGGGATTTTCTTCGTGTCCTCCTGGGAGCGCAATTCCCGGCAAAGCGCGAGGCCGTCGATGTCCGGAAGGTTGAGGTCCAGGATGATCAGGTCGAACGGCCGCTCGTGGAGCGCCCCGAGAGCGGCGATGCCCGACGCAAAGTGCTCCACGTGGTATCGCTTTTCTTTGCGCAGATTGACCCGAATCGTGTAAGCGATGTCGGGGTCGTCCTCGATGAGAGCGATTCTCTTCTGCGCCAACGTCCCTCTGGCGGTCTCCTGCGGCCCCCCGCCGCTAGCCGAATCTCCCGGTGATGTAGTCTTCCGTGATCTTTTCTCCGGGGTTCGTGAAAATTTTGTCGGTTCGATCATACTCGACGAGCCTCCCCATCATGAAGAATGCCGTTCGGTCGGAAACTCGGGCCGCCTGCTGCATGTTGTGCGTCACGATCACGATCGTGTAGGCGGTTTTCAGCTGGTAAATCAACTCTTCGACTTTCTGCGTCGCGATGGGGTCGAGAGCCGACGCGGGCTCGTCCATCAGAATGACCTCCGGCTGGATCGCGAGCGCGCGGGCGATGCAGAGGCGCTGTTGCTGTCCCCCGGAAAGCCCGAGCGCGGGCGCATCGAGGCGGTCCTTGACCTCGTCCCAGAGGGCGGACTCCCTCAGCGATTTCTCCACCCGTTCGGCCAGCTCGGAACGCCGCACCGTTCGATTGATTCTCAACCCGTAGGCCACGTTTTCGAAGATCGACTTCGGAAACGGATTCGACTTCTGAAAGACCATTCCCACTCGGCGGCGAAGATCGACGACGTCGACGTCTCCCCGATAGATGTCCGCGCGATCGAGCAACACGTCGCCGACAACTCGCGTGTCGGGAATGATGTCGTTCATTCGGTTGAGGCAGCGGAGGAACGTCGATTTTCCGCAGCCGGAGGGCCCGATCAGGGCGGTGACCGCGTTACCATCGATCGCGAGCGAGATCCCGTGGAGGGCCTGCGCTTCGCCGTAGAAAAAATCGAGCTTGCGCGACTCCATTCGGATGCCGCCCTCCGCCGGGCTCGAGGTTTCGTTCGATGTTCGAACCGCGATTTCTACCATCATCCCACCCTCATTCGTTCCAAGCGCGCCGTCACGACGCGGGCAAACACCGAAAAGATCAGCACGAGCCCCACCAGAACAAGGGCTCCCGCCCACGCCTGCCGGTGCCAGTCGTCGTAAGGGGAAATCGCGTACGCAAAGATTTGAACGGTCAGCGAGGCGATCGGCTGATCCAGCCGGCGCGTCCAGAACGAGTTGTTGAAAGCCGTGAACAGGAGAGGCGCCGTTTCCCCGGCGATCCTCGCAATCGCGAGAAGAATGCCCGTGACGATTCCCGGCAGCGCCGCGGGAAGGATGACCGAGAACGTTACTCTCGCGCGAGTCGCGCCGAGAGCGAGCCCCGCCTCGCGAAGGGACCCGGGGATGAGGTTGATCAGCTCTTCCGTGGTGCGCGTGATGATCGGGATCATCATGATGCCGAGGGCGACGCCTCCCGCAATGGCCGAGAATCGGCGCATCGGAAGCACGACGAGGCCGTACGCGAAGATCCCGATCACGATCGACGGAATCCCGTTCAACACGTCGGCGCAAAATCGGATCGCCGTCGCAAGCTTCGTGCTCTTGTACTCGGCGACGTAGATTCCGGCGAGGATGCCGATGGGAACCGCCATCAGGGACCCGAGCGCGATCAACTCCAGGGAACCCACGATCGCGTTCGCCATCCCGCCGCCGGTCTCCCCGACCGGTTTCGGAATCTTCGTGAAGAAATTCCAGCTCAGCGACGTGAGCCCTTTTTCGAGGATGTAGAACAGGATCATCGCAAGAGGGACGAGCGCGACCAGAACGGCGACCCCGCACAGGCCGACCATCGCGGCGGACGTCGCCTTTCTCCTCCAGAGCGTTGCGCTCGCGCTCATGCGGGCTCGGCGACCGGATCGGCGGCGACGGCCGGAGCGCTCTTGCTCCTGGGCTCGCGCGACACCGACCAGATGAACAGGCGAGAAACCACGTTGAGAACGAACGTGATGACGAACAGCACGAGACCGATTTCAATCAGCGCCTGCAGGTAGAGGTCGTAGGTCGCTTCGGTGAACTCGTTCGCGATCACGGCGGCCATCGAGTATTGCGGCGCGAAAAGCGACTTTGCAATCTGGGGATTGTTGCCGATCACCATGGTGACGGCCATCGTCTCACCGAACGCGCGGCCGAATCCGAGGATGATCGCCCCGAAGATCCCGACGCGACCGTAGCGGAGGGCAACCTTCATCGCCTCCCATTTCGTCGCGCCGAGCGCGTAAGCGGCCTCCCGCTGCGTCATGGGGACCGCCTTCAGGACTTCCCGCGAAACGGCCGAAACGAACGGAATGACCATGACCGTGAGGATGAGCCCGGCAGCGAGCATCCCGATTCCGTACGGCGGCCCGGTGAAGATCGGGAGCTTGTGAAGAGGCGTCTTCGAGATCGCCGTTTCGAGCTTCCTCACGAGCGGCACCAGGACGAAGATTCCCCACAGACCGTAAACAATCGAAGGAATCGCCGCCAGAAGCTCCGTCAGGAACGACAGGAGCTTCTTGACGGAGTTCGGAGCGATCTCGGTGATGAAAATCGCGATGCCGACCCCGATCGGGGCCGCGAGGACCAATGCGAAAATCGACGAGTAGAGGGTTCCCCAGATGAACGGGAGCGCGCCGAACTCGCCGGAGACGGGATCCCAGTCCGATTCCGTCCAGAATTTCCAGCCGAATTTCGCGATCGGAAGGCGGGAATTCTTGAAGAGCTCGAACCCGATCCCGCCGACGATCGCCAGGACCAAGAACCCGACCGACGACATCCAGAATCGAAACCAGCGGTCGTCCCGCGAAACCCGTGCCGGAGCTTTCGAATCTGACATCTCTCAGCTCTCCGCCCTCACCGCCAACCCCTCTCCGCAGGACGCGGAGAGGGGTGGCGGGTTCCGGGGTGAGAAAAGATCACTTCACTTGACTCGCGCGATCGCCGCCTCCTCGAGGGCCACGACCTCCTTCGGGAGCGGCGCGTAGCCCAGCTCGGCGCAGTATTTCTGCCCGTCCGAGAGGGCCCAGTGGAGAAGGTCCGTCAGAATCTTCCCCTTCACCTTGTCTTTCTGGTTCTGGTACACGAGCAGCCATGTGAACGACGAGATGGGGTACACGTTTTCCCCGGGAGCGTTCGTGATCGAGACGCGGAAGTCCTTCGGCATGGCCCTGGCTGCGCCGGCCGCGGCGGCCGTCACTCCCTCGAGGGATGCCTGGACGAACCGTCCCGACGAGTTCTGGACGAGGCCGAAATCCATCTTGTTCTGGAGCGCGTAGATCAGCTCGACGTATCCAATCGCGCCGGGCTGCTGCTTGACCTGACCCGAGACCCCTTCGTTGCCCTTGGCCCCGAGACCGACCGGCCATTTGAGCGACGTCGAGACGCCGACCCTCTTCCTCCACTCGGGTGACACCTTCGCCAGGTAATCGGCAAAGATGTACGTCGTCCCCGACCCGTCCGAGCGGTGAACGACCGCGATGTCCGTGTCGGGAAGCTTGACGCCCGGGTTCAGGGCCTCGATCGCCTTGTCGTTCCACTTCGCAATCTTCCCCATGAAGATGTCCGCGAGGACCGGTCCCGTGAACTTCAACGCGGCGTTCACGCCCGGAATGTTGTAGACGGGAACGTCCGCGCCCATCACCGTGGGAAAGTGCATGATCCCGGGAGCCGCCTGGATCTGCTCGGCCGTCATCGGCCCGTCCGAGGCTCCGAAGTCGACCGTTCGTTCCGTGATCTGGCGAATCCCGCCTCCCGAGCCGATCGACTGGTAGTTGATCTGAACGTTGGGATGGATCTTGTGATATTCGGAAAACCACTTCGAATAAATGGGATACGGAAACGTCGCGCCGGCGCCGTTCAACTGGATCGTCTGCGCAGCCGCGCGGGAGCTCGGAAAGGCCGCAACCGCCACGATCGCGATCAGGCCCAGTAGCATCTTCTTCATCCCTTCACCTCTTTCTCAATATGAATTTGATCGGTTAACACGGTGTGAATTTCGTGTGAACTAGAAGCTAAAGAGCGCGTGGAGCGCGTACGCCTGGTTCTTCGGCTGGTTCAGGGCCGAGTCGAACTTGACCTGGGTGTAATCGGCCATGAGCGCCGAGGACACGCCCTTGAGCACCGGGAACCAGTACGCGATCCCCACGATGGTGCGCTTCTTCTTCGCGCCGCTCGTTGTCGTGGAGTTCTTGTTCGGCTTGAGCTCGTCGTAACGCAGAAGCCCCTCGAGCCCGAAAGTCGTCCTCGGCGTGACCCACGCGGACCAGCCTTGCGCGTGGACTTCGGCGGCCGTCGGCGTCGTCTGGTTCTTTGCATCGACCCATTCGAAGCCGGCATTGACGTATTTGTGCTCGAACGTCGCATCGAGCAGGTACCGGCGCTTCCTGGCGTCCTTGACGAAGTTGTCACCGTCATAGAAGACGGCCAGCCTGAGGCCCTTCAGAACATCCACGCCCGGCGCCGGGCGAAGCGAGAAGCGCGCCTCGAGCGCCTTCTGGTCGTTGGCGCCGTTCGCGTCCGCGAGGCTGTTGTATCCCTCTCCGTTGTAGACGCCGACGTGAAAGTCGCCGTAGTTCGAGGGGAGGTTGTAATGAGCCGAGAGGCCGTAGTCGGAGGACGTGAGGAGCCCTTCCACGTCCGTGAAGGTCTTGAACGCGAATCGATAGCGATAAATCCCCTCGTCGTAATCGATCCACGGCGTCTGCTGGAGGCCGAGCCGGATCCAGGATCCCTTGCCGACCCATTCGTCCGCGTTGATCTGCCCGTATGCATACTTGAGGCGGAAGACGTTCGAGCCGTTCAACGACGAGTCCGACGTGTTGTTGTCGGCCTGGACGTCGGCCGTCACGCGGTAGGCGACCAGGTGGGAAATGCTGCCCGCGATCGTGGCATAAGCGCGGCTGACGTTGAAGGAGCTCTTGTGGATCGTGTCGTGGTTGGAATCCGTGACCTCGGGCTGGTCCTGGTACGTGTAGTCCGTGTAGATCGTGACCCCCGGGCGGACCGTCGGTGTGTCGTCGACGGGCTCGTAGCCTTTGGCCTCCGTCACCTGCGCCGAGGCGATTCCGGCGCCGAAGACCATCGCGGCGATTCCTGCCGCCGACATGAGAAGTTTCCCTGTTTTGAGTCTCATCGAATTTTCTCCTCCTTTTTGCGCGCTCAAGCTACGGCCCCGGAGTTCGCGGAATACGAAGAACATGTAAATTCGAAATGAAGCCGATCGGCTTCGCTTCGTCCGGCGGGCGGGTTTCTTTGGCCGGAATTTACCCGGAATTCAAAGCTCACCCCGGCCGTTCTGTCAGTTTTCGCGCCGAGGTGAACCATGCACCGATCCACGGTCGAGCTCTTTTCCCTTCCCGCGGCCGGCCCGAAGCACGCGTTCCGAGCGGCGGAGCTGCTCCTGGACGACCTGACGTTTCGAAACGAGCTTGCCGACTTGCGCGAAGCGGTTGTTCGGATCTGCGACGGTCTCCGGTCCGACGAATCGCCCGGAGCCGCGATTTATCTGCGGGACGGCTTTTTCTTCCGACGCCTCGACGAGGTTCGCTTCCCGGGAGCTCCCGCGGCCCTCGCCCCCGATCAAACTGAGCAACTTCGACACGACGCTTCGGCGTACGGCTTCGACGGCCGCGGCGCGGCAACCTGGAACGTCGGGGGTCGCCGGGAATGGGTCGTCTCGTGGCAATTTTCCCGGGCGTTCAGCAACGACGAAGTTGTCGCGCTCGAAGCGGTCCGTCTCGCGCTGAATCAGAAGCTCCTCGAATCGAGCTTCACGGGCATCCTGCAGCAGGCCGCCGCGATTCAACGCAGCCTTCTGCCCGATCCGCTGCCGACGATCCCCGGCTTCGATCTGGCGGCTCGGTCCGTCCCGGCGGAGTCCGTCGGTGGCGACGCCTACGACGCGCTCGGGCTGGGCCCTGAAACGGTTGCATTTGCGGTCGCGGACGCTTCCGGCCACGGCCTGCCGGCCGCTCTCGAGGCTCGGGACGTCGTCGTTGGACTCCGGATGGGGGCCGCGCGCCACATGAAGATCGGGGCGACAGTCGAAAAGCTCAACGGAATCCTGTGCCGTTCCACGCTCTCCTCACGGTTTGTCTCCCTCGTCTACGGGGAGCTCGAATCCGACGGCCGTTTTCAGTTCGTCAACGCCGGGCATCCCCACCCGATCCTGGTCAATCCCGCGGCGACGACCGTCTTTCTCGAAACGGGGATCGTGCTGGGGGTCGAGCCGGGAGTTCGGCACCGGATCCAGCACGGGGAAATCGCGCCGGGAGGGCTGCTCGCGGTCGTGACCGACGGAATCCTCGAGTGCGAGTCGCCGAACGGCGAACAATTCGGCCCGGGGCGGGTCGCTTCCCTCGTCCGGGCGCTGGCCGACCGGCCCGCGGCCTGGATCGTCAGCGCCCTCTTCGAGGCGCTGGAGGACCACAGCCGCGAAAAATCCCTCGCCGACGATGCGACCGTGCTCGTGATCCGGCGCGAATGACGCCCCGATCGAGAGACTCGCCCGAAGGGGCTAGCGGCGAAGCTTTTTGACTTTCTTCTTCGTCTTGCGGAAACCGACCTTCAACTCTTCGATTTCCCCGGTCAGCGCCGAGAGCTTCTTGTTCCAATTGTTGGCTCGGGACTCGTGTCCCGTCTCGAGCGTCGTGACGAATTTTCGCAGGCCCTGCATTTCCTTTTCGAGCTTGTCCAATCGGGACTCGACCCCCGCCGGAGACGGATGTTCGTCCATCGTTTTCTCCCTGTGAAAATTCTACTCCCGTCGAGAAGGGATTCGTCAATTCGGTGGAGACCTCGACTCGGAATTTACCTCCGCTTTACACGACTTCCCCTCGCCTTCCCCGGCGGAGCCCGGCGGGGATCGACGCGAAGTCTCAGCTTCAGGCTGCCGGAGTAAGATCCCGGACCGTCATCTCGGTCAAGAAGAGGAGCGAAGGCAACCATGGAGGGACATGGAAGGAATAGATGAGAGCGTGAGGACCACGACGGAGATCGTGGCCGGCCTCGTCACGGCGACCTTCCTGATCGCCTCGACTGTCAGCTACGCGGCCGCCGTCTTCTCAGGGCCGCTGGCGGCGCTCCTGCCCGTCGGTATCGGCTACGGCCTCCTCGGCGCCGCCGTCTCGGCAACGATCTTCGCGCTCGGAAGCCGCATTCCCTTTGCCGTGGGCGGCCCGGACTCGAAGTCCACCGCCGTGCTGGCGCTGATGGCCATCAGCATCGCCATGAGCACCCGGGGACCCACGGGGAGGGCTCCGAACGTCGAAACTGCGGGAGCCGTCGTGCTGTTCGTGTTGGCGGCCTCGTCAGTCGTCAGCGGCCTCGCCCTGTATTTTTTCGGCCGGCTCCGAATCGGCCGCTGGATTCGATTCGTGCCCTTTCCCGTCGTCGGCGGGTTCATGGCCGCTTCGGGCTGGCTCTTGATCGTCAGCGCGGTACGCATCCTCACTCGCCTGGAGCCGGGTTGGTCGACGCTGCCCCAGCTCGCGGCGCCCGGCCGATTGGCGCGAGTTGCCGCGAGCATTCTCTTTGCCGCCGCGTTCGCGGCGACGGAGCGCAGCCGGCGAAGTTTTGCTTTTCCAGTTCTTCTGTTTGGCCTGATCGGGCTGGCTCACGCCGGGCGCATTCTCGCCGGCGTTTCCCTGGTCGAAGCGCAAGCTTCGGGTTGGCTTCTGAACATGCCCCACGGGCCCGTCGTTCCCATCGCGTGGCTCTTTCATCACTGGAGCAGCCCGCCGGCGGCCTTGCTCCTGGATCAGGTCGGAGGAAACATCGCGTTGGTCGTGGTGACGGCTTTCACGCTTTTGTTGGGCATCACGTCGATCGAGGTCGATACTCGGCTCGGGGACGACATCGACGTGGACCGCGAGCTGCAAGTCAACGGGGTCGCCAACGTCGCCGCCGGGCTCGTGGGCGGCATGGCCGGCACGCTTTCGCTCAGTCGAACGCTCTTCAACTACCGGAACGGCGCCCGAGGGCGCCTCGGCGGAATGATCGCCGCCGCGCTTTGCCTCGCAACGCTCGCCTTCGGCACCGGCGCCCTCGGATGGGTGCCGGTCCCCATCCTCGGAGGCATGCTGCTTCGCGTCGGATTCGACTTGCTCAACGACTGGTTCCTCCAGGGATGGCGGCGAATGGACCGCGCGGACTACGCGCAGGTCGTCATCATCCTGCTCGGCATCGCCTTCGAGGGGTTCATCGCCGGGGTCGCGCTGGGCGTGATCGCCGCCTGCGTGACCTTCGCGATCAACACGAGCCGGGTGGGCCTCGTGAAACAGGAAAAAGACCGGAGCCAGTACGGAAGCCGGGTCCTGCGATCGGTGAGCGAAACGCGAGAGCTCGTCCGCAACGGGCGCGCCATCCAGATCATCTGGCTGCAGGGCTTTATCTTCTTCGGCAGCGTCAACACCCTGCTGCAGCACGTGAAACGGACCGTCGCGGCCCAGGGCCCGAGGGTGTGCAGCATGGTGATCTTGGATTTCCGACAGGTTCTGGGAATCGACACCTCGGCAATCAAGATCCTCGTGAAGGCCCGGCAGTTCGCGGAGCGCGAGGGCTTCCTGCTCGTGTTCTCCGGCCTGGGGACGCGCGTCGGGGGCCAGTTGCGCTCGGGAGGCCTTCTGCGCGCGGGCGACAAGACCTGCCGCATCTTCCGGGAGCTCGATGCCGCTCTCGAGTGGTGCGAGGACCGCGTTCTCGAAGAGAGAATCAGCCCGGAAGAAGCAAAGCGATCCTCCGACGAATGGCTGACGCACGAAATCGGAAGCGAGACGCTATTTCAGCAACTCGTGGGGTATCTGGAAACGATCTCGTATGCGGCGGGAGACGTTCTCTTCGTTCAAGGAGACCCTGCCGAATTTCTCTGCCTCATCTCCTCCGGAAGGGTCAGCGTGATCCTCCGTTCTCCGGAAGGCAACGATTCCCGGCTGCGTTCCATGCAGCGGCACACGATCGTGGGCGAAATGGGACTCTACCGGACGGCGCCCCGGGGCGCGCGCGTCCTCGTGGACCAGCCGACGATCGTTTATCGATTGTCACGCCAGGCCCTCGATCGGATGGAGACCGAGAATTCGAAGCTCGCCCTCGCGTTCCACCGATTCGTGGTCCGCACCCTCGCCGATCGGCTGGAATTTGCGAACCGCGAGACCGCCGCGTTCCAAAGCTGACCGGCCCGCCACCCAAAAAAAACGCCCGGTTATGGCGACCGGGCGCCGGCCGAAGCCGGAAAAACGGAGGGGAAGGAGTCACATCGTTGGCGGCAACGACATTCGCTCGCAGTTTTTTCCGCGATCGTGAAGGGTCCTTGAATTTTCGGTAAAGATCTTTGCCGGCCCGGCGTTGCTTCGTTCGCGGGAAATTTACCGGCCCTTCACGAAAGGCTTCTCTCATCCGAGTCACAATCGAAAGGATGAAGCCGTGGATTTTTTTGGTTGTCTCCAGCCTCCTTCAGGTCGGCTGGCTCGTGAGCCTCCGGGAGACCCACGGATTCACGCGAATCGCGCCGCTGGCGATCAACGCCGTCTTCGGGTTCACGTCAACCGTGCTGCTCGCCCGTTCGCTGGAGGGAATTCCCATGAGCACCGCCTACAGCGTGTGGACGGGAGTCTCGATCGCGGGATCGGTCCTCGCGGACAACTGGTGGAAGACAGGCACCGGGCTCGCGCGGATCGCGTGCATCCTCCTGATCCTCGCCGGCGCCGCCGGGTTGAGGGTCGTGGGGACATCGTCGCCCTGAACACCGATTTGACACGAAATTCCCATTCTCCTGACAAGCTTCGAGAAAGCTGACCCCTTCGCGGAGGCAAAAAGATGGCGGTCATGCAGGGCGACCTTGCGGAGTGTTCGGTTCCCGATCTGTTGCAGTTCTTTCAAGGCACGCGCAAGCAAGGTCAGCTCCTCATTGAAAACTCGATTCTCCGGAAGCCCGCCGGGGTCTATTTTTCCAATGGCGAGGTTCTCCATGCCTACTGCCCTCCGCGGGAGGGACCTCCCGCCATCTACCAGCTGCTGAAGTGGCACGAGGGCAAGTTCGCTTTCCTGAAAGACATGGCGCCAACCGAGAGAACGATTCATCAGGACCTCCAGAACCTTCTTCTCGAAGGGCTCCGCCAGATCGACGAGTTCAACCTTCTGCGCGATCAGCTTCCGTCGCCGACCACCATCCTCTACCTGGAGCGGGACTCCGAGAAAACCGACGAAATCCGCATGACTCAACCGGAATGGAAAATGCTCTCGCTCGTCAACGGCCGCCGCACACTCGGCCAGGTGATCGAGATGTCCGGCCGTTCCGAGAACGAGACCGGCCGAATCTTGTACGGCCTGCTGATTGCCGGATTGATCACCGTCACGCACGACGATGCCTATCTCTCGGCGATCGTTCCCGAGAAGATCTCCGCCGCCGCCGGCTCCAAGCGCCGAGCGCCCCCGCCCACCATTCTCGCGAGTCTGCTGCTGAACAAGATCGACGGTGGAAAAAGCCTCAAGCAAATCCAGCGGGAGCTCGGCTGCACGGAGCGCGACCTCGTGGAGGAGTTCCGCCTCCTGATGCGAACCGAATGGCTCCGGCTCTCCGCGGGTGAAGAGGAATACAAGAGGTTTCTGGACGGATGAGCGAGGCGAGAAAATTCCTCTGCTTCTTCTCCTCAGCGGAACTGATGGCCGAGTCCTGCTTTCGAGACGGAAAGGGCTGGCAGGAATCCACCGACGCGGGAAGAGTGGAGTTCGTCCCCCATGTGCTCGACGAAGATTTTCCCGCGCTCGCGATTTCCGGGCTCTTCGCCGCCTCGACGCTTCTCGTGCGGTCCGCGGACCTCGCGAATGGCCGCGAAACGGCGTTTCTGCGGGGCGTCAGCGACTTTCAAGGTTCCGGCTCGTCGACCGAGATCGTCGCGTCGGAGAACCCCATCGCCCTGGTCGAATGGCTCATGGCGCGCGCGCCGGAGCTCGTTTCGTCCTACCGTCAGGACGGCGAAGTTCGGTACGGATACCCGTCCTGGTGGAGAACCCGGGCGGAGCGGCATCTCTCGGGTACGGTCGCCGAAGGAGGCCTTCTGGAAACCGACGCGTCGTTCGATCCGGCCGAGCTGAAGGCGTTTGTGGCCAAGCGCCGGGGCCTCTGACGGGACTTCAAGCGGATTTCACATTTTTCGTTATATCTTTTGGACTCGAAAAACCTTGAGGAGCGTTGCATGACGACGATCGGACTCTTTCGAAACGCGACCGACTTCGAAACCTATCCCGCCGGGAAGACGGTCTTCGAGGCGGGCGACCCGGGGCACGCTCTGTATGTCGTGAAGGACGGCGAAGTCGATATCGTCATCCACGGCAACGTCGTGGAAACGGTTCAGCCTGGAGGGGTGTTTGGCGAAATGGCCCTCATCGAATCGAGTGTCCGCAGCGCGAGCGCGGTCGCCCGGACTGATTGCGCGCTGGTGCCGATCGACGAGCGCCGATTCTCCTTCCTCATCCAGCAGACGCCCCAGTTCGCTCTGCAGGTGATGAAGATCATGGCCGAGCGCCTCCGGCGATTCGACGAGAAGCTCTAGCTTCCGTTCCCGTCGCGAAGGGCCGAAGGGCCGGAGAAAAGCCCGAGAGAAAGCCGTCCCGCCGGCAGCTCTCCAGCCGGGAGATTGCCAGCGCCAGGCGCTCGCGGCGAATCCCCGCCACCGCCCTCATCGGGGCGAGGAGGCGTCGCTCGAGCTCGAGGAAGCCGTCCCTCCGGAAATTCGAGCGGAGACGCGCAATTCGCCCGTGAAGGGCATTGGCGTCCTGGACGAGGCCCAGGGCCTCCTGGAGCTCCTTGAGCCGCGAGAGGAGCCGCGGCGCGCGCCTCCCATCGTACGCCGGCGCGCAGAGCTCGAAGGAATATCGGAACTTCTTGATCTCGATTCGCAGGCGATGAAGGCCGGCCGGAGTCGGGCGCCGAAGGACCTGCGCCAGAAACAACGTCAACCGGGGGACTCGGGAGGCGAGCTCCTGCCGCGCGACCGAGCCCAGCAGAACCTGTCCTCCTCCGGGCTCGGAAGACCGCTCGATCTCCGACTGGATCTGTTCCGAAACGTCCGCCAGGTCGACGCGCCGGAGCTCCCTCCGGAGCGCAGCGGCCCGTCGCCTTCGCGTTCGCGTCTCCCCGGCGAGGGCAAGCTCGATACCGAGCGCGTCGGCGGGGCGTTTCCGACGCAGATCTTCGAGCTGCTGAAGGTCGACGTCGGCCTCCCGCAGCGACCCGAGACTGCGCCCCAGCCTCTGAAGGCTCTTGCGGCACCTCTCGAGCTTCTTTCCCGGAGCCATGCCGAGCCAGAGCTCGATCCCGGCTCGAAGCCTTCGCGTCGCCACCCGGAGGTCGTGGATCCCGTCCGCGCCCGAATCTGCCGCGGCGCGTCCGGCGAGGTCGAGCTGCTCGCTGATCATGTCGGCGAGCATCGGGAGCACCAGCCGGGCGGAGGCCTGACGCATCGGCTTGAAAGGTTACTCGAACTCCTGTCGGATTCGGTTAGCGAGAATAGCCGATCAGGGAATGGGCATAGTTTGCCGGGTCAAACGTCGCCTTGCTCTCGCGGAAGTATTGCGTCCAGAACTTCTCAATCTCCTCGGCCTTCCGTTCGGTACGAGCGTCCGCTCCAACGACGAAAATCCGAACCCCGCTCAGGTCGGGGACCTCGCCGCTTTTGCGCCTCTCCTGAATGATCTTGTCGATCCTCCGGGTGTCAATCCTCTCGCGCTCGAAGTTGTACGGGTCAGAATCTTCGATCATGTCAGAAAAGAGAATGAGGACTTTCTCGCGTTTGTCGCTCGAAAACACCTGCTGAGCCACATTGAGGGAGTCGAGGATGTCCGTTCGGCGCGACGGATTCGCCGAATGGATCAGGCCATCGAAGGCCTTGATCACGGAACCATGCAGCCGGCCGACGTTGCGCTGAAATTGTCTTTCGTTCTCCCGAAACGGGCTGAACGACGGAAATTCGAGGTCGATCGTCGGCTGAAATTCCGTCCGTGTCC
>JBOGJO010000288.1:0-10342 GCA_050747885.1 Thermoanaerobaculia bacterium
CGACCAGTGGTTCGAGACCGACGTGCTCAAGGCGACGATGAGCGCTTCGGGGATCATCGGGACGTTTCTGGGCGTGAGATCGCCCGGGACTGCTTACGTGCTGCTCCACCACTACATGGGGGAAATCGACGGGGCGTTCCGGTCGTGGGGATTCGCGCGCGGAGGCACCGGCGCGATCTCCAACTCCATCGCGGAAGCGGCGCGGGAGGCCGGTGTGGAAATCCGGCTCCAAGCTCCCGTCGAGAAGATCCTTCTCCAGGGGGACCGCGCTGTCGGCGTCGCGCTCGAGAACGGCGACGAGCTGCGCGCCCCGCTCGTCTGCTCGAGTGTCGATCCGAGGCTGACCTTCTTCCGGTTCGTCGGGGAGAAGCACCTCGACGGGGATTTCGCCGAGGACATCCGGCGCTTCAAATACCGCGGCTCGTCGGGGAAGGTCAACCTGGCGCTCGACGCCCTTCCCGATTTCCGCGCGATGCCCGGGCCGGGCCCGCACCTTCGGGGCGCCATTTCGATCTCGCCCTCCGTCGAGTACATGGAGCGGGCCTATGACGACGCGAAGTACGGAAGATTCTCCCGGCGACCGTACATCGACATCGTGATCCCCAGCCTCACCGATCCGAGCGTCGCTCCGCCGGGCAAGCACGTCATGTCCTGCTTCGTTCAATATGCCCCCTACAACCTGAAGGAAGGGAACTGGGACGAAAAGCGCGAGGATTTCGGCGACACGGTCGTCGACACGATCGCCGAGCACGCGCCGAACCTCAAGAACATCATTCTCCACCGGCAGGTCCTCACGCCCCTCGACCTCGAGCGCGAGTTCGGCCTTTCGGAGGGAAATATTTTTCAGGGAGAGCTCTCGCTCGAACAGCTCTTTTTCCTGCGTCCCGCTCCGCGTTGGGCGCAGTACCGGACTCCGATTCGGAATCTTTACATGTGCGGGTCGGCCACTCACCCGGGCGGCGGGATCATGGGAGCGCCGGGGAGAAACGCGGCGATGAAGATCCTGGCGGACGGGAAGTGAAGGCGTGAGCTCGGGTCGCGTCGTCGTTGTCGGTGCCGGGCACAACGGCCTCGTCGCGGCGGTGCGTCTCGCGAAGGCCGGCCTGCGGCCGCTCGTTCTCGAACGCCGCGCGGCCGCCGGTGGAATGGCGTCCGAAGAGGAGATCCACCCGGGATTTCGCTGCCCCGTCGTGTTTTCGACGATGGGACCGCTCCTTCCGGCGCTCGCGCGCGAGCTCCGGCTGGAAGCCCACGGGTTCGAGCTGCTGGCTCCGAAGATCCGTGTTTTCTGCCCTTCCCCGGGCGGTCCTCCCGGGGCGATCTTCGAGGATCCGGCGGCGACGGCGGAGGCGTGGAAGCGCTCCTCCCCGAAAGACGCGGAGAGGTATCCGGCCTTCGCCGAGTCGTTCCGCAGGATCGGGAGAGTCCTGAGGCCCGTTTTGGAAATGACGCCCCCTTCGATCGACCGGCCGTCGCCCTCGGAGATCTGGCGTCTTCTCGGCGTCGGCCGCGGTTTCCGCGGGCTCGGGAAGACCGACGCCTACCGGCTGCTGCGGTGGGTGCCGATGGCCGTGGCCGACCTCGCGGCGGAGTGGTTCGAAAACGACCTTCTTCGCGCGGCGATCGCGGCCCGCGGCGTCTTCGGGGCCTTCGCCGGCCCCTGGTCGGCCGGGACGTGCGTGGGACCCCTTTTCCAGACCGCGCTCGACGGGCACGCCGTGGCCCCGGGCTCGTTCCCGCGCGGCGGCATGGGCGCGTTCACCGGCGCCCTTGTCTCGGCGGCCCGGGCGGCCGGCGCAGAAGTCCGAACCGGCGCCGAAGTTCGGCGCATCCTCGTCCGCGGAGGGCGGGCCGCGGGGATCGAGCTCGAGAGCGGCGAGACGATCGACGCCTCGGCCGTCGTCTCGAACGCCGATCCGAAGACGACGTACCTGAAGCTCGTGGACCCGGCCGAGCTCGATCCCGACTTCCTTCACAAAGTCCGGAACTTCCGGGCGGTCGGCTCGATGGCAAAAGTGAATTTCGCGCTGTCGGCTCTTCCCGCTTTCTCCGGAGCCGGCGCCGGGCATCTCGACGGCCGGATCCACATCGGCGCGGGGATCGACGAGCTCGAAAGGGCGTACGATTCCGCGAAGTACGGGGAGATCTCTCCCCGGCCCTCCCTGGACGTCTCCATTCCTTCCGTCCTCGATCCGTCGCTCGCGCCGACCGGCGCGCACGTGATGTCGGTGACGGTCCAGCACGCGCCGTACAAGCTTCGGAGCGGGGACTGGAACGGCCGCCGGGAAGAGCTGGGCGAGATCGTCGAGAAGACGATCGAGGACTTCGCGCCGGGCTTCCGGAATCTCGTCGTCGCGAGGCGCGTTCTTTCGCCCGCGGACATCGAGTCGGAGCTTGGAGCCTGGGGGGGGCAGATCTTCCACGGCGAGCCGTCGCTCGACCAGCTCTTCACCATGCGCCCGCTGCTCGGCTGGGCGAAGTACGGATCGCCGATCCCCGGCCTGTTCCTTTGCGGCTCCGGCACCCACCCCGGGGGGGGAGTCAACGGCCTGTCGGGCTGGAACGCGAGCCGGGAGATCCTGAAGGATCTGAAGACGTCCTAGGCGGCTCAGGAACCACCGTTTGTCGCTGACTTTTCGCTAGAATTGCTCCATGCCTCGTTCGAACGTTACCGACCCGCGCAGATTCGAGGACGCCCGACGCCGTGAACAGAAGGTGCGGCTGCACGAGGACGGGCACGGGGCCGACCGGCTGGTGCGGTGTCCCGAATGCGCGGGACGGCGCCCGGCCGGCTGTGCGTCCTGCGAGGGGCGAGGGTACCGATGGCTGGTCGAGCGCTGGTGCGACTGAACTCATCGCTTCGGGAAGGCGGCCGCGGTCCGGCGAGTCGCGCTCCGCGAGACCCCGTCGACTGGAAAAAGGAGCATCGACGTTTTCGGGGCCCTACTCCCGCTCCACGTCGATCCCGTAACCTTTGAGCTTGCGGTAGAAGTTCGAGCGCTCGATGCCGAGCGCCTCGGCGGTCTTGCTCACGTTTCCGCGGTTGCGGCGCAGCGCCGCGAGGATGAACCGCCGCTCGAAATCGTCGCGCGCTTCGCGGAGGCTCGAGAAGTTCTCGGGAATCGCGACCGCGTCGGTCTCGACGATCTCGGCCGGCAGGTCGCGCGCGTCGATGGCGTCGCCCGGGGACATGATGAACAGCCGCTCGACGAGATTTTTGAGCTCCCGGACGTTTCCGGGCCACACGTAGCCGCGCAGTTTTTTCAGGGCGAGGTCGGAGAAGGCCTTCGGGCGCTTGCCCGACTTCACCGCGCATTCGCGCAGAAAGTGGTTCGCGAGGAGCGGCACGTCGTCGGTCCGCTCCCGCAGCGGCGGGACGGCGAGAGGAACCACGGCGAGGCGGAAGTAGAGGTCTTCCCGGAAACGGCCCTGGCGGATCTCCTCGGGAAGGTTTTTGTTCGTGGCGCTGATCACCCGCACGTCCGATTCGATCGTCTTCGTTCCGCCCACGCGCGTGAAACGCCCTTCCTGCAGGGCGCGCAACACTTTCGCCTGCGTTTTGGCCGACATGTCGCCGACCTCGTCCAGAAACAGGGTCGCCCCGTCGGCCTCCTCGAATTTCCCGGCGCGCTCGGAAGACGCTCCGGTGAAAGACCCCCGAACGTGCCCGAACAGCTCCGACTCGATCAATTCCTCCGGAATCGCGGCGCAGTTGACCTCGACGAGAACGCTCTTCTTGCGCAGCGACAGCGAATGCAGCGCCCGCGCGACGAGCTCCTTTCCGGTGCCGTTTTCTCCGGCAATCAGCACGCGCGCGTCGGTGGGAGCGACCCGCGCGATCTCCTCCTTGAGGCGGACCATGGACGACGTCTCGCCGAGGAGCTCGCCGTCGCCGGAGGTCTTCGCCCGGAACCTCAAGACCTCCTCCCGGAGGTCGCGGTGGTCGATTGCTTTCTTCGCCGTGAGGACCACGCGTTCGAGCGAGAGCGGTTTCTCGAGGAAATCGTAGGCGCCTGATTTCACCGCTTTCACGGCCGTCTCGACGCTCGCGTGCCCCGAGATCATCACGACCGGCAGGCTCGCCGTCCGTTCCCCGAGCGAATCGAGGATCGCGAGGCCGTCCTTGTCCTTGAGCCACACGTCGAGGAACACGAGGTCGAAGGATTCCCTCGACAGCCGCTCGAGCGCCTCGGTTCCCTCGGCCACCGCCTCGACGGCGTACCCCTCGTCCCCGAGGATCTGGGTCAGCGTCTGCCGGATTCCGCGCTCGTCGTCGATGACGAGGACTCGACGGCTTTTCATGCGGCGGGAATCTCGATGACGAAGCTCGACCCGCGGGGACGGTTTTCCTCCCAGCGGATCGTGCCCTGATGGTCCGCCACGATTCGCGACACGATCGCGAGGCCCAGGCCGGAGCCGCCCGACTTCGTGGAAAACTCCGGCAGAAAGATCTTTTCGCGGTCGACGGGGTCGATCCCGGAGCCCGTGTCGGACACCTGAATCCGAAGGGTGCCGTTGCGCTCCTCGAGGCGCAGCGTGACCGATCCGCCTTCGTGGCTCGCTTCGAGAGCATTGTCGAGAAGGTTCACCAGGACGCGCTGCAGCTGGCTTCCGTCGAGCCGGTACACCGGCCGCGGCAGCGCATTTTCGAGCCGGAGGGTCACCCCGTCCTTGGAATCCCGGTACAGCGAGACGGTCTTCTCGGCGAGCGAGGTGAGATCGGTCAACGCCGGCCGGGACTCGGGCATCTTTGCGAACCTCGAAAATTGGTCGACCATCGTCTTGAGGAGGTTGACCTCCTCGATGATGACTTCGGCGCCCTCGCGAACCGCGTCGGCCGCCCGCGGGTCGCCGGCGTTGAGCTTCTTGATCATCCTTTCCGCGGAAAGCTTGATGGGAGTCAGGGGGTTCTTGATCTCGTGCGCGACCCGCCGCGCGGCCTCGGTCCAGGCTTCGAGCTTCTGGGCCCGCGCGACTTCCGTCGTGTCTTCGAGCGCGATGACGACCCCGTCTCCGCCCGGCATCGCGGCGACGGAGACTTCCGCCCGGCGCTGATCGCCCGAGCCCCCCGAAGCGAACTCCCTGGGAGCCGGTTTGTGCCCCTGCCGGACCGATTCGAGGGACTCGAACAGGGGGCGAAGATCGGCCCGTTGCGCGAGCTCGCCGATCTCCGCGGGAGCCGCGCTGAGCCTGAGGATCTCGAGCGCGGCGGGGTTGGCGAGCTGAATCTGTCCGGAGGATTTGACCGCGACGATTCCCGTTCGGGCGGTTTCGAGGATGGTCGAAAGAAGCTGGCGCTCGCGGTCGAGCCGCCGGTTGATGTCCGTGAGGTCGCGGTTGGAGCTTTCGAGGCGCTGTCGATTGTCGCGAATCTCCGCGGTCATGCGATTGAACGATTCGACCAGGACCCCGAGCTCGTCGCTGGCCGGTACGGCGACCTCGGCGGTGAGATCGCCCTCGGTGATCCTGCGAGTCGATTCCGCGAGCGCCACGATCGGGGCCGTCGTGCGTCGCGCGAGCGTGAGGCCTGTCCAGATCGCCGCGAACAGGAGGGCGAGGGTCAGCAGTGTGAACACGAGAATGTTCGTGGCCTGAATCGCCGGCTTCTGGACTTCGATCTTCCGGTAATCGCTCCAGGCTCGCGCGACGAAGTCGCCGGCGGCGGCGTCCGCCGGCGTCACGCGCAGACCCACGACGACGACCCCGGATCCCGAGCGGGCCGCCGCCCGAACCCATCTCGAATTGTCGTGGAGGAACGACGTGAACGAAGAGCTTCCCTGACGGGCGGCGCGCGCAAGGAGGTCGGGCGGAAACGGCGGAGGTTCCTCGCGCCCGGGGGAGATCCGGACCGGCGCTCCCTGGTCCGGATAGAACTCGAGGCTCGCAAATCCGCGCCGCGTGAGCTCGCGGGCGAACAGCTCGCGGGCTTGCGCCGACTCCCCCCGGCCGAGCTCGAGCGCGAGGGCTCCCGCCTCCCTTTCGACGTCCTCGCCCAATCGGCGATCCGCGAGGTCTCGCAGCACCTCGGCGCGGTTCACGATCGTCTCGACGGGGGTGGAGAACCAGCGGTCGATCGATTTCTGAAGGAGATTCGTGGCCGCCAGGAAGAGCAGGGCGATCGGAATCGACGTCAGGCCGAGCTGCGTGATGAGGAGCTTGGTTCGGAATTTCGTCCCGAGAATTCCGCGGCGGCGATCCAGAAGGAGCTTGATGAGGGCGCGGAAGATCACGAAAAGCGTTGCCGCGATGAGCAGCACGTCGACGTACCACAGGATGAAGAGAGGCACGCGGCTCGCGAAGTTCGCGGGCTCCATCGGCCGGCCCCCTTCCTGGGAAAGGTAGATGCCGCCCCAGATGAAGAAGACGGCCAGGGCGGCGGCGACGATCAGTCGATTGTCACGCCGGTGCCTCTGGGCCCTTTCTTCCGGCGTCATCGGAGATCGGCGTCGTGAATCTTGAACGTTTTGGATTTCTTCCATTCCGTCGAGGAATCCACGGGGGCGAGCGCGAAGAACCTTCCGGCGTCGTAAGAGGCCCGCATCTTCACGTAGAGATGCTTGTGCGGCCAGTCCCGTCGAACCCGGAAACCCGGCAGACCCGAGCGCGAAACGAGCATCCGGGCGGCTTCCGTGAACTCCTGTGTCGTGAACGCGCCCGAGGGTTTTCCGTCCCAGGAATCGCGGACGAGATATTCCCGCCGAACCGGGTTGTAGGTCGCCGCGATTCGAAACCGGTGCGCGTCGAGAAACTGGTCGAACCAGTATCGGTTCCGGTCCAGAAGGCGGATGTCGTAATCGATCGAGAGCTCGAGGCCGGATTCCAGGCGACGAGAGAGCTGGGGATCGAGGGCGCCGTTGAGGGTGAACGTCAGGAAGACCTCGTTTCCCTTCACGGCAATCGACAGCGGCGAAATGTGAGGATTTTCGGCGGCGGCGCGGGGCGCCCACGACGCCGCGAGAAGAAGGAGAGAGGCCCAGGTTCCGGGGCTTCGAAAGGGATTCATCCCCGGAATCTTACATGCTGGGGCGCGGTTCTCGTCGGCCCGTCATAGCGAGCCCGAAGGGCGAAGCCATCGACCCCCGGGGAAAACGTCGTGTCAGATCGCCACGGCCCTGACGGGCCTCGCGATGACAGAGAGTCGGCTCGCGCGGCGGGGACGTCGGCGATCAGCCGGCGAGGGAGGGCTTGACTTGCCGGGAGCCGGCGCGGGCAGGGATCGCGCGGGAAGCCTCGCCGGCCGCGAGCCGGCGAACCAGCTCCGAATGCAAGGCGTGGCCGGCCTTGCGAGCGTGGACGCGCCCCTCGAGAGGGCGTCCGAGGAGCGCCAGATCTCCGACGAGGTCGAGAATCTTGTGGCGCACGAATTCATCCACGAACCGAAGCGGCCCGGAGAGGATGTTCTCGGGATCCAGCACGACCGCGTTCTGGAGAGATCCCCCGCGGGCGAGCCCGCGCTCCCGCAGGTACGCGATTTCGTGAGTGAATCCGAACGTGCGCGCGGGGGCGATCTTCGAGGCGTAGGCTTCCGGCTGGCACTCGAAGGTCAGCGTCTGCCGGCCGATCGCGCGGTGCGGAAAGTCGATTTCGTAGGTGATCGTCAGACCCCGGCCGGGCCGGATCGAAAGAAACTTGTCGCCGTCGGAGATCTCGAGGGATTCCGAAGGCGCCAGAGGCTCGATTTTCCGGTCCTGTCGCTCGAGTCCGGCGGCCTGGAAGAGCCGCACGAACGGAAGGGCGGATCCGTCCAGAATCGGAAGCTCCGAACCGCGGACTTCGATTTCCATGTTGTCGATTCCGAGGCCGTAAGCCGCCGACAGCGCGTGTTCGACGGTCCCGATGAGAACATCGTCCCGCCCGATCGTCGTCGCGTGGTCAAAGGCCAGGGCGCTGGAGGCAAACGCGGGGATGGAAACGGCGGGTCGGTCGTCGCGCACGAACACGATCCCGTGGTTTGAGCGCGCCGGCCGAAACGTCGCCCGCACCGGCTGGCCGCTGTGCAGACCGATGCCCTCGATCGAGACCGGTGTGCGAAGAGTCTGCTGTGCTCTCATCGATTCTGCTCAATCACATCGCGAACGGCGTGCCAGGGCCCCGGTTTGTTCGGGTGATGGATTGTTCATTGTTTTCAGAGAGTTCAGATCGCATCGTCCTGGCGACCGTGTCGGGAGAGTGTCGAATCCTTCACATGGTGTGGTGAATCAGCCACGGTTGACCGGAATGCTACGATGTGACGGAAATGCTTGATCCGACGGAAGAACAGGCGTATCGGGAGGCGCTCTTCTCCTTGCTGGAGAGCTGCAGGGTGAGCCGCTCGGCCCTCTATTTGATGGAGCCCACGGGAGAGTTCCGTCTGGCCGCGCATCTGGGTTTTTCGCCCCGCGATCTTCCGGTTGCAAGCTTTGGAAAGGACAGCGCGCTTTTCGAGCGCATCAATCATTATCGAAAGCCTTTCTATTTCAATTCGCCGAGTGAAGCGGGAGAGCTCGGGCGTCTCATGGAGAGCTCCCACACGGCGAGGCTGCTTGCCGGTCCGATGTACGAAGACGGCCGACTGATCGGGATCATCGAGGCTCGCGACAAGGCAGCGGGCGAGCTCTTTCACCACGAAGACGCCGGAACCCTGAGCGCGGTGATCTCGGCGATTCTCGCGCGCCGGCGCGCTCATCGCGGCCCGGGCGATTCGGCCGAGGAGCTCTCGAGCCTGCCGGGCTTGTACGAAATGCCGGCCGCGCCGGCTGCGGGCTCCCTGCCGCCGGCTTCGGCCTCCGAGCTGACCCGGCCGGAGCTTGCGAAGATCCTTCCTGCGCGGAAGCGTCCGCCGCTCACCCAGCGCGAAGCCGCGTTGTTTCGAAGCTTCGGATCCGCCCTGCTCATGAACGCCGGCCTGGGAGCTTCCGCTTTCTCGCTTTGGAAGGAGGACTCGGCGGAGTTCTTCATCGCCTCGCGCGAGCCCTTGTCCGAAGGGTCCCGTTCCGCGGTCGTCGCCAGCGCCCAGGAAGTCTTTGCGAATCTCTATCCCGGGCGGCCCCGCCCATCGAATTCGAAGTTCAGCACCGACTTTCCCCTGGGCGCCCGGGAGGGCGTCCTCGAAACGGCTCAGATCGCGGGCATTCAGTCCTCGGTCGTCGTCTCGGAAGAGGGGAGGGCGACTCTCTTCACGCTCGTGTTCCTTTCCGAGCCCGATCCGACGCTCGCAGCCGCGGTCAAGGAGACGCACCTTCTCGTCCGGAGAGCGGTTTCGGAAGCCCGGGAGGCCGTTCGATACCGGGAGGCGTTCCGCGGCCTCGTCCGCCGTCTGCTCGAGCCCGGCTTGAAAAAGCACACGGCGCTCGTGACGCACAGTCTTGCCGTGGGAAAGCTCGCCCGGGGATTCGCGACGTTCCTCAAGCTTCCCGAGACGACGGTCGAGCAGATGACCGTGGCGGCCCTCCTTCATGACGTGGGGCTGCGCGAGCTCGCCTACGACCGCCTCTCCCAGCGCCGGCCCCTTGCCGAAGCGGAGTACCGTCTCGCGCGCGATCATCCGTCCGTGGGAGCGATGCTCCTGTCGGAGATCGATTTTCCCTTCCCGGTCGTGCCCCTGGTGCTCCACCACCATGAGCGCTACGACGGGAGCGGTTACCCGGACCAGTTGCGCGGCGAACAAATTCCGTTCGGGTCGCGGCTGATCCACATCGTGGAGGCGTTCGACGCGATGACGTCGTTGTCCTCTTACCGGCCCCCGATCGGCCGCGACGAGGCCGTCGATCGGATCGTTTCAAAGGCCGGCACCCAGTTCGATCCCGACCTCGCGGTTCGTTTCGGCGAGTTCGTTTCTTCCGCGGGCATCGACCGAGCGTGAAAGCCGTCCGAGAGGCCCGGAGCGCCGAGGCGAAGGTCGTGGCCACGAATCGAAAGGCCTTCCATGATTTTTTCATCGAGAGCCGGCTCGAAGTCGGGCTCGCGCTCTCGGGCAGCGAGGTGAAATCCCTGAGGGCCGGAAAGGCGAACCTGAAGGACTCTTTCATCCAGTTCCGCGCGGACGAGGCGTACCTCGTCGGCGCGCACATTTCCGCCTACGACCCGGCGTCGTGGACGGGTCACACGCCGGAGCGCGAACGCAAGATTCTCATGCACCGGCGCGAGCTCGACCGGTGGGCCTCGGAGGTTGCCCGAAGCGGCGTGACGTGCATTCCTCTGACGCTCTATTTCAAGGGGGCGCGCGTGAAGGCGGAAATCGCGCTCGTCAAGGGCAAGAAGCTCCATGACAAGCGCGACACGCTGCGGGAAAAGGACCTCCGGCGCGAAGCCGACCGGGCCATGCGCGAACGGAAACGCTGACGGGCGGCGCGAAGGCCCGCGT
>JBOGJO010000289.1:0-1750 GCA_050747885.1 Thermoanaerobaculia bacterium
CAGACCGGCACCGGCAAATGGGTGAAGGGCGTCAAACGCTACAACCCGGTCCTCGCCGGCGCGTGGATCACGTGGATCAATCCCGAGAACCACAAAGAGTACGTGCTGAACGGCCACCACCGCTATGCGATGTGGAAGAACGACACCTCTCCGAACCGGCCGGACAACGTCAACGTGATCCGGATCGAGGCAGCGAACGCGCAGGAAGCGCGCGCCGTCGGAGCTCGCATCAACATCGCGGAAGGCCACGGCACGCCGCTCGACGTCGCGGAGTTCATTCGCGAGTCAGGGATCCGGCCCGGGGATCTCGAGCGCGAAGGAATCTCGATGAAGGGCGAGCTCGCGCAGAAGGGCACCGCTCTCGCGCAGCTCGCGCCGGACCTGCTCACCAAGGTTGCGACGGGCGAGATCCCGGAGAGCCACGGCGTTGCGATCGGAGAAGTCCTGGCCGGCGAGCCGGAGATGCAGCGCGAGGTCGTGAGCGAAGTCACACGCGCGAAAACGCGTCTCTCCGGAGACGACGTCCGCGAGGTCGCGCGCCAGGTGCACGCCGCCGGCGCCGCGGACGTTAGCCAGGAGACACTGTTCGGCGGCGAGGTCGGCCGACGTCCGCTCTATGTGGAGCGTGCGCAGCTGGCAACCGCGATCGTCAAGAAGCTGGGGGCCGATCGGAGGATCCTCGGATTCGTCGCGCAGGAAGCCCGGGCTCGGGTCCTGGCCAAGGGCGGCAACGTCATCGACGTCGGGAAGTCGCGCGAGCTGGCGGATCAGTCGGCGCAACTTGAGGAACTGTTTCAGCGCCTCTATACTCGCGAAGGGCCGATCGCAAAAGTTCTCACCCAGGCCGCCGAGAGGGTTGCGCGTGGATCCAAAGTCAGAGCCGTCGCCGATGACATCTACACCGATGTCGCAAACGCCGTCCAAGCCGAAATCGAAAGCGGCGCAGGAAGCGGAGCGAGCTCTGAAAACACTCCGGCAGTACGAAGCGGAGAACCCGGCGCCGAAACTGGTGAAGTAACTGGTGAGGTAGCGAAGCCCGAGCTCGTTGTCTTCTCCGACAAGAACGGCGAGCGGACGCGGATCCCGCTCGGAGGCAAGGAGCCGGTCGACGCGATTCGTGTCTGGGAAAAGGATTTGTTCGGCTACTCCGGCGACAACGAGTCGCTGTTCCAAGACGAGAACGCCGGCAAAGCTGGAGCTCCGAAGGCAACGCCTGGTGGATACGAGGCGAAGGCCAAGGAAGCGCGCGAGCAGGCCGCGTTCCTCAAGAAGCAGCTGGCGCGGATGGGGAATGATCCCAAGTACATCGGGAAGACCGGAGAGTTGCGATCGCAAATCGCAGATCTCGAGCGGATCGCGAACTTCGCGGAGAAGCTGACCACGGAAGAAGTGAAGCTGCAGTCGACCGGCAAGGAGCCAGGCGACACGAATTCACTCGACATGTTCGTGAAGGAACCGGACATCGAGCCGGCGCAGCTCACAACGATGGTCAGGGATCTCGAGGAGTCGATCGACGCGCACATGAAGGGGCTGGAGACTCTCGAGAAGCAGATCCCGCCGCACATGCTCGCGCAGTTCCGCGGGCTCAAGGCCGGGATGGAGCGCGTGTCGAAGGAGCTCGAGAAGCAGCTGCCGGCCGCTGAAAAGTCCGGCAAGCTGACGCCGCAGCTGAGGAATCTCGTGCGCGAGTGGAGCGAGCTCCTGTTCGAGCACTCGGATCTCACGACCGATTGGGTCAACGATCGGAGCC
>JBOGJO010000290.1:0-6711 GCA_050747885.1 Thermoanaerobaculia bacterium
AGAATGTCGTTGACGCAGTGGTTGACGAGGTCCGCCCCGCATGTGTCGTGCCGGCCCGCCAGCGCGGCGACCTTGAGCTTCGTGCCGACCCCGTCCGTCGAAGCCACGAGGACCGGCTCCCGGTAACCCGAGAAATCCGGGCGGAAGAGGCCTCCGAATCCCCCCACGTCGCCGAGCACTCCCGGCGTAAACGTGGATCGAATGGCGTCCTTCGCCGCGGCGATCGCGTTCATCTTGGCGTCGATGTCCACGCCGGCCGAGGCATAACGCGAAGATTTCAAAGCCGGTGGATTATATCGTTCTCGGCCGAAGCCCGGTCATTGCGGATCGCTCCGTCCATACCGGGACCAGGCGAGCCTTCCGCCCTTGTAGACCCTTTCGATCGAACGGGAGTTGCGAACGTCTCGGAGCGGGTCGTTCTCGAGGAGGACGAAGTCGGCGCGCTTTCCGTCCTGAATCGACCCCCTCTCGCCCTCGATGCCGAGGGATCTTGCGGACGCCAGGGTCGCTGCCCGAATCGCTTCCAGCGGGGCAAAACCGGCCGCCACGAGATCTTCCAGCTCGAGATGCACGCCGGCGCCGGGAAACGCCCACATGTCGGTGCCCAGGGCGATCTGCACTCCCGCGGCACGCGCCCTCGCGACGTTGTCGTAGGCGGTTTTTAAATGGGTCGAGACGAATCCCGAATTCGGATAGCGCTCGCGGTAGGTCGCAAAGTAAGCATCCGACCGATAGAGCTTCAGGGTCGCCTTCGAGAGGGATTCACGGATTCGCGCGTCGGCCAGCGCCCGGTCCATGAACCCTCGCGGGTCCGCGAGAAAATCGTAGATGTCAAGCGTGGGAACGTAGAAAATGCCGGCCGTCGTCATGGCGCGGGCCGTGTCGGCGTCGAGCGGCTCGTCCAGGATCCCGTGAGCCAGCACGGTTGCCCCGGCCCGAACGGCGTCCCTCGCGTCCGTCAGCCTCGGCGCGTGCACGGCAACGCGAAGGCCGAGCTGCCGGGCCTCCCTGATCAACGCCGCGAAGACCTCCGGGCGGATCTGGGGCAACCGGGGAAGAGGGTCGCGGCACCAACCCATGTCGTCGTCCATGATCTTGATTTCGGAGCTTCCGAGGCGCCGGGCCGTGCGAACTGCCTCACGGGCCTCCGCGGCCGACGAAGGAAAGCGGTTGAGGTTCCGATCGGGGCCCTCGGCGGACCACCAGCCGCCCGGAGCCGTGAAAATCGGCGACGCGGGGAACAGATCGGGCGACTGAAGGCTCTTCCGGGAGGCGAGCGCGCCTTTTCGAGACCTCTCGACGTCTTCGGACATCCACCTCGCCGCCGTCACGCCCCAGCGGATCATTCGTTTTCCGTCGGAGCGCGAATCCAGATGCACGTGCGCGTCCACGAAGCCCGGGAGAATCCATTTGCCGCTCCCGTCGACGACCTTGACGTTGCGGGCAAGAGTCATCATTCCGCGGCGGCGCTGAACGGTCGAAATCTCGGAAAACCTGCCGTCCTGGATCAGGACCCAGGAATCCGCAACGGGCGGGGCTCCGGTGCCGTCGATCAGGGTCGCTCCGGTGACCAAGAGCGGCGACGGGACCTTTCGCTTCGGGAGAGAGCCCTCCAGGGAAGAAACGGCGATTGCCGCGAGCGCGGGAGCGAGAAGAATTGCGCCGAAGCGGGCGAGGCTCAATTCGACACTTCGAGACCCGCGGCCACCTCCGATGGCTCTTCCGCCCCGGACCTCTCCGGGATCTCGACCGGGTAGCGCCCGGTGAAGCATGCGGCGCAAGTCGCGTGCTCCGGGCGGCCGAACGCCTCGAAGAGGCCCTCGGGAGAAAGGTAGCCGAGAGTGTCCGCGCCCACAAACGTCCGAATTTCCTCTTCCGACGAATTCGCGGCGATGAGCTCCCGACGTGTCGGCGTGTCGATCCCGTAGTGGCACGAAAAACGCGTGGGAGGCGACGAGATCCGGAGGTGGACCTCGCGCGCGCCGGCGTCTCGGAGCATTTTGACGATCTTGCGGGAGGTCGTTCCGCGCACGATCGAATCATCGATCAGGACGATTCTCTTCCCCGCGACGATCTCGCGAACGGCGTTCAACTTCACCTTGACGCCGAAGCTCCGGATCGACTGTTTCGGCTCGATGAAAGTCCGACCAACGTAGTGATTCCGGACCAGGCCCAATCCCAGCGGGATCTTCGACTCCCGCGCGTACCCGACGGCCGCGTACGTCCCGGAATCCGGAACGGGAACGACGAGGTCCGCTTCCACGGGGTGCTCGCGCGCAAGCCTCTCGCCGAACGCTTCGCGCGAGCCCGCGACGGATTTCCCGTAAACGAGGGAGTCGGGCCGCGCGAAATACACGTGCTCGAACACGCAGGGCGTCGGCTGCGGGAAGGCGAAACGGATCGAGTCGACGCCCTCGGCGGAAAGGCGGACCACCTCTCCCGCCTCGACGTCGCGCACGTAACGCGCGCCGATGAGGTCGAATGCGCAGGTCTCGGAGGCGACGACGGGGGCACCCTCGAGATCCCCGAGGACGAGGGGCCGAAGCGCGTTCGGGTCCCGGGCGGCCAGGATCTCGTTTTTCGTCAGGACCACGATCGAGTAAGCGCCCTTCACTTCCGAAAGAGCGTCCACGAGCGCGCCGGCCGCCGTCTCCTTCTTCGACCGGGCCAGAAGGTGGAGGATCGTCTCCGAGTCGGAGTTCGTCGTGAAGAGCGCCCCCTCCTCCTCGAGTCCGCGGCGGATTTCCTCGGCGTTTACGAGGTTCCCGTTGTGGGCGAGGGCGAGCGGACCGCGGCCGGAGGAAAACACGATCGGCTGGGCGTTGGAAAGCGAGGAGTCCCCCGCCGTCGAATAGCGAACGTGCCCGATCGACGACCGGCCGGGAAGGCGCGAAAGGCGCGCCTCGTCGAAGACGTCCGCGACGTATCCCATCTCTCTCTCGATAAAGAGGTTCCCTCGATCGATCGAGGCGATCCCCGCCGATTCCTGACCCCGATGTTGAAGCGCGTAAAGGCCCAGGTAACTCAAGTTTGCCGCGTCGTCGTGCCCGAAAACACCGAAGACGCCGCACTCGTCCCGGAAGCCGCTCACGAACGAATTGTATCACCCCGCCCGCATCGCCGCGGCGCGATTTTGAAACCCCCGGAACATTGTGTAGGCTACGCAAAGTCAATTTTCGAAGGAGGACATACGTGAAGAGGTTCGTTCAAACCTTTCTGCTTCTGTGCGCCGTCGGGGCGCTCGTTTCGACTCCGCTCGGCGCGGTGACAACCGGCACCATCTTCGGATCCGTGACCGACGAACAAGGCCACGGGCTGCACGGAGTGTCGGTCACCATTTCCTCAAAGGCTCTCCAGGGGCTCCGGTCCATGACCACGAGGGAGAGAGGGGAATACATCTTCTCGCTGCTTCCGCCGGGGACCTACCACGCGGACTTCACCGCGTCGGGCCTGCAGGCGGTGTCGCAGTCCAACATCATCGTCTCGCTGGATCAGGAAACGAAAGTCAACGTCTCGATGAAAGTCGCGAAGGTCTCCGAGTCTTTGAACGTCGTTGGAGATTCGGAAGTCATCGACCCGACCCAGACGGGCATTCAGCAGAATTTCAAGACGGACTATCTGGAATACAGCTCGGTCGGGCAGGGGAACCGCTCCTACCAATCGGCGATCCTCCAGGCGCCCGGCGTCGCCGACTCCGGCGACGGGAACCCTCAAATCTTCGGCGCCAACGAGGGCCAGAACAGCTACCTCATCGACGGACTGAACACGACCGACCCGGTCACGCACACCTTCGAGCTGAACTTCGGCTTCGATGCAATCCAGGAAATCTCCGTGATGAGCTCTTTCGACGCCGAATACGGCAAAGCGGTCGGCGGGATCATCAACGTGGTGACGAAGTCCGGCGGGAACGACGTGGCCGGCAGCTTCGACATCCGGTATCGAAACGAGCACTTCAGTCAGAACGGAGACCATTTCAAAAAATCCGACCGCCCCTACGAGCGGGTCAATCCCGAGGCGACTCTCGGCGGACCGATCGTCAAGGACAAAATGTGGTTCTTCCTCGACGCGCAGCGCAACATCAACGAGACGCAGTACCAGGATCTCTTCGGATTCAAGCCCCTGCGCAGCGACGACTTCGGCTGGAACCTGTTCGGGAAGCTCACCGCAACGGCCGTTCCGAACCAGACGACCTCGTTTCGGTACACGAACTCCTATGCCGATTTCCCGTCGACCGATTCCAGCCCCAGCTTCGTCGAGCCCGCCGCCGCGACCGATCAGTACCAGAAGGTGCAGATCTACAACCTGTCCCACGACGCCGTTTTCAATGCGAACTGGCTGGCGAACATTCAGGCCGGCATCGACGATTCCTATCTCATCGCCCAGCCCCACAGCGGCAACCGGGACCTCACGGGCGTTTACGACCTCGTCACGGGAATCTCATCGGTCAACGGGTCGAATTTTCAGAAGAGCGATCGAAACCGACTGGACGTGATGGGCTCGACGACGTTCCTGTTCGCCGCGGCCGGCGACCACGCCGTCAAGGTCGGGTTCGACATCGAGAAAACGACGTTCCGGGAAGTCAACAACGCGACCGGCACGCCGTTCGATCCGTCGCTGTGCTCGCCCGATTTCTACCAGCCGGCCGGAGCGACGTGCGGCGCACTCGACTACCGGGCCCAGGGCGATCCGTACCTCTACATCGTTCAGACGAATCTTCCGATCACCGAATTCAAGGGCCACGGGCAGTCGTACTACATTCAGGATGAATGGAAGCCGATGTCCCGGTTGACGGCGAACATCGGCCTTCGCTACGACCAGGTGCACTTCACCGGCGGATCGACCGACAAGACTCTGAACCGCTTCCAGCCGCGGCTCGGAATCGCGTACGACGCCTTCAACGATTCTTCGCTGGTTTTCCATGCGCAGGCCGGACAGTTCATGGACGACAACGCCCTCACGCTTCCCGCGTACCTCAACAAGATCGGAGCCGTGAGCTCGGAATTTCTCTTCAATCCGGACAGCGGAGGGTACGACCTGGTGGCGGTCTTCGGCGGCCCTTCGGGCAACCAGATCGATCCGTCCCTCCGCGCGACGTACACGGAAGAGGTCAACGTGGGCGTCGAAAAGAGGGTCTTCACGAACAGCAGCGTCGGGGTGACGGGAATCTACCGCCACAACAAGAACATCTTCGAGGATTCCTGCAAGGTCCCTCCGTATGATTGCTCGGAAGATCCCACGTACTGGCTCACGAACAAGCCGGGCGGAATGGACCTCCTGAAATCGCAGTACCGCGCCCTCGTTTTCAAGTTCGAAGGCCGGCCCACCCAGAACTCCAACGTGCTCCTGAGCTACACTCTCGCGAAGTCCCAGGGCTCTGTCGAATACACCCAGAACCAGTCCTACGATTTCGACGTCTATCCGGTCCATTTCGTCAACCGTTACGGATACCTCTCCGATGATGCCCGGCACCGCGTCAAGCTTTCGGGCTTCTACCGCTTCCCCTGGCAGATCACGGCGGGGACCACGTTCTACTGGGACAGCGGCGTGCCGTACACGGTCTACCAGCCCTCGCCCGATCCCGCCTTCTATGGAAACGAATACCTCGAGCCGCGAGGTTCCCGTCGCCTTCCCCACTACTACGAGTGGGACCTGCAGCTCCAAAAGGGCTTTGACCTCGGGCCCGTTCACGCGAGCGTCATCGCCAGCATCCTGAACCTCCTCAACACGGAGATCCCGATCGCGCGCGACGGCAGCGTCGGCAGCGAAGGCACCGTGGCGGACCCCACGAACTCGGACTTCAACAAAACGACGGTTTGGCAGACGCCCCGCCGTTTCGAGATCGGCGCGCGGGTCACGTTCTAGGAGGTCTTCCCCGGCGAAATCGAGGGGGCCGGAAGGCCCCCTTTTTTTGTACGATGGAGTCCGGAGGATTTCATGGCCAAACCGAAGACCCCGCTTTCGCAACTCTCCTACGGGCTCTACGTGGTCGGAACCAAGGACGGAGACGCGCCGCACGGCATGACGGCGAACTGGCTGACCCAGGTGTCGTTCGAGCCGGAGCTCGTCGCGCTCGCCGTCGAGAAGGACGCGCAGTCCCGCCACATGATCGAGACTTCGCGCGTGTTCTCCGTTTCGATCCTGAAGTCGGGTCAGAAGGAAATCGCCGGCGAATTCGCGAAAGCCCACAAGGACCGGAAGGACAAATACCGGTTCCTTCAGAAGACGACCGGCGCCCCCGTTCTCGCCGACTGCGCCGCTTTCCTCGATTGCCGCGTCGTCGATTCGCATCCGGCGGGCGACCACGTGATCTTCTTCGGCGAGGTCGTCGATTCGGGGATCCTCGACGAATCCTCCGACCCGCTGACGCTCAAGGAAACGGGCTGGAGGTACGGGGGCTGAAGAGCTCTGGTCCTATCGAGAACGCAAAACCCTCCCGTTCCGCGATGGGGCGCTTTGATCGATCGTTCGAGTCAGGTCCGATCCAAGCCTAGAACCCCGGCAGAACGTGCGCGCGGGTGAGGACGTCTTGCAGGATGCCGCCGATCAGCAGAAGGAGCCACAGCAACCCGGCGCCGGCAAAGAGCCACGTCAGGCGGCTCGACCACTTCGCTTCCATGAAGAACGTCACGACGAGCCCAGCCTTCAGAAACGCGATCGCGAGAGCGACGACGATGTTGAACGGGCCAAGGTCGATCTGCGCCACAACGTACG
>JBOGJO010000291.1:0-2045 GCA_050747885.1 Thermoanaerobaculia bacterium
GCTCAGCCGAGCGGGTCCTGTCACGGGGCTCGCTCCACTTTTCCGCTCGCCGCGAGCCTGAGGACTTTGCTACGCCCGCGTCGCGAGCGGCAAAAGGGAGTCTCGCCCCGCACCACCCGCCCCGGCCTTCGCAGAGAGCCGCCTCGGCGTCGGCCCGCGGGCCCCTCGACGGCTTCGCTCATGGATCGGGCCCCAGCCCTGAGCGAAGGCCGTGGAGCCGCTGGCGCTCGACGGGCGCGAGGGCGGCTGTCGCGAGGAGGGAATCGGCCCTTGTCTGAGCTAGAGTTCTTGAACTCGAACTGAAGCGAGAACTCCGGGAACAGAGGCATGAGGGGCAAAGCGATGCCGCGAGTTGCGATTCCCGAGCGAGCGAGTTGCCGCTCAAGCGCCGTCGTCAAGCGGTTTCTCGGGTCGAGCGAGTCCCTCACCCGTCGCGCTTTCGGCGCGCCACCCTCTCCCATGGGGAGAGGGAATTTGGAATGAAGACTTCTCAGTGTAAAAACCGTTTGCGGTTCCGGATGTAGTCGGTGAACAGGAACTCCGCGAGGTTGTACGGCGAGGCGTAGTACGCGCGGCCCCGGTTGATTTTCGTGAGCTTCTCGACGAATTCGACCAGGTGCGAGTCCGTCGCGATCATGAACGTCGTGATCGTGATTCCGTCGCGGCGGCACGCGTCGGCTTCTTCGAGAGTGCGGTTCACGATTTTCAGATCGAGGCCGAAAGGGTTCTTGTAGAGTTTCCCGCGGTCGAAAATCGCGGAGGGCTTCCCGTCGGTGATCATGAAGATCTGTTTGTTCGGGTTCTTCTTGTGCTGCAGGACCTTGCGCGAGAGGGCCAGCCCCGCCTTCGTGTTCGTGTGGAAGGGGCCCACTTCCGTCCTCGAGATCTCGGAGATCGGAATGCGCTTCGCGTCGTCGCCGAAAAGGACGACCTCGATGGAGTCCTTCGGATATTTCGACTGGATCAGCTCCACCATGGCGAGAGCCACTTTCTTCGCCGGCGTAAAACGGTCTTCTCCGTAAAGGATCATGGAGTGGGAGATGTCGATCGCGATGACCGTGGCGCAAGAGGCCAGGTGCTCCGTGGAATACACCTCGAAGTCTTCTTCGCGCAATGCAATATCCGAAATGTCGCGCTGGAGAGCGTTGCCGATCGTCCGGATCCCGTCGATCGAGGTCGGGTTGTCGCCGAATTCGTAGGGCCGCGTCTCGGGGAGCATCTCGCCCCCCGCACCGGACTGCGGGATCGAGTGGTAGCCCGCTCCCGACTTCTTGAGCGACGAGAAGACTTCCTCCAGGGCTTGCCGCCGGATCTGCCTTTCCGCGGCGCCGGTCAGCACGAGACTGCCGCCCTGGTTTTCGACGAGCTCGCGCTTCTCGAGCTCCCGGGCGAACTGCGCGAGGTCGATCCCCGGGTCGATCAGGCCGCGCTCCTGAAGGTAGCTCATCCAGCGGAGCGCCTCCTCGACGTCGCCGCCCGTCTGGAGGACGAGCTGCCAGAAGAGCTTCGTGAGCTCTTCCATCGTCAGGAGCTGGCGGAGAAGGTCGACGGGGTAGTCCTGGTACCGGTAGCGCATCCGATTCGATTCTACGCCTCGGGCCCGAACGGCCCGTAACCTTTCGCCGCCTTCGCGGTTTCTGTACTGTCGGGAGAGGATTGGGCGCCGACGAACGGAGGCCGGGAGAGAATGAGGATTCGGGCGTGATGTTTCATGAGCCGCCGGAAGACGAGCGCCTGCTGGTCGAAGAGGCGAAGGTCGATCCCGGGCGGTTTGGCCCGATCTACGAGCGGTATTTCGACCGGATCTACGCCTATGTGCTCGCTCGGGTGGGTCGCCCTGCTGGTTGAGGTCGTCCGGATATTCGTCGACTTCGTCGCAAAGCGCTTTCTTGACCGTTTTTGACCGCAGGTCGGCCGACGACGTCGCCAGCGCCAGGAACACCGCGCAGCTGCCGAATTTTTTCTCATAGGTGGTCGAGGCGTCGCCGGCGCGCGAAGTTTGCGGCTTGACCTTGACGCCCCAGGTGCGCGTTTTGCTGTCGTGG
>JBOGJO010000292.1:0-14322 GCA_050747885.1 Thermoanaerobaculia bacterium
GCTTCCCTGTAATTTTGGCCAACCTTGGCCGGGATTATAGCCTCGAAACGTGGCAGTTTATCAAGCGGTAGCATGCAGCACTCTGGCACCAAATCCAATTTTCCGGACACGAAACTAGACCTCTACCATTCGGGTCTCCCCGCCCGGTCGCGACTCAATCCGGGACAGTCCGCAAGCCCGCGAAACGTTTCGGAGCGAGCGCGCCTATTCGTACCGGAGCGACTCGATGGGATCGAGCCGCGAGGCTTTCACGGCGGGATAGGCTCCGAAGAAAATTCCCACGCTCATCGAAACCGCGAGCCCCACGACAATGGACCACAACGGCACCGCCGCGGGCAGCGAGATCGGAAGCGCTCGAACGAGGGCCGCGCAGCCGATCCCGAGCAGGACCCCGATCACGCCTCCGATCGTCGAGAGCGTCATCGCCTCGGTCAGGAACTGGCCGATGATGTCCCGCCGGAAGGCGCCAACGGCCTTTCGAATGCCGATCTCGCGGGTCCTCTGAGTGACGGACACGAGCATGATGTTCATGACGCCCACGCCGCCGATGAGCAGCGAAATCAGGGCGATCAGGATCATGGCTCCCGTGATTCCCCCTGTGATCGCTTTGAATTGGTTGATCAACTCGTCCGGCGTCGAGATCGCAAAGTTGTTCGGCTTGTTGAACGGGACGTGCCTCCGAAGGCGGAGGATCTCGGTCCCCTGCTCGATCATTTTGTCGATGTCCTCCGGCCTCTTCGGGACCACGCTGATGTTGGAGATCCCGTCCTTGCGCACCTCGAAGCCGAACTGCTTCTCGAAGGTTCCATACGGCAAAACGACCTTGTTGTCCGGAGACCATCCGAACTGCTCGCCCTTCTTTTCGAGGACTCCCACGACCAGGTAGCGAAGGCCGTTCAGCGTAATGACTTTTCCGATCGGGTCTTCGCCCGGGAAAATCGCGTCTTTCACGTCGGCCCCGATCACGACCTCGAGGGCGCTGTGCTCGATCTCGAGCGGGGTGAAGAAGCGCCCGTGGCCCACGACGTAGGCGGTCGCCTCCGGGTATTGATGGTCGACGCCGAGAACGTAGGGATTGTTCGCCTCGAGGCTCCCGTTCTTCACGTGAATTTCCGCGTCGAAATACCCCACGAGGCCCGAGACCGCCGCGGCGTCGGGCATTCCCTCCCGCATCGCCTTGACGTCGTCCATGGTCAGATTCGGGCGGTACTTCTCCTCGTCGCTCGATGGCTTGCCGCCGAACCGGTCTTCGTATTTCTGAAACTCCACCCGGTTCGCGCCGAAGGCCTGGAGATTTCCGATCACGTTGTTGTTGAAGCCGGCGACGATCGAAACCATCGCAATGACGGTCGTCACGCCGACCACGATTCCGAGGACCGTCAGCCCGGAACGAAGCTTGTGTTCGCGCAGGGCGGTGAAAGCGAAGCGGATGTTCTCGAAAAACCCGCGTCGGAAACTCTCGATCAACCGGTTCATGGACGCCTCCTTCGACGAGTCATTCAAACCGAAGCGCTTCGACCGGCGGCAGCTTCGATGCCGAAGACGACGGCGCGAGCCCGGCGAGCAAGCCGGTCACGGTCGCCGTCGCGATTCCGATGAGGACGAACAGGGGTTTGACCTGAGCCGGGAAAAACTGGTTGACGACCATCGCGACGAGAGCGCCCAGAATCACCCCGACGATGCCGCCGGATGTCGCGAGGAGCGCCGATTCCAGCAGGAACTGACGCTTGATGTCGCGCCGGCGCGCGCCGAGAGCCATGCGCAGGCCGATTTCCTTCGTGCGCTCGACGACCGACACGAACATGATGTTCGCGATCACGATCGCCCCGACGACGAGCGAGATCCCGGAAATCAGGATCATCAACCCGAACGCGCTCGCAGTGATCGAGTTCCAGAGAGACTGAATGGCCTCCGAGCCGACGATGCCGAAAGGGTCCTCCGCGGAGAACGAGGTTTTTCGAAGCGAGCGGAGGATCGTGCGGACTTCATCCTGAGTCCGGTTCAATCCGGCCATGCCCCCGACCGGGCGGACGAAGATCGCGAGGTCTTCTTTCGAAGTCATGATTTTCTGGACGAAGGAGATCGGCACGAACACGACGTTGTCTTTGCTCTGGCCGAAGACGTTGCCGAGCTTGCTCTGCAGGCCGATCACCCGGATCGGATAGCCCCCGATGTAGAGCGTGCGCCCGATGGGGCTCACGTTCGGAAAACACTGGTCTTTGACGTCGTAACCGATGATCCCCACGGGCGCCGCATGCGCGTCCTCGACGGGAGTGAAGAACCGGCCCGCCTCGAGGTCGACGTTCAGCATCGACTCCATGTTCGCGCTGTAGCCCTCGATGCCGACGTCGGACAGCTTTCGGGAACCCGCGTGCACGTTGGCCTGCTGGCTGACGTTCACCCCGACGGCGGCACAGGAGAGGCAGTCTTTCGCCACGAGCTGCGCGTCGCGCATCGTGATGGGCTTGCGCTTCTTCGCGAGGAGATATTCGGACCGGCCGCGGATGATCCCGTACTTCGTGAAGACCAGAACGTCGGGATTCAGGTTGAGCACCTTGTCCCGCACGTAACCGTTCAGCCCGCTGATGACCGACACCACCGCCACGACGGTCATCACCCCGATGATGACCCCGAGCAGGGTCAAAAACGACCGCAGCTTGTTTCTCCGGAGCGCGTGGAACGAGACCTGGAACAGCTCGGAAAAGGTCACATCAGCCCTTGTCGGCGGAGTCGCCCGGACCGCCCTTCTTTTCCTTCTCCACCACCACCTTGTCGCCGTCCTTGATCGTGCGCAGCGCCTTGAACGGGCCCGTGATCACTTCCTCGCCCCCGGTCACTCCGCTCCGGACCTCGACGGCCAGCTCTCCCGTGAGGCCGGTCTGGATGTTCGCGAACTCCGCCTTCCCGTTCTTGAGGACGTAGGCGCCCTCTTCGGTCTTGATCTTCCCGGAGGCGGTCTTCTCCTTCTTCGGGGAATCTCGAACGACGACCGCGGAGAGGGGGATCGTCAGGACGCCCGGCTTCGTGCCCGTGATCACGTCGGCGGTCACCGAGAATCCCGGACGAATCGTGTCCGGCGGATTGACGACCTTCACGCGGACCTTGAAGTTGATCGCGTCGCTCGTGGTCGTCAGTCCCTGGAGGTCGGGATCGTTCGGGAGGATCGGCGAGCTGCCCACTTCGGTGACGATCCCGTCGAACGGGTGATTCGGGTAGGCGTCCACCGTGACGACGGCCTTCTGCCCGATCTTCACGTTCGGAACATCGGTCTCGTCGACCATCAACACGGCCTCGACGGTGGACATGTCGGAGACCGTCATGAGCTGGGTCCCGGCGTTGTTCATGGTCCCGATGACCGTCACTTCGCCCTGCTTGATCGGAAGCGCCGTGACCACGCCGTCAAGAGGCGCTCGGACGGTCGTCTTCGACAGCGTGTCGCGCGATCCGTTCAGGTTCGCCCGACTCTGATCGATCCGGTTCTCCGCCGATTGAAAATTCGCGAGGGCAGCCTGATACGCCGACTGCGCCGCCTGAAAATCCGCCTCGGAGAGGATTTTCTCGCCGAAGTTCTTCTTGGCTCTTTCGAAATCGCTCTTGGCCTTTTCCATTTGGGCGCGGGCCGCGTCGCGATCGCCCAGCGAGGCTTGAAGCGCCGCCGCCGAGCCGGCCTCGCCGGCCGCCGCCTGGTTCTTGTCGATCTGAAGGAGAAAGTCGCCCTTCCGGACCCTGTCGCCCTCGCGCACCACGAGGTTGACGATCTGTCCCATCACGAGGGCGGACAGATCGACCTTTTTCTCCGCCTGGATCTTCCCGTTGGCGGTCACCTTCGAGACGATGTCCTGGCGCTCGACTTTGGAGGTTTGGACGCGCGGGATCTTCGCATTCTTCGCGCGGATCGAGCTCATCACCACGAGCGCCGCGAGGACGACGCCGACGACCAGAATGATTTTCCATTTCTTCGACAGCCTTCGCCGGGGTGGCGCGATCAACACCGGCGGTTCGAATTGGGCTTCGGGCTTTGTTGTGGACATGACTCCTCGATTTCCTCTCGTTGACGGCGGACAAATCCCGCCTGCCAGACCATATTACGTTCCCGGGAGCGGTTTGTTTTGGACTATAATCCCGCCCCCCGCGGAGGGGTGCTGGAGTGGTTGATCAGGCCGGTCTCGAAAACCGGTAAGCCCGAAAGGGTTTCGAGGGTTCGAATCCCTCCTCCTCCGCCAACTTCAGCTCGGAAGGGCATTTACATCTGCGGCGCCCGAGCCGCGACCGGATTCCGCAACGAGAGGCGGCGCACGGCCTGGCTCGCGCGCCCGCCCCTTCCGCGCCGCGGCGCGCGCCATCGGTCTCAGCCCGCTCCAGGGGAGCCAGAACACGCTGCAGACGAGGACCTGGCCGAAGGCCGGTCCCATCAGGGCGCGAATCGAGAACAGCATGAGGAGCGCCAACGGAATCAGCACGCGGCGCACCGCCGGAAAAAACAGAGCCAGGGGCGAGAGCAGCTCGATCGCGATCGTCAGGAACGCCAGAACGTGGCAGGCCGTCCGGTGGCGTGAAAGCTCGACACCCCACGAGACCCAGGGAAAATGAGAACTGACCGGATACTGGTGGCGAACGAGAATGTGCGCGAGGCTGTCGGACGTGAACCACCGGATCCCGCTGTGGCGCAGCTTCGCGACCGCGGCCCCGAAGAACAGAAACGTGAACATCACCCGGACGAGAACGATCGGCCAGCCGTACTCTCCGCTCGGAGCGGGAGGATCGCGCCTCCGCAGGGCTGCGTCGAGAGAAAACGCATCGCCGCACCGGGAAGCCGCCAGGGTCAGCAGCGTGAAGACCGTCAGCACGTCTTCGTGCTGGATCTGTCCGAAATTGTGGGCGAGTCCCAACAAATAAAAGCCCAGAACGAATGAAATCCCCGTGCTCAGGGACGTCAAAAATCCCGCCGCCGCCGCGGCGAGAGCGACCCTCCAGACGACCTGAATCGCTCCGAGAATCGCGGGCGAAAAAATCGGAATGTGCGTCCAGCGGAAAAACGCCGTCGGATACCAGAACGCGAAGGAAACGTCTCCCCAACCCCGGAAGTCCCAGGTGAACGAGAACAGCAAAAGGCCGCCGAAAAACAGCGCCCGCGCCCTGCCGAGGTCCCTGGCGGACGCGCGAACGAACCAGAAACGGTTCCAGGCGTCGAAGAATCTCACCGTCGCGCCTCCGCGAGGAGAACGCTCGCGGCGGGAGAGTCGGCTCGCGGAAGAACGGGACCGTCGAGCCGCCAGAGGGCCCGATACAGGCGCAGCGAGACGAGCGGGGGACCGGTGAGCTCCCCGCGGAGACGGCGCCGCTCATAGCGGTCCAACAGGCTCTGAACGGCGCGAACGAGGCGGTCCCGCGGGCTGCGGGGATCGGAAAGCCGCGTGAAAGCGGACGTCAGCCGCGCGGGATTGAACGGCTCGATCGCGGCCGTGCCCATGAGCGACACCGAGGTCCCGTCGGCCCGGACGCCCTCGAGCAGGAACGAAGACAGGTCGGACGATTCATCCCCTCCCGCGTACATCGGGTAACACGAAAACGGCCACCACTCGCGGTCGGCAGCGATGGCCGCGAGCGAGCTTCCGACGAGGAAAACGATGAGAACCTGAGCTTTGAGACGCTGCACCTGGCGTTGATTTTATATCCCCCCGACGCCGAGGAGCCAAAAGGCGCGGCCGGCGAGGCGGACCGAGAAATCCGACCCGATCCCGCGGCCGGGTTTAGAATGCCGCATCTTGTCTCGCCGAGCGTGGATGATCGGAGTGGTTTTCTGGGCCGCGCTCCTCCACGGAGTCGCGTTGCTCTCCCTCGCGAATTTCGGCCCCGTGCGGCCCGGCGGCGTCCCGCTTCCCGGCGTCTCTGCCCGGGCACTGGAACAAGCGCCGTTCGCGCGGTGGGATTCCCACTGGTATGCGCGGGTCGCGATCCACGGTTACGAGGGCGGGGGAACGGGGAGTTTTCGCGACACGGCTTATTTTCCCCTCTACCCGGCGCTGCTGGCCGGAATTTCCCGGGCCACCGGGCTGCACCCGTTCGTTGCGGGTGAGGCCGTTTCGCTCTTGTGCCTGCTCGGCGCCGCCGCTCTCCTCTTCTCGCTCGCGCGAGAAGAAGGCTTCGACCCGGACGCGACGCTGCGGGCTCTTCTGTTCTTTCCCACGGCGTTTTTTTTCCTCGCGTGCTACACCGAATCGCTCTTTCTTCTCACGACTGTCGGCTCGCTCCTTGCTTTGCGGCGGCGGCGCTACGCGGCAAGCGCCGCCTGGGGATTGCTCGCCGGGCTGACGCGGCCCACAGGATTTCTCCTCGTCCTTCCGATGCTCTGGGAGGCCCGGGAGAGAAAAAATCGCGCCGGCGCGCTGCTCGCCGCCACGGGACCGCTCGCGGGCACGGGAGCGTTTGCGATCTATCTGTGGGTCCGGTTCGGATCGCCGATGACGTACGTTCGAGCCCAGAGGACCGGATGGAGGTACCACCTCGCGTGGCCGTGGCGCCCGTTCATCGAAGGATGGCGCTGGAACCCCACCCGACGCGCCAGCGTCCTGGCGGCGATCCTCGTCGGCGCGCTCGGGCTCTGGATGTTGAAGAGGTTCACCGGCTACGCGCTGTACGTGCTCGGCTCACTCGCCCTCATCATCGAGAGGGGCAACCTCAGCAGCGCCGTCCGATATGCGGTCGTTCTTTTTCCGATCTTCTTCCTGCTCGGGGAAGCGATGCGCCGGTCCCCGGCGATCGAGCGCCTCTACACGGTGGCCGGGCTCCTCGGTCTGGCTGTCTACACGACCTGGTTCGCCGTCGGAATCTGGGTCGGCTGAGCCCCGTCGAGACCGAAAGAACGTCTTCAGCGCCTCCGCGGCTTCCGACGCGAGAACGCCTCCCTCGACGAGACAACGGTGATTCAGCCTCGGGTCCGAGGCGATCGCCCCGAGCGAGGCGACGTACCCCGCCTTCGGATCCGCGCAGCCGTAAACGATCTTTTCGATCCGGGCATTCACGCACGCCCCCGCGCACATCGCGCACGGTTCCAGCGTGACGTAGAGCGTGCAGCCATCCAGACGCCACGTTCCGATCTTTCGGGCGGCCCGGCGGATCGCCTGGATTTCGGCGTGGGCCGCGGGGTCGTGCTTTGTTTCCCGCTGGTTGCAGCCCACCGAGACGAGGCGGTCCCGCCGAACGATCACGGCGCCGACCGGCACCTCTCCGAGCCGGGCCGCCCGTCTCGCCAGGCGAAGCGCGAGACGCATCGGAGACACACGATCTTCCATGAGCGGCATTGTTTTCTCGGACGCGCCGGATTTCAAGAAATGCTTGCGTTTCCCGGGAGAGCGCGCTAGATTCCTCGGATTCTCGGTGGATATCGACCTTCGGAGAAGTTGCCAACGGCATGATACCGTGTAAAAAAAGCCGCAGCGGATTCCGCGACGGCGTGAAAGGAAAGGAAGGATACTCATGGCCAAAGCGATGACCAAGTCCCAGATCGCCGATGCGCTCAGCAAGAAAACCCTGGTGACGAAGAAGGTCGCCACACAGTTCCTGGAGGAGCTTGCGGGTCTGGCGTACAGGGAGGCGAAGAACTCATTCACGATCCCCGGCCTCGGGAAGATCGTTCTCGTGAACCGGAAGGCCCGCATGGGCCGAAACCCCGCCACCGGCGAAGCGATCAAGATCGCCGCGAAACGCGTCGTCAAATTCCGCGTGGCGAAGGCGGCCAAGGACGCGATTCTCGGCGCAAAGAAGTAAGACTCCAAAACAATACGCAACGATCAGGCGCGGTTTTCCGCGCCTTTTCTTTTTTCCGGCCGGATTGCCCAACCTTGAAATCGCGGGGTCTTTTCGCTACTCTGCCGCTCCCTGCGCCCGTAGCTCAATTGGATAGAGCATCTGACTACGGATCAGAAGGTTGGGGATTCGAATTCCTCCGGGCGCACCAAGCCTTCAATCACACGAGGAATCCCTCACCCTTCGGATTTTTTGCGAAGGGCATGCTTGCGAAACCGAGCGATCGCGGCCGCCGCGGTCTCAAAGATCCGTTCCGCGACGCGAGCGTGGCGGCACAGGAAGTCGAGATTCTCCAGAAATCGGTCGCGCCCGCCGGGCAGGGTCAAGTCGCCGGTTCGGGCGACGCTGACGACAATCGGTTCCTCCGCGTCCAACAGACCGTCCAGGATGTGACGGATCCATCCTGGATCCAGACCGAGATTCAAGTGAACGAAATCGTGCTCGGGTCGGACTTGCGCGGGCAAGGCGGGTCCGTTGACGCAGCCCGTGCTCACGGGAATCAGCCAAAGCCGCCGCCGAAGCACACCGCCGGGCTCCCGATAATTTGAACGAGCCGGACGATAGGGCCTGCGCAGGGCCGTCTGAGAATCGGGCAGAAGCCCGCGGCTACTCTCCGTCGGCACCATCCCCGACGCCGATCTCATCCCGGGTTCCAGGGTGAGGTCGTACCGGATCCCGAGGCGATCGAGCCGCGCCACGAGGCGATCGCTCAACCATCGGTCGCCGAAGCGAAAGGCCCGCGGCCGACACCCCTGCTGCCGAAGGAAACCTTCCACCGCGTTCGTCACGCTGCGTTCGATCCAGGGCTCGTCTTCGTGATCCGACACCCACCGGCCGTTGGAGGCGCACCATCGAAACGCGTGGTGATGGAGGCCAATCGCGTCGCCTTCGCTTTCGAGTTTCGCGAGGACGTCTCGATAGTGTCGAGCGGCCCAGGCCACATTTCCGTAAACCTCCGCAATTTGATGATCCATGCGCAGGAACCAATTGAAAAATACCCGCCGGCCGGTCCGGCGGCTCAGACGTTCGCGAAGCGGCCCGATCTCCTGCAGCATGTCGAGGAAACCGTTCCATTCAGGCCGCCGCGCGGGATCGAGAAGCCGCTCGTCGGGTTCGACATCGACTGTCAGGACGAAGGATCCGATCATTGGCCCGATGTCATCCGTTCTCTCGCCACGGTTTGTCCTTCAGCGCCGAGGCTCACAGAAATGCTACACCCGCCGAGACTCGCGCGATCGGGACGCAGAGCGAAGGCAAGCGCTCAGAACAGAAACGGGTAGCGCCCGCTGGCGCGAAGCCGGCGCGCCACCTGGAGAGCGCCGGCGACGGACCAGTGATGGGCGTCGACGTACAAAAGCTCGTCCCGTTCGTCCAGCAGAGGGCAAAACCAACCGCCGGACCGCGGATCGCAAGTGTACGGGCGCAGATCGACGAAATCGACGCCGGCCCGCTCGGCGATGGTGGACAAGCGGACGGCTTCGGCCTCTGTGTCCTCGACGGATTTCGCGGCGTCGAACTTGAGGTTGGCCTCGCGGGGACTCCAGACGCCCATCAACAAAGAGCTCGGCTCCTCGAAATAGAACCGCGCCCCGAACAGAACGATGCGCGCCGGATAACGAGACTTCAGATAGTCGATCGTGGCGGGCAGCGCATCGAGCCCGTACGAGAACCAGGTGCTCGCCACCAGGATCACGTCGGCCGCTCTCAGTCGAGGATTGTCCCGGAGCTTCTCTCCCTCTTGGCGGCACGACTCCGCGATCTCCCGGCTCTTGATCTGCGTCCCGTCGCCATACGGTCGATCGCCCAGGACGGGCTGACAAAACCATTGAATGTGGAGATGCCCATAGTTCACGCGCGACCCGGCCCGCAGCAGGCCCGTGAGCAGGTCGGAACCGTGGCTGTCGCCCAGGATCATTGCGTTTCTTCGGCCCGGGACCGGAAAGGGCTTGCGTTCCTGCGCCTCCGTGTCCGCGAAGACTTTCATTTCCATCTCGGGCAGTTTTCGTGTCATGTCGCGCCAGCGCCGGGGCAGGCGCTCGGGCCAGCCGCGCGCCCGGAGGGTCGCCGCGGACGGGAGAAGAAGGGCCAGAGCCAGGCCGGCGCAGGCGACCCCGAAGGCCGGGTCGGAGAGTCTGCGGACGCCCGCTCGGCGGCTTCGAAACGGTCGCTCGACGACGAAGTACATGACCGTTGCGAGACCGATCGACACGGCGGCGAGCATGGCCTTGCCCGCCGCACCGAGGCCCGCGGAGCGGCCATACCGCCAGAACGTCAGGAGGGGCCAGTGCACGAGGTACAGCGGGTACGAGATCAGGCCGATTCCCACGGCGACGCGATTCGTGAGAAGGGCGCCCGAGAGCCGGGCGCGCCCGGCGGCGATCACCAGCGCGGCCCCGGCGCAGGGCAGGATCGCCGCAAAACCTGGAAACCGGTGCGCCGGAGTGTACGCTCGCACGGCATACGCGATCGCCGCCAGGCCGAGCGCCGTGAAGACCTCGCGTTTCCAGGGGCGCGCATTCGCGGGCAAACCCAGCCACAGGCAGGCCGCGCCCAGCGCGAGCTCCCACATCCGAAACGGCGACAGGTAGAACGCCGCGTCCGGGGCGGCGCCGGCGGCGTACTCCGAGGCCGCGAGGCTCAAGACGCCGACGACGACGACGAGCCCGAGCACGCCGGCGCGTCGGCGCAGCCGATAGGCCAGCACGACCGACACGGGCCAGACCAGATAGAACTGCTCCTCCACGCCGAGCGACCACGTGTGGAGAAGCGGCTTGAAGCGGGATGCGGTGTCGAAGTAGCCGGCCTGCCGCCAGAACAACACGTTGGACGCGGAAAGAAGGGAAGCGATCAGGGAACGGGCAAGCTCCTGCAAATGGGACGGAGACAGGAGGACGATCCCCGCGGCGAGGGTCGCGGCGAGAGTCGTGAACATCGCCGGAAAGAGCCTTCGCGCGCGCCGCGCGTAGAATCTCGCAAACCGGAAACGCCCTCCCTCGACCTCGTCGAGGATGAGGCGGGTGATCAGATAGCCGCTGATCACGAAGAACACATCGACGCCGACGAAGCCGCCCGCAAACCCGGGAACGCTGAGATGAAAACAAAGGACAGCCAGCACGGCGAGCGCGCGAAGGCCGTCCACCTCCGGCCGGTAGGAACCGATTTTGCCGGCCGGGCGCGCGTCGTTATCCGGGATGTCCGTCATGGCTCGATCGCGAGGATATCTCTGCCGAAATCGCCCGGCCGGTTTCTTCGCGGGGAAGGCAAGTCAGGGGGTCTTTCAGCTGCGCCACTCGAATAGAATGCCTCGCGTGCCGAAAGCTCTCCGCGCGCTTCTCAAGGCTTTCCTCGCCGGCGCTCTCATCGCCGGCCTCTTCGCGTGGGGCTTCGCGGTCGAACGCTACAAAGTCTTTCCCATCGGCCTGATTCGGGAGGTCCGGGCCCGACTCGGGGTCCCGGGCTGGCCGGTCGACATCCAGTCGAAGTCCCCCGCGGCCGCCGGCCTCGCGTCGATCCCCTACCTGCACGGCCAGTACGACGCGAACGCGAAGGCGTCGGGAGTGCTCGAGGACGGCCGCGAAGCCTTCCCCGGGTTGAACTTCTTTTCGACGCTCGGGAGCGGCGACGCCTTTCTAATCGACGACGGCGGCCATTCGCTCTGGCGCTGGTCCCTGAAGAGATATTTCGAGCCCTCGGAGCTCAAGGCGGCCGACGACTTCGGCTTCCCGCACCTTTTCCCCAACGGAGACGTCCTCGCATACGTGGCCGAAAAGGCGCTCTTCAAGCTCGACAGGGAGTCCGGCGTCGTCTGGAAATACCCGGCCCGCGTGCACCACGACGCGTTCGTCGCGGGCGACGGAAGAATCTGGACGCTCCGCCACGTTTTCCAGAGCGTTCCCGCGATCGATCCTCGCTACACGTGCCAGCTCGACGAGATCGACGTTCTTTCGCCGGAGGGAAGGCGGGAGCGCAGCATCGCGCTCCTGCCGATCCTCGAGAAATCCCCGTACGCCTTTCTCCTTCCGCGGACGGCCGGGCTTCCCCTGCCGGCCGACACCACCACGGTAGACGTCCTGCATTCCAATCACATCGAAGTCTTCGACGGCTCGCTCGCCGCGATCTCGCCCTTCTATCGCCGGGGAAACTTTCTTATCTCCCTGCGAAACCTCAATTCGATCGCGATCGTCGACGGAGAGACCTTGAAGGTCCTCTGGCTCTGGGGTCCGACGAACCTGACGCTGCAGCACCACCCGACGATCCTCGCCAACGGCGACATCCTTCTCTTCGACAACGGAACGAAGATCTCGGCGGTCGTCGAAGTGGACCCGCGCACGAACGCGGTCGTCTGGCGGTACGCGCCTTTGAAGGGCTTCTTCAGCTACATCCGCGGGGCCTGCCAGCGGCTGCCCAACGGCGATACTCTGATCACCCTCTCGATGCCCGGGTACGCGCTCGAAGTCACGCCGGCGGGAAAAACGGTTTGGAAGTTCGCGAATCCGGCGGTGAGCCCCGCGGGAATTCGAGACTCGATCTATCGAATGACCCGGTTTTCGCCCGCGGGCCTGCCCTTCGTCAGCTCGATTCCCCCCCGTTCCTGAAAATCTCCCGGGAGGACGGCGCCAGAACCTCGCCCGGGTCTCCCCGAAACCGGACGGCGCCGCGCGAGAGCACGATCACCTCGTCGCAGAGCGTCGCGACCTCCTCCGGGTTGTGAGCGACGAAGATCGCCGGGACCGGAAACTGCGAATGGATGGCTTTCAGCGACCCCATCACCTGATCTCGCAGGGGAGAATCCAGGCCCGTGAGGGGCTCGTCGAGGAGAAGGAGATCCGGGCCGGAAAGGATCGCGCGGGCGAGCGCCACGCGGCGTTTCTCGCCTCCGGAAAGATTCGTGACCGCACGGTCCAGCAGGGGCTCCAGAGCCAGCAGCGAAACGACCCGTTCGAGCCCCGGCGAAGAGGGCCCCGCGCGCCCCGCGCCGTAGAGGAGATTGCCGCGAGCGGAGAGGTGCGGAAAAAGAGTCTCGTCCTGGGTCACGTAGCCCACGCCGCGCGATCGGGAAGAAATCCTCGTCCGCGCCGAAGCGTCGACCACGACCCGGCCCCGAATCGCGATGGTCCCTTCCGAAGGATCGCGAAAACCCGCGACGAGCTCCAGCAGGGACGTCTTTCCGGCTCCCGACGGGCCGACGACCCCGGTCCAGCCCTTCCCGAGCTCGCCGTCAACGCGCAGGTCGAAGCCGGCGAGGGGAAGCCGCACCCCTCGAAATGCCACGCTCATCGGCTCCGCTTCCGCCTCGAGAGGAACGCCTCGCCGACCCACACGGCCGCAAACGCGATGGCGGCCGAGATTCCGACGAGCCGGGCCGCGCTCGCGTCCTTCCCGAGCTGAAAGTCGCTGTAGATCGCGAGCGACACGGTCGTCGTCCGGCCCGGGATATTGCCCGCGACGAGGATCGTCGCCCCGAATTCGCCGAGCGCGCGAGCGAAGGCGAGGACGACGCCCCCGACGACGCCCCGCAAGGCCAGGGGTAGCGTGACCGTGAAGAACACCCGGGTTTCGCCGGCGCCGAGCGAACGCGCGACCTGCTCCAGGCGGGGGCTGACCTCCTCGAACGCGTCGCGGGCGTGGCGAACGAGAAACGGAAACGACATCACCATCATCGCCAACACGACGCCGCGCCACGTGAAAACGATCTCCGCGCCGAAGATCCGGTGGAACAGGGAGCCCGCCGGCGCGCGGCGACCTGCGAGCTTCAGCAGGATCATTCCCGTCGCGACCGGAGGCAGGACGAGGGGCAGGGTGACGAATGTTTCGACGGCGGTCTTGCCGCGCCAGTTGCGGCGCGCAAGGAGCCAGGCCAGCGCCAGGCCGAAAGGGAGGGCGAGCGCGAGGGAGAGTGCGGCCATCCGCAGCGTGAAGCCAACGACCGCCGCGTCCGACGCGCTCACGGACTTGCCCGCAACGGCAGAAATCCGAACCGGCGGAAAATCCTGGACGCGGAAGGCGAGCCGAGAAAAGCCAGGAATTCCCGCGCGGAGCGATCGTGGGAGCTTCCGCCGACCTCGGCAGCTCCGTAGGAAATCCTCGGACCCCGGTCCGCGGGCACCTCCCACGCGATGCGAACCCGCTTCGAGATGCCGGCGTCGGTCCGATACACGATGGCCGCGTCCGCGTTGCCTGACTCGACCGCCGCGAGAGCGCCGCGAACGTTTTCCGTCGGAACCACCTTCGTCCGCACCCTCTCCCAGAGGCCCAGGCCCTGAAGATACTCGCGGGCGTAGACTCCGGCGGGCACCGAGCCCGGCTCCGCGAGCGCCAGCGACCGCACGCGATCCGACGCCAGGTCGCGCGGGGAACCGATCACCAGGGCCGAGCCGCGCTCGACAACGACGACGAGGGTATTGGAGAGGATCGACCGGCGTGTGCCCGGTGCCAGCAAACGCTGCCGCTCGAGGCGGTCGACCGTGGCTTTGTCGGCCGAGAGGAAAACGTCCACGGGCGCCCCCTCTTCGATCT
>JBOGJO010000293.1:0-1187 GCA_050747885.1 Thermoanaerobaculia bacterium
CTCCTGCTCTCGGCGCTCGCCGGCCTCGCCGGCAGCCGCGCGTCGGCGGCCACGAAAACCTTCGTCGCGCCCCTGCGCGCCGGCGCGCAGGCCGAGCTGCCGACGGAAACCGCGAGCGACGGCCGCCGGGCCTACATCGTCGTTCTCCGCGACCCGCCGCTCGCGCGGTCGGTCTCGACCTCATCGCTCGGCGCGCCAAAGCCCCTCCGATCGGCCGCCCCGGCCGAGCTCGAGGCGAAGGCCAGGCAGCTCGGGCTCGCGCAGGACGCCTTCGAATCGGACATGACGCGCAGGATCGCCGGGTTTCGCGCCGGCGCCCGCTACCACAACGTCCTGAACGGAATGGCGGTACTCGTTCCGCCGGGAGGACTCGAGGTGCTGCGATCCGATCCTCGCGTGAAGACCGTGTATCCCGTCCGGAAGTACAAGCTCCATCTCGACACGTCGAACCCCCTGATGAACGCTCCCGCTTTCTGGGGCTCGGTCGGCGGCGACGCGAACGCGGGGAAAGGCGTCCGGATCGCCGACGTCGACACGGGAATCGATTTTTCGAACCCGATGTTTTCCGATTCCTCCCTCGATGCGCCGACGGGTTTTCCGAAGGAAAACGACGGCAACCATTTTGCCAACTCGAAGGTGATCGTCGCGAAATACTTTCAGGGCATCATCGACTCGACCAGCGCGACGCTGAACGCGGCCCATCGGACCGCCCAGGACCTCTCCGGCCACGGTTCCCACACGGCGAGCGTGGCTGCCGGCGCGAAAGTCACGCTTTCGGGGGCAGGCCAGCGGCCGGTGACGATGCAGGGCGTCGCGCCGAAAGCATTCCTCGGCGACTACCGCGTTTTCGCTCCGAACGCTTTCACCGACAACATCATCGCCGCCATTGACGCGGCCGTCGCCGACGGGATGGACGTGCTCAACATGTCGTTCGGCCTGAACAACAACGACGGAACCGAGCCTTTCCTGTTCAACAACGCGGGCGAGTTCGAAGCGATCGAAAACGCGATCGCCGCGGGGACCGTCGTAACCGTCTCGGCGGGAAATTCCGGGGTCGACGACTCGGGCAATCCCCTGCCCGGCTCGATCAGCTCGACGGCCGACGTCCCCGATGTCCTCGCCGTGGGCGCCACCACGAACTCGCACAACGGTGTGAGCTCGAGCCTTCTCGCGGAGGTCTCCATGAC
>JBOGJO010000294.1:0-1191 GCA_050747885.1 Thermoanaerobaculia bacterium
GCGCGCGATCGAGGAGCTCGGCTTCGGGCACGCGTTCGACGAGATCTACTCCATGTCTTCGGGCTTCCTGAACGGATCCTATTTCCTTTCCGGACAGATCGCCGAAGGCCTGGCGATGTACTCCGAGGAATTCTGCGGACGGCGATTCCTCAACCCGCGGCGGTTCTGGAAAGTGGCGGACACCGATCATCTTCTCGCGGTGGTCAGCGCGACGCGGCCTTTGCGGATCGACGCGGCGCTCGCGAATCCGGTGCGGCTGTACGCGATGCTCATCAACGCCGATACGGGCCTGCAGGAGTATCTGGAAGTGCACGCCCATAACCCGGAGGACTATCTCAATATCATCCGCGCGGCGGCGTCCTTGCCCTTCGTGGGGCGCGGCACGACGCGCGTGGCCGGGACCCGCTACCGCGATATCTTCCGCGATCATAACCTGCCCGATCTCATGCGTCACGTGCTCGCGACGGATGCGACCGACGTACTGGTCCTCTATAATTACCCGTGGCAAAAGACCTATGTGGACGCGAAGACCGGCCTGTCGAAAAAGAACCTGCGGGTGTTCGAGTTCTGCCCCTGCCCCGAGCCGATGAGCCGGTTCGAGACGGATCCCGAAGCCATCCGGCGGACCGGGGAAACGGCCCGGGCGCGGATGCGCTTCATGCTACAATGACCTCACCCTGATGCCCCCCGAACGTTTCGTCCTGCATCTCTCCGGACACGCGTGCTCCGGAAAATCGACCGTTGCCGACGCCCTGGCGGAACGCCTGCCCGGGCTCTATGTCGTTTCCTATGATCGCCTGAAGTGGCAGCTCGCCGGGTACGACCGCACGAAGGACGGCCCGCTCGTGGACGATCTCGTGCTGGGGTTTTTCGAGGTGGTGTGCCGCCGGCATATCCCGGTCCTCCTGGACTTCTACTTCGAAACCGAAGCGGGCTACACCGCCTGCCGCGCGGTCGCGGAACGCGAAGGCTATGCTTTCGCGGACGTGGAGCTGACCGCGCCCTTGCCGGTCCTCTTGCAGCGATTCCGCCAGCGGGTGGCGGACGCGGCGCGCACCGGCGCCAAGATTTCCGTCACCGACGAGGCCGTGTTCCTCAGGAACGCCGAGCGGGTATTCTTCCTGCCTCCCGGCAGTCCCCGCTTCGACACGTCGACCACGGACATCGACGCCATCGTGGACGGGATTCTCC
>JBOGJO010000295.1:0-5234 GCA_050747885.1 Thermoanaerobaculia bacterium
GCGCAGCCCGGCCGCCCGTGGCCACGAAATAGCCGACGATGAAGCCGGCCAGCAGGCCGCACACGGTGAAGAGTACGTTGTCCCTGTTCATCGACCCTCCAGATCCGAACCCTGCTTTCGGGCGCTCCACGTTCCGGACGAGGGCGAGCCCCCCGAGACGTCCGTGGATTCCCACGTGCCCGACAGCGACAATCCATCCCGGGAAAGCCTTCCGTAGTAGACCGCGCTCAACCCGAGACGCGAGTCGATTCGGTCGAACTTCAGCCGGTCGGAGACGAGGGTTCCCCGAACCGAGCCGAGAAATCCCCCTTCCAGAGTGTAGTCGCCCGAAACGAGCGTGCCGTCGAGCGAAAGGTGAAGGTCGCCTTCCTGCTCGCCCGGATCCACCCGGAATTTCCAGTCTCCCGAGAGCAAATCCTCACGGCGCCCGCGACCTCCCGAGTCCTTCTCCAGGTCCGCGATTCTCTCGCGGACGTCGGAGATCCTCTCGAGGTGAAGCCGCTGCTCCAGGACGAGGGCTTCCACCGCCGAGGCGGCGCGGGCCAGGGCGTCGGCCGATTCGTTCCAGTTCCCGTCGGCCCGGGACGCCGATTCGGACGCCGCCCGCGACGCCGAGGAGAGCTCCGTCATGGCCCCTTCGAGCCTGTGTGTGGCCTCGCCGAACCGCCGGTTCTCGATGGCGAGCTGGCGCCTTTCCAGGGTGAGGAGCGAGCGCACCGCCTCGGAGCGGGCGTCCCCATAAACAAAAGCCGCCATCGAGATGGCGGCAATCGCAATCAGAGTTTTTCCGGGGGTTGCCATCGAGCGATTTTTCAGTTCGAAGCGGACTTCTGCATCGATCGAGCCAGAGCCCGGTCCACCCGCCGCGTGACTTCTTCCTCGCTTGCCCCGTCGATCACGGCAATCTCGGAGACGATGAGGTATTTCGCGCGCTCGTACATTTTCTTCTCGCGAAAAGAGAGGGCCTTCTTCTGCATCACGTGGTTCAGGGCCTTCAACACCTCCGCGATGTCCTGGAGACGCCCGCTCTTCATCTTGTCCAGGTTCTGCTTGTAACGCCCCTTCCAGTCCGCGAGGGGAGAAACCCGCCCGTTCGCCAGGGTCCGAAGAAGGGAGTTGACCTCCTTGCGAATCGTCAGACGGCGAAGCCCGATCAGGTCGCTGTTTTCGATCGGAACCATGACCTTGGAGTTATTGGAAATCAGCCTCAAATGGAGGTAAGTGTTTCGCAGACCGGCGATTTCCGATTCGCGGATCTGTTCCACGATCGACACCCCGTGGTTGGGATAGACAATCTTCTCACCAACTCGAAATCCCAAGTCAGCCTCCTTCGTCGAGCCCCCAATTCTACCTGAAGGGGGTGGTCGCGTCAAATCGGCGCGTTTGACCGAGGGGAGAATCCCTTCGACTCCCCTCAGGGGCGCCGTCCGATCGATGTGAAGTTGACTGTCGCTATGGCCGATCCGATAATCGGACCGCGCCGGAGTGGTGAAATTGGTAGACGCACGGGACTCAAAATCCCGCGGGGGCAACCCCATGTCGGTTCGATTCCGACCTCCGGCACCACCACCTCCCGCCTCGAAACTCGCATCTCATTCAAAATACGGAGCAACTGCCAGATTCGTCTGGCCTGAAATGCCTCAGATCCAGGGTTTTGTCTCCCAGAGTGGTCGCTCCCGGGCGAGACACTCCTCGATCTCACCTCGTCGAGCCTTCCAGGCCGCAACCGCGATCACCTCGTCGATCAGACCCAGGTTTGCGGCGAAGCTCGCGTCGAAAACCTCGCCGGTCCGGAACAGGCGGCGGGCGCCGGCAGCGCCGAGCAGCCGCGGCGCACGCACGGTCCCTCCCCAGCCCGTGATGAAGCCCAGGCGCGGGCCCGGGTGGCAAAAGCGAGAGCGATGGGAGGACAGCCGCACATCGCAGCCCATCGCCAGGTCGAGCGCCCCCCCGAAACATGCCCCGTCGATTGCGGCGACGACCGCCGCGGGGACCCGGCCCAACGCCGAAATCGCGTCCTGCCCCCGCCGGGCGTAGGCGTGCGCCTCGGGACCGCTCAGCCCGCGGATTCGAAGCAGATCCGCGCCCGCGGCGAAAATCCCGGGCCTCGCGGATTCGATACTGACGACCGCGCTGCCCCGCGCGCACTCGGCCGCGGCGCCGGCAGCGAGATCCTCCAGGAGCTCGGGGGAAAGTGTCTGGCGGCCGTCGTCGGAATCGAGTCGAAAGCGCGAGACCGGGCCTTCCCGCTCGATTGCCCAGAAAGCGGTCAAGACGTCTGTCTTTGCCCGATTTCCTGTTCGATGAACGCGACGATGTCCCGTGTGGACGACCCGGGGAGAAAGATCTTTCGGACTCCGATTCCGAGAAGGGTCTCGATGTCCTTGTCCGGGATGATCCCCCCGACGAAGACGGGAATATCGGATCCGCCCCGTTTTTTCAGCTCCTCGAGGATCTCGGGCACCAGCACGTTGTGGGCTCCCGAGAGGATCGAAATCCCCACACAATCGACGTCCTCCTGAACCGCGGCGGCCGCGACCTGTGCGGGGGTCTGGCGGAGGCCGGTGTAGATGACCTCCATTCCGGCGTCCCGCAGGGCGCGGGCCACGACTTTCGCGCCCCGGTCATGGCCGTCCAGACCGGGCTTCGCGACGAGGATTCTCAGGGGGTGACCCATCACGTTCGCGGATTCTAGCAGATCCCCTTTCGCCGACCGCGGCGCGCCCCTCGCGTAAGATTCCTTCATGACGAGTCCTTTGCTCCCCGACCGCGCCGTGCGCGAGGCCTTCGCGGCGGGCCTCCTGCCGCGCGGGTCCCCGCTTCTCCTGGCCGTGTCGGGCGGCGCCGACTCGATGGCCCTCGTCGCCGCGTTCGGCGAGGTCGCTCCCGACTTCGGGACGGCCTTCGCGGTCGGCCACGTCGACCACGGTTGGCGGGGAAAGGAAGCTCGGCGGCACGCGGCGTTCGTCGGGCGGTTCTGCGGAAAGCGCGGCATCCCCTTCCACCTCGCCGAGGGAAAGCCCGACACGAAGGGCCGGTCGCGCGAGGAAGCGGCGCGGGAATTCCGCTATGCCCGCCTTCGTTCGATCGCGGCGGCAATCGGGGCCGCCGGGGTCGTGACGGCGCACACGCGGGACGACTCCGCCGAGACGCTTCTGCTGGCTCTCCTGCGGGGCCGGCCGCTGGGCGGCCTCGCGGGGATCCGGGAACGGCGCGAAGACTCCGTTTTCCGGCCGCTCCTGGGGGTGCCGCGCCACGCCGTTCTCGCCTACCTCCGTTCGCGGGCCATTGCGCATCGGGAAGACTCTTCGAATTCGGACCTCTCCCTCGACCGGAACTGGGTCCGCCGAAGACTGCTCCCGATGCTCGAGCGCCGGTTCGGCCCTTCCGTCGGTGCGAACCTCGCGGCTTCCGCCGAGGCCCTGTCTCGCGACCGGGAATGGCTCGAGGAGGTCTTTCGACGAGACGCCGAACCCGCCGTCAGGGTCTCGCCGGGATCCGCCCGCGTCCGGCTGGAGGCGCTCGCCCGGCTCCCGTCCGCGGCGGCGCGCCGGGCGCTGCTCCTCATGGCTCGGGCGGCGGGCGGAGACGGATTCGCGCCCACCCGGCGCGAGCTCTTCGCGATCGAGCGTCTCGCCGCCGGCGGCGGCGAATTCCGCTTCCAGACGGGACGCCGCGTGGATTTCGTCGCGAAGCGGGGGGAGCTTCGCGCGGTTCGGACGAGGCCGAAAGCGGGCGCGAAAACAGGATAGAATCTCGCGGATCAGAGCCATGCAGCGAGAGTTGCCCCTGAAGCACACCGCCGAAGAGATCGAATCCCGCGTGACGGAGATTGCCGAACGCATCCGCGGGGACTACCGGGACCGGCCGCTCGTGCTCGTGTCGCTGCTCAAGGGATCGGCGTTCTTTTTGGCCGACCTCAGCCGCAAAATCAAAACGCCCCACGGCTACGAGTTCATCAACGTCACGCGCCGCGAGTCCGGAGGCAACGAATCGATCGAGATCGATTTTTCCACCCCCCTGTCGATCTCGGGAAAAGAAGTGATCGTCCTCAAGGACGTGGTCAACACGGGGATCATCGAGGCCTACCTGATGAACCAGCTTCGCACGGACGGGCCGTCTTCGATCCGTTTCGCCGCGATCGTGGACAAACCCAACGAACGGCGCGCGTCGGTCCTGGTCGACTATGCCCTCTTCACGTCTCAGGACGCCGACCTCCTGGTCGGCTACGGGATGGAGCAGGGAGGCCTGCACGGCCATCTTCCCCACATCGCGTCGGTTCCGGCAGCCTCCGGGGGCGCGATCGGGCAATAAATCGGGCCGGGGTTCCGTTATGCTTGGGGCGGGCGACAGCCCCGGCAAGGAGTCATCGCTTTGAATTCAATGGTGAAGAACTTCCTCCTCTGGATGGTGATTCTCGTCGTGATCATCCTTGCGTGGAACGTGTTCCGCGGAGGCGCGCCCGGCACGAAGGAGCTCACGTTTTCGGACTTCCTCGACTCGGTTCACGCGGAGAAAGTCGACGAAGTGACCATCCGCGGAAACGAGATCCACGGCACGTTGAAGGGCGCCGGAGCGGTCCGCCCCGCCGAGTTCAAGACGTACGCTCCCGCTTACCCGGACCTCGTCAAGGAGCTGCGGCAGGCCAATGTGCGCATCAAGGCGGACGAACCGAAAGACTCGACTCTCACCGCGATGCTTCTGTCCTGGGCCCCCCTCATCGTCCTGATCGTGATCTGGGTCGTCATCATGCGGCAGATGCAAATGGGGGGGAACAAGGCTCTCTCGTTCGGCAAATCGCGCGCGAAACTGCTGACTCCCAACCAGAAGAAGGTGACGTTCAAGGACGTGGCGGGGTGCGACGAAGCCAAGGTGGAGCTGCAGGAGATCATCGAGTTCCTGAAGGACCCCGGAAAATTCCAGAAGCTCGGCGGAAAGATTCCCAAGGGGGTCCTCCTCATGGGCTCGCCCGGAACAGGCAAGACCCTGCTCGCCAAGGCGATCGCCGGCGAGGCGAACGTTCCGTTCTTCTCGATCTCCGGATCCGACTTCGTCGAGATGTTCGTCGGCGTCGGCGCCGCTCGCGTGCGCGACATGTTCGAGCAGGCCAAGAAGCACGCGCCGTGCATCATCTTCATCGACGAGATCGATGCGGTCGGCCGTCATCGCGGGGCTGGCTTGGGCGGCGGTCACGACGAGCGCGAACAGACCCTGAACCAGCTGCTGGTGGAGAT